>JANXDQ010000039.1 GCA_025059415.1 Aigarchaeota archaeon
CTTATCGTCTGGCGGCTGAGCTTAAACTTTTCGACGAATCGATTATACTTGAGGGGTATCACTTGCTTTTGAAGTTCTGCGAGCATCATCAAATCGATCTTATCTATCTTGGGTCTCGGATCCGGATACTCAATTACTTCTTGAACTTCTCGGCGCATCAATCTGTTTGTCCAATCTTGAGACCAGACCCCTCTTGAGAAGTCAAAGAACTCGCCCATGAATGGCAGGAGCCTCATGTAGGCGAGCTTCTCTACTTCAACGTTATCTATTAGCTTAAGGAGTTCCATAGCCCGTAGAAGTTCTAAGAAGCTCTTTTCATATTTTGGCGGTACCGCAAATATCGCAAAAAACTTCTTATGAGTCATCGAATAGGTGTAATAGTCTAGATACATTGATTCCCCGAGCAGGTCCATTATTCTTGATATGTAGTGGGGTGGGTAGTTGCTCCTAAATTCTATTAGGTATCGCTGGAGTCCCAGGGCCCCGTAGTTTATTGAGGCTCGTACAGATAGCCCAAGCTTCGGCAGCTTCTTCAACAGGATATATCTGACGGTGGAGACAGGGACCCCTGTCGCCCTAGAGATGTCTGAGAAGCGGGGCCCCACATGCATCAACGCCTCAACGACCTTCTTTACTTCCTCCATCCCTCACCCCTCTAAGCTTACTAACCTTATGGCCCAGTTTAAGACTTTACCGCCATTTTATTGACTCACCAACCTGAACGCACTCATTCTCTATTATCGGCAGATTCTCCAAGAAGCTTAGGAGAATCTGTTTCGCCTCGCCCCCTCCATGTACGAGGGCCTTCGCCAATTCATCTGGGTTCCATCCAGTTAAAGCATACTCATCTATGATGTACTTGAAGACGAGCCTTAGGAATATGCAGCTTCCACTAGCTCCGAAGATGTGGGCCAGAGCTCTGCAGAAATCTTGAGGGTTCTTGAGCAAAAGCTCGTATGGATCGGCTCCCGCGACCCTCTTCGAGAGCTGATATTCTAGGACCGCCAGCGAACTTCTTCCCAGAACCCTTTCAAGGACCCCTTTAAAGAAAAAGGCGTAAGCCGTCATCCGATCCTTACCCCTCCTACACATTTTTACATAGAAATTACGTAGCCTCATGTATATATCATTTTTGCAAAAATAGGGGCACCATTTTTGCAAAAATGGGTGTTTAGTCAGGAGGATCTGAGCTGTAATTTCTTATAAGTTTTTATGTTAGGGCCGCGCTCTTGGCCACCATCTTCTCTCAGGAATTAAGGAGCATATTCATTTGTGATGGACAATATTAAGCGGTAAACGGGAGCGGGTGGTAGATGGTTAAGGTTTATCCTCCTAGGCCGGTCTCATGCGGCATATTACTCTCATACAAGTGTAACAGCGAGTGTAGGCACTGTATGTATGCTTCTTCGCCGAGGTGGAGGGCGGATTGGATTTCCGAGCCGGATCTCTCTCGCATAATCTCGCAGCTCTCAGATAAAGTGGTTCCCGCCCCCGGTGGAAGATGGGATGTTGGAATAAATTACGGCATACACTTGACGGGTGGAGAGCCATTCCTGAACTTCGATCTCCTCCTCCGCGCCATCGAGATCGTTAAGGATTACGGGTTGCCCTCAGCCTTCGTTGAGACAAATGCCTTCTGGTGCATCGATGACGCTTCAACTGGGGAAAAGTTTAGGATGCTTAAGGAGGCGGGGCTGGACGGCGTCTTGGTAAGCGTGAACCCATTCATCTTGGAGTACGTTCCCTTTGAGAGGACTAAAATGGCCATCGAGATCGGTGGAAGAATCTTCGGCGGAAACTTGATGATCTATCAAGAGGTCTTCCACCATCAATTCCAGCGGCTCGGCCTACGGGGGACTATGAACTTTAACCGGTACATGGAGACCGCTGGGCTTTCAGGATTAAGATATGTCGAGCTCCTCCCAATGGGGAGGGCGTGTTATAGGCTTCGCGGTCTCTTCATGAAATATCCCGCGAAATACTTCCTGGAGGAGAATTGTAGGGGGGAGCTGCTCAGGGGATGGCACACCCACATCGACAACTATGGAAACTACATTACTGGATATTGCGGGGGGATTTCGCTTGGGGATGCGCGGAATCTCGACGAACTCCTGGAAAAGGGAATAGACTTAGATGAGAGGCCCATACTTGGGGCTTTGATGAATAGCTTGGGAGAGTTATATGAGTTCGCGGTGAAGGAGTTTAACTACATCGAGAAGTCCGATGGCTACATCTCAAAGTGCGACCTCTGCCTCGACATAAGGAGACACATAGTCGAGAATTCAGGGGAATACATCGAGCTCTCCCCAATAGAGTTTTACCGTCACCTCCGTTAGATTGCTATAGGATCGGCGTGAGCCTTGTCACGAGGTTGCCATCGGAGATGTCTGCCTCAACGGCGAGGAGCTGAGTCCTCGGTTTGACGCCGTAGAGTAGGAAGCAGCCGTGTTTTCTCGTCAACCTGAGGTATATTGATGAGAGCGGGGGGAGGCTTTGTGCTAGTTCTGGGAAAGTGGACTCCATCACACATAGGATCAATCCATCAGTCTCCTTCGCCACCGCTATTAGGCGATGTAATGTCTGGAGAACGCCCTGTGATCCATAATGGAAGGCGAGGGCATCGGATGAGAGGATGCAGATTGGGGGCTTGCCGGCCCTCTTAACCAACTCCTTGATAGTAAATGCGAGCCTCTCCAAAGTTATCTCCAAGCTCTCTCCCCTATGCGTTATCAGGTAGTTGGGGGCCCCATATTTCTCGCCCGGACCCTTAGCCAAAATTATCCTTAGACCGGCCTCAAACTCCTCTATCGGTGCTCCGTAGTGGGAGAAGACGGTTTTCAGGTTTTCAAGCCCCATGGTTACCGGGGGGATCAGGATTACGGGTTTCCCATTTTGGAGGGCGTTGATCATGGTCGGGTCTACGATGAGGCTGAGCTGAGTGGGACCTATCCTAGCATCCACTTCGAGCAAAGCTAATCCGGCCTTCGGATAGCCTCCGAGCAACTCATCTAAGTCCCGTATCCCTGTCGAGTGCGCGCCCGGGGGATCGGGCAATGGCTGGATCTTGAGGGCTTTCTCGGGGAGCTTTATCGTGGAGGGTGGGAATGCTTTGAAGCCATTTTTGAGGGTGAAGCACGCCCTGGGATTCGGTATCTCCGCTCCGCGCAGCTTAATTATCCTCAGCCTTCTCAGGAACTTGTCTTTGAGATGTGTTCTCTCGAGTAGGATGACGGCCGAGGCCACGAATTCCTCGAATCCGTATCCGATCCGCCGCCTCCCCACCGGGACCTCCTCTATCAGTATCGTCGTGCAGTTCATGGACTTCATTATCCTTGAAAGTAGGCTGTGTAAGAAGACCCTGAGCTCCCTCGGGCTCGTCATGCCCTGGACTATCGCGGTCAAGGAGTCTATCACCAGGCGCTGGGCCCCAAATGAGGAGACCTCGTTCAATATGACCTCGAAGAGCTCCGATGTCCCAGCCTCCATTAAGGTCAATAAGTCTAAGAACCTGAAGAGGCCCTCCTGCTCCAGCTTCTCAAAATCGAAGCCGAGTCCCCGCATATTCCTCATGAAGGCGTTTCTATCTTCCGCGAAGGAGACATAGACTCCACGTTCACCGTATTTCATCGCGCCCCAGTAAAGGAAGCTCGAGGAGAAAATCGTTTTACCGGTCCCGGGGCCGCCCGCCACGATCACTAATTCTCCCTTCGGGATGCCGCCGACGAGTTCATCGAATCCGGGGATCCCGGTTGGATTCAAGGCTCATTCACCCCCACTTATAACGCTGATTATGAGGTTAATAAAGCGCTCCCTAGATTCTCTGCTACCGCTCTCCATGAGCTCGACAATTTCGTCGGGGCTAATGTCCTCCAGGTGATATTCATTGATGATTTTCTTGGCGAGAACCTTTAACAGAGCATTTGCCCCGGATCCGAGGAAGCCCCTCAGTCCATCGCAGAAGGCCTTGGGGTTGTCGTAAAGGACATAGTAAGGATCTGATCCCAATATCCTCGTCATATGAAATTCTAGGACCCTGGCGCCGCTCTCACCGAGTAAGGAGTGAAATGCCCCCTGAAAAAACATCTTGATATGCATGCGATGCTTCTCGTTCCCCAGCCCCATTTTCATATAGTATATGGAGACTTCTAAGATAAATAAATCTCTGGCACAATCAGCCCCCTTTATTAGGGACGGTTTTCCCAGATCTTTGATCAATTTTCGAGAATTATCAAGTATGGATTTGGAGTCCATACTTTGTTCATGTTCTCCGGCTTTTAAGGTGGATTAGATGGGCTTATGATGGATCATGTTCATAATTATCAGATTAGGCGTGAAGGTGGTAACTGACACATTCTAGCGCGATACAAATAGGCAGCACATATCCAATCTCCATGAAGCATAGATATGCGATGAAGCTCGGCTTTGAGGTGGATTGCCCTTATGAGGGCCCGGAATTGAAAGGTGGATCCTATCGTCTTGGGCGGCGGGGCACCTGAATTATTGGAGATGGCGCGCGTCCTCCTAGATACATTTAGAGTGGCCAAATTTAACAGAGGTTTTTTCGAGCGAGCCTTTGATCGGATTATAAGCATTTGGCCATTTTGAATACTTAAATAGAGGGTCGGAGCGCGTTCAGCAGGATGTTAGCTATGGAGAGGTCTAAGAGCGGGTTGTCGCCGCTCCTCGCCATACTCATCGGCCTAGTCATAACCATCGTGGCGGGAATCCTACTGGCACAGCTATACTTCAGCTACGCGGCAACGATCTCGACAAGGCCAGCGGCAAACGTAGAATACATCGACCTGGTTTACCGCGGTGATGGAAGCGGAATCCTAGTGGTCAACGTAAAGAACATGGGAAACATCAGAATAAACAACTTAGAGATCAAAGACGGTAAAATCAGCTGCGAAGACATTAGGGGTGTGCCCACGCCTTCGGGGGGCGTGGCCTCGATGGCCTGTACTGTAGGTGGTATAAGCCTTGGTGGCAATGTGGTTGCGACTTTGATCGTGACCTTTGAAGATGGAAGTAGTCAGGCCTATCCCATAGCCGCTAGAGCTAGAGCTCCATAGGAACAAAATTACCTCAAAACATCATTCATCTCTTTTCTTTTCTCACTTCAAAAATAATGTCTAGCATTACGTCTAAGGGCTTTTCATACGTCTTATTGGCGGAATCCCGGATTTTACACCGTCTCCGAGTCATATTGTTTTTAGGTAAGTAAGTTGTTTTCTATATGTTGGGTGTCGGTTTTGGGGAGGCGTGTTCGGGGTAGGTTCGGGATATCCGTCATGTTCATGACCTTCATAGCCGTGAGCATACTCTCGCTCGTCTTCATGACCTATTACTTCTATTTGACGCGGCAAAATCTATCTGCCTCGGAGGCCGAGAGGCTCTACGCTGAGGCAGCACAGGAGAGGCTGGAGGTCATCCTGGATAGGAGGGCCAAGGAGGTAATCGTGAACAACGTCGGCGGGATAGGCGTCACGATAAAGTATCTGGTGGGATTGGATAGGTCGGGTGGAACCGCGGTCATCGGAGACGTCGATGAAACCATAATACCAGTCGGAGGCAGCAAAACATTGCGCCTTGACGCCTCCCTCCTGAGCAGAGAGATCTACGTGATGACTGAGAGGGGAAACCTCTTCAGGGCAGTGCCTGGCGGATTCCAATTCGAGCTCGAGGCACAGCCACCGAGCATAAGCCTTGGAAAGGGCGGAGCCGCGGTCGTAACCCTGAAGCTGAAGGCGGCCCTCCTCGAAACCCCGGAGCAGGGCGCGATCCTGATAGTGGGAGACCCCGATGGATGCGTGATGGCCACAACGACCACCAGAACACATATAACCGGAATAACCAGCGAAACGGCCAGAATCGTCGCCGGAAGAACGATCAGGATAGCAACAATATACTCCTTTAAAGATCCTATCGAAACTATTACTTACGTCGCTGATCCGATGGCATTGACGGTGGTGACCAGTGTTAGCGCTCTCTATACTACTGAGGCCGTGATGAGGGCTAATGAGTGGGTCAGGACCCCGAGCCCGCTGACCACCAGCCTCAACACGAGGGTCAGGACGACCATGACGATCCCCGTCACCATAAGTGCTCAAGCTCTGGACTACTGGGATGCCTCAAGTTGCTTCATCTGGTTCAAGGTCCTCAACGCCACAAGCGGAAGCAAGCTGGCCGAGGCCGGGGTAAGGGTCACCGCAACAAGATAACGCCAAATCAATGCGAAGTAGAATCATGGGTCATCCCTCACGATCAAAATCGGTGAAGATCCGTAGATGGTCGTCCGCTAAAACCCGAGGACTTACAATTAATAAAAAACGAAAATAGTGATTTTTGATCATTATTTACCTTGTAAGCCCCGGCTTATACTGCGTGTAGAATATCGAGTGCTGGATGTTTATGGACCTGCTCAGCTCGTCTATCGCCCTCCAGTCGGCGAAGTTCATCCTCCACCCGACAGATCCCGCTATCTCCCTGACCTGCTCCCTGCTCTTCGCCCCAGGTATCGGGACGATGACCGGGCTCGACATCACTAGCCAATTCAGGGCAACCTGCACCGGCCTCTTCCCATACCTCTCCCCAACTTCCCTCAGCTTCTCGACCAATGGCCACACCTTCCTGAAATTCTCCGGGTGGAAGAGGGGCTCCCCCGACCTGACATCCTGGAACTTTGGGAGGTTGTCCGGCGCATATTTACCACTCAGCGCGCCCTTCGCCAAGGGGCTCCAAGCCTGAACAGTTATCCTACATGCCTCTGCGTATGGTATTAGCTCGAATTCGCACCACCTTTCAACCAGGCTATACTGGAGCTGGAAGACCTCGACGTCGTGTGATGAGAGGCCGGACCTGAAGCTCTCAACGAGCTCCGGGTGAAAGTTGCTCAACCCCAAATATCTCACAAGCCCCGCGTCCACCAGCTTCTCAAGGCCCCTCGCGAACACGGAGACAGGGTAGTGGTGCCAGCACGGAGGCCAATGGGCCAGCAGCACATCGACGTAGCCCAGACCCAGGATCTCGACGGACTTCTCGACCGATCGATATATGTCAAATGGGTTAAGAAATTCTCCCGGAATCTTCGTGGAGACGATGACCTCGTCCCTCTTTACGCCGACCTCACGAAGGGCCCTTCCGAGGAGGTCCTCACTCCTCCCCCATCCATAAAACATAGCTGTATCGAAGAAATTTATTCCCGCATTAACCGCCTCCCCCATGACTTCCTTCGCCTTTCTATATTCGGTCAACCCCCAGGCCTCGCTAAACTGCCAGGCGCCCAGACCGATCCTCGAGATCTTAACGCCCGTCTTCCCGAGTTCCGTATACTCCATGATCAGGATTGTTTGAGGACTCATAAAAAACTTAACTCCAAACGTTCGGAATCCTTCGGCGAAGAATTTTTACGCGGATCATGCTCCTTTATGAGCGCCTTTTCTGATCCACGTCCTATGATGTGACATCTGTCTGGGAGCACTTAAATAATTGCGGCGTTTAGTTCTCGATTGGAAAGCCCCTTGAGGCGGCATCGTAGCGGCTTAAGTGAACTCCTCTCAGCCCTGATACTGTTAGGCGTCTCCATAGCGGTCGCATTCATCCTCGTCAACGCGCTCCCCATTATTTCCCCGCCATCCGTAAAGCCCTGGCTCAAGCCCACACTCATCCACGCATACAGGAGCGGCCCGATGGTCACAATTTACCTCTATAACCCACACTCGGAGCCGATCACGGTCATCGAGGCCTGGGCCGATGGAAGCCCGACGCCGATCAACGTCCAAATTCCACCGAGAAGATATGAGAGAATCTCCGTCCCGACTTCGTCCACCTCCATCCTCCTCAGGTTGGATAGCGGCGCATGG
>JANXDQ010000003.1:0-8745 GCA_025059415.1 Aigarchaeota archaeon
CCTATTGCTTCCGGAGGAACCCTAGTCCAGGCCCTCACGAGCCGCTTATCCGCTAGGTTTGATACGATCCTGAGCCTGAATCTTCCGCCAGCTATCGACGCTATCTTGGGGGCAATTGCTTCCGCCATCGTGTTCACGGCGTTTGCGCCCATCGCGTCCTTCACATCGACTATCAGGTGGGCGACAATCATGGGCCCGATCCTGGAGTCTAGAACCCTGACCTCGAGGTCCTTGGCCCCGCCGCCGAGCCCCACGAGCACCGGGTCATGTTCGTTTGCGAGATCCAGGAGCTCCTTTTTGTTCTTGAGTATCTCGAATTTGGCCCCGTAGGGATCTCTGACATCAACTATCTGTATTTGGCCTATCATTAAGGAATCCGTGCTGATCGCGAAGACGCCGCCGCCCTCCCTCGTCATCTTCGCCGCGTTGGATGCGGCCGCGACGACGGAGGGCTCCTCAATGACCATCGGAATTAGGTAGTCTTTTCCATTTATGAGGAAGTTGACGGCGATTCCTAGCGGGAGCTGGAATGCGCCTATCACGTTCTCGATCATCCTGTTTGCCGTCGCCTCGTCGAGTCCACCGAACCTCCTCAGGAGGTCTATCTCCTCCTCGGTTAGCCCCGCTAAGTCCGCCACGATTTTGAGGCGTTCACTTGGGGGGAGCTTGTAGAATCCGGGTATCCTGCTGGTCCCCGACATCCCGATTTATCCGATCGACCCTATGTTTAAGCATTATCCGTCAATAGCCGATTTCCCTAAGCCTCTCCAGGAGCACTAAGGCCGACCTCGATAACTCCTCCCTTATCTCATCAATTTCAATTATCTCTATGATGCCTGATCTACCCAGCTTCGCCGGGACCCCGATCGCCACATCCCTCAACCCGTATTCGCCTTCTAAGACCACTGATGATGGAAGGATCTCTTGAGAATCCGTGAGAATGGCCTTGGCCATTCGGTAAATTGAGGCGGCTGGGCCGAAGATCGTGGCCCCTTTTCTCTTAATAACCTCCATGGCCACACTCCTGACACCCTCCTCGAATCTCCTGTCTTCTCCATATATGAACATCCCATCACCATGCTCTCCTAAGACGAGGCCGCGAGTCGGCCGGCGCAGTATGCTTCTCAGCCTCGATGTATCTAGGGCGCCGCCCATCCCGATGACCTTCTCCCTGGGGAACCCCGTCTCCCTCCAGAGAACGTATGTCATGATGTCGACGGGGTTGGTCACGACTAGTACCACGGATCCCCCGCAATGCTGCTTAAGCTCCTCCGCCACCTTCCTCATGATCTCAGCGTTCTGCCGAAGTAGATCCATCCTCGACATCCCGGGTTTCCTCGCAACCCCCGCCGTGACCACGACAAGCTCACAGCCCTCCGCAAGTGAATAGCTCGTCCCTCCTCGAATTTCAGCCGGCTTATCCAGTGCATAGCTCGCGTGGAGAAGATCCAGCGCCTCCCCCTCCGCGAGATCTCCGAGGATATCTACGAGGACGATTTCATCGATCTCTAAGTTGTTGATTAGTGTGTAGGCAGCGGTGCTACCGACCCTCCCGGCACCTATGAATCCAACTTTCAATAAATATTCCTCCGAAAGTAAAGAAGGGAACGATGTAAATGAAAGGTTTGCGGTGTGATGGGTGAAAACCTTATTACCGCCGTTCCTCCATCGCTCTCTTCAACATCTCGACGGCCATCTTGGCCTCCTCAATGGAAGACGCGTCTTCGAGCGTTGTTACGTCTCCCAGCTGGCCGCCGCTCACGACGGCCTTCAATACCCTCCTCATGATCTTACCGCTCCTAGTCTTTGGCAGTGACTGGACGAAGTAGATTTCATCCGGCGTCGCCACTGGTCCAATGGATTTTCTAATCCACATCACGAGCTCCTTCTTTAAATCCTCGCTGGCTTGATGTCCCAACTTGAGGATTAGGAAGGCGACGATCGCCTCTCCCTTAACTGGATCTGGTTTACCGACTACAGCCGCCTCGGCGACTGCTGGGTGGCTTACGAAAGCGCTCTCGAGTTCGGCGGTTCCAATCCTGTGGCCCGCGACCTTGATCACGTCATCCGCCCTGCCCATCAACCAGAAGTATCCCTCATCGTCCTTCATCGCGTAGTCCCCGGTGTAATAGATGGCGGGCGGCTGTATCTTGAATTCCAGCTTCTTGTTCGGCTGGAACTTCGACCAGTAGGTGCTTATGTAGCGCTCCGGATCCCTCCATAAAGTCATCATCATCCCCGGCCAGGGTGCCAAGATGACGAGGTAGCCCCTCTCAAATGGCTTAACGGGCTCTCCCTCCTCATTCACAACCTCCGCTTGGACTCCGGGCAACGAGAATGTCGCAGATCCGGGCTTCAAAGGAACCAAGTCGATCCCAGCGGCCGGCGATATCATGAATCCTCCGGTCTCGGTTTGCCACCAAGTATCGATTATCGGGCACCTCTTATTGCCTATCACGTCGTGGTACCACTTCCATGCCTCGGGGTTTATTGGTTCGCCGACGGACCCTAGGATCCTCAGGGTGCTGAGGTCGTGTTTCCTCGCCCACTCCTCGCCGAACTTCATGTGCATCCTTATCGCGGTCGGCGCCGTGTAAAACGCCGTCACGCCGTATCTTTCCACGATCTCCCACCACCTATCTGGAGCCGGATAATCGGGAGCACCATCATACATTATCTGGGTCAATCCATGAAGTAGTGGGCCATAGGTCACATAGCTATGGCCAGTGATCCAGCCTATATCCGCGGTACACCACCAGATATCGTCGGGCTGCGGGTTAAATGCCCATTTCAGGGTCGCCCATACCCAGACGAGGTATCCGCCGGTGCTGTGAACCACTCCCTTAGGCTTTCCAGTGGTCCCACTTGTATAGAGGATGAAGAGTGGATCAGTGGCCTCCATGGGCTCGGGCTCGCAGTAGGGCTCAGCCTCCTTCATCAATTCATCCCACCAGTAGTCTCTTCCCTTGGTCACCGGGACATCTTGTATTCCGGCCCTCCTGACCAAGACGACTTTCTCCACAGTCTTTGTCTGACTTAACGCCTCATCTGCGGTGCCCTTTAGGGAGAGGGCTTTACCCCTTCGATACATGCCATCTGCCGTGATCAGGAGCTTTGCCTCCGCGTCGTTTATCCTGTCGGCGAGCGCGCTGGCGCTGAACCCGGAAAAGACCACGCTGTGGATCGCGCCTATCCTAGCACATGCCAACATAGCTATTGGAAGCTCGGGAACCATCGGCAGGTAAATTGAAACTCTGTCGCCTTTCTTTATTCCCAGCCTCTTCAAGACGTTGGCGAATTTGTTGACCTCCTTCCATAGTTGGTAATAGGTGAGCGTCCGGGTTGCCCCTTCCTCGCCCTCCCAGAATATGGCGACCTTGTTCTTAAGGCCCTTCTTCAAGTTTACATCGAGCACGTTATATGAGGCATTAATGGCCCCGCCTACGAACCACTTGGCAAACGGCGGATTCCATTCGAGAACCTTGTCCCACCGCTTATACCAGCTCAGGTTTTCCGCAACCCCTGACCAGAAGTTTTCGAGATCCTCAAAGGATCTCCTCCAACATTCCATTAACTTGTGTCCATAATACCTGGTCTTAGCTTCCAGAGAACTCTCGGAGGGAGCATCCTTGTTGCTCATAACTAGAGCACCTGCCTTCATCGGGGTGAAAAAGAGCCCATCTAAAAAGGATTTCTTCAGAGGCCCCGCCGGATTTCGATGCAGGCCACATATTTATTTATCACAAGGAGATTTCTAACGATTGATGAGGGGAGATCTGCGGGAGGAGCAGGGTGTGGAAATTGTGGAGGTGAAGCCCATCAAGGATGGGGGGCTGATCTTCATCGAAGGCTTCCCAGATGTAGGCCTCGTCGGCACAATAGCCACCTCATATCTAATAGATAAACTCGGCCTAGAAGAAGTCGGATACATCAACGCTGAGACGCTACCTCCCATAATCGCGGTGAGCGAGGAGAAGTTGAGGGAGTTGGTGAGGGTATATAGGGGTGGGAGAATCGTGGCAATAGTCTCCGACATACCCTTACCGGCGCCCCTCGTAAAGCCCATGGCGTACACGTTGATGAGTTGGGTTAAATCAAAGGAACCCGAACTCTTTATCTCCCTCTCAGGCCTACCAGACCCGAATAGGCTGAACATCGACAAGCCCGGTGTATTTGTTCTCGGATGTAACCCCGAGTTAACTGAGAAATTGGTGAGCATCAACGGAGTAAGTAAGTTCAGGGAGGGATTCATCGCCGGAGTGAAGGGCATGCTACTGAGGGAGGGTTGGAGGCTGAAAGTAGACGCGGCGATAGTCCTCGCCCAATCACATTACAATTACCCGGACCCCGGGGCGGCCGCCGAAATAATCCTCTACCTATCAAAGCTATTGAAAATCGGGGTAGACGTCGCCCCCCTACTTGAAAGTGCCGAGGAATTGAAGCTGAGGCTGAGAGATCTTATGAGGAGGACTGACCAGGTGATGCACGGCATCCAAAAGTCGAAGGAGTTGGAGCTGCCTCCGGTCTACCTGTGAGGTGATGAGCCGTGGAGAGGAGGTCGCTTTGGAGGATAATACTCGAGGGGATCAGGAGGATGGAGGCCGAGGTGAATAGGATGGAGGAGGAATTATTCAAGATGATCAAGGAGGCCGAGGTGATGAGGAGGTGCATCACGCCGCTCTACAACCTCTATGAATCCGGGGACGAGGTAATCCTCACCGCCGACCTCCCGGGCACGAACAAAGATGAGATAGAATTGATCGCCGGGGAAGATTACTTCAAGATCGAGGCCCCCTGTAAATCCCCAGTCAGGAGGATTCAGGAAGGCAGATACGTGCTGCACGTGCGGCTTCCCGTCAAAGTAGACCCGGAGACCGTCAAGGCGAGATACAAGGAAGGCGTTTTAGAGGTCGTCGCGAAGAAGAAGATAACCGGTCATAGAGTCAAGGTGGAGTAGCTAGGGCGCGGATAACGGCCGTCCAGGCCTTGGAGACGTTCACCGGATCGTACCCTCCACCGCCCATCGCCACGAGCCTACCATGACATTTCTCATGCGCCAACTTGTGAAGCTGACCTGCGACGAATTCATGGACTTCCTCGTTGTAGTTTAGCCCGGTGAGGGGGTCGCCTTCCAAGCCATCTGCGCCCGCCTGGAGCAATATGAAGTCGGGGTCAGAGTGGTTTAGAAAGTCGCGGGCAAAGTCTTCCCAGGACTGCTTAAACTCCTCGAATCCGGCGCCCGGCAGCAAGTTCACGTTCAGCTTCGTTCCTATTGCTTCCCCGCCGCCTCGCTCATGTTCAAATCCGGTTCCAGGGTAAAGCGTCCTACCACTTTGATGGAAGTCTAAGATGCGGACTCTCTTATCGAAATAAAAACTATAGAATACTCCGTCTCCATGGTGGGCGTCAATGTCGACGTATAAAACCTCCCTTAACTTGATTTCGTCTAGTAGGTATTTTATCGCGATCGCCGCATCGTTGAAGATGCAGAAGCCCGCGGCGCCATCCCTCCTGGCGTGATGGAGCCCGCCAACTGGATTGAATCCGTGATCTATCCCCCCGCTCAATACGAGGTTTACCAGCTTCAAGGTTGAGCCTACGACGTAGAGGGAGGCCTCATAGCATCCCTTAAAGGCCGGTGTATCCCCATAATCTAAGTAACCCTCTCCGATTTCAGAACATTCCCTCACAAAGTCGACGTATCTCTTGTCGTGGAAGAGTAGGACTCGGTCGACCGAGGCCGTCTCAGGCTTAATAAAGACGATACTATCCCCAAATTCCCTCTCAAGTTCATCTAATCCCCTCATAAAGGGAATTACCCTCTCCTTTCTAAATGGATGTGGATTTGGGAAGCTGTAGAGGAGCATTTCCTGCCCATGGATTACGCCCACCCTGCACCTACCACTCGAACCCGCACCTGCCAAGCTCGCCCTCACCTAGGAGATTCACACAATTACCCTAACTGACCAAGGTTGGATAAGATCATTGCGGTGATATATTGATGTTACCCAAGAATTTTTAGGCATTATCCGGGGAAATCCGATGTTCCTTGGACGACATTAAAAATATATGTGAAGAATGTACTCCATTTTGTTGTATGAGGAGGAAGATCGACGTCGATCATAAGGACTTAAGGATATTAGCTATCCTCCAGGGGGATGGAAGGGCCTCTTATGCTGAGATCGCGAAGGATCTAGATATGAGTGAGGCCGCTGTCTACTCCCGCATCCAAAAGCTTCTTAAGAACCACGTGATAAAGAAGATACAAGCCATCTTAGATCCGGAGAAGCTAGGATACAATGTCACGGCTTTTATAGCCGTTACCGCGCAGCCGGCTAAATACACTAAAGTCCTAGAAGACCTATCGAAGATTTCGGAGGTTCTAGAGGTACATGATGTTACGGGCCAGCATTACTGCTTAGTTAAGGTGAGGACTAAGGATAAGGAGGAGCTCGCGAAGATCCTGGATAAGATAGGTGCTTTGGATGGCATCATATCCACTGAAACTAGGATAGTATTGAGGACCATTAAAGAGAGCTATGATCTTCCAATTTAAATTGGAGATGCGAAGAGCTCATCAACCAGCTCCCGCAGATTCTTGAAGACATAGGTAGGTCTGAGGGCACTTGGTATCTTGTCAAGGTCCTCCTCCTTCGTGACCCCCGTCAAGATGAGGGCTGTATCAGCTCCAATGACCCTGCCAGACTGAACATCGGTGTCGACCCTATCTCCGACCACCAGCACCTCGGAGGAGCCCATCCCCAACTTCTCCAAAGCTATGTCCATCACTATCCTCGAGGGCTTCCCTATTATTATTGGATCGACATTGGTCATTGCCTTAAATGGGGCAATGATCGCTCCGGACCCGGGTTCAAGTCCATCTGGCCCGGGGTGGGTTGGGTCCGGGTTTGTGCCTATGAAGACCGCCCCCTTGAGGATGGCCCTGAGCCCTGCCTTGAGCTTCTCGTAATTAATTCCCCTATCATGGCCCACGATGAGGTAGTCCGCCTGATCCCACTCATTTAAGCTGAGGATTTTATGGCCGATTTTCCTGCAATAAACCTCGACGCCCTCGCCGGCGAAGATAAGCACTCTACTCGGCCCCGACCTCGAGTAGATATATAGGGCGGTTGCCTCGCCGACTGTTAGGACATTTCCAGGATCGCAATCGACGCCCATTTTTCGAAGCATTTCCGCAGAACTCTCTGAGGTCTTCCCCGGATTATTCGTCACATAGAGTATCTTAATGCCCAAATCATTTAACCTCTTCAAGGCATCCACAGCGCCCGCCGTGGGCTTGTCACCGACATATACACAACCATCTAAATCCATGATTACGCCGCGGTAACGCTTCATCTCCAGCATCACTAATACGAGTACCCTTAAAGGATTCCGCGAGATAATTTTAATTTTAGATCTTCGATCCATGTTTGGAGCGATGTTGAAATGGGCGCCGCCTATAGAAGGCTGATGAGAAAATTAACAATAGAGAACCTATGGCTGTATGTAGTGAGCCTCTTGAAAGAGGGGCCGCTATACGGCTATGAGATCCGGGAGAAGATAGAGAAGAACTTCGGATTTAAGCCTGGGAAAGTGACCTGCTACATGGTCTTGTATAAACTAGAGTCCGAGGGCCTAATCTCCTCCAAATACCCCCAAAAGAAAACTGAGAGCCTGGGACCTCAACGCAAATACTACGTTCTAACAGCTAAAGGCGAAAAGGCCTTGGAGCAGGCTAAATCCTTTTTGAGGAAACTTGTGCATGAGCTCTAGTTCATGGATGCGAACTATTTCACGACTGTGAAATACTTATATATCAAATAAAATTACTTTGATTGGCATGTCCAAGCTAAGGGTTGCGATTATAGGGGTTGGAAATTGCGCTTCAGCCCTTGTTCAAGGAGTTCACTACTATAGGGATGCTGATGAAAACGAGTTTGTGCCAGGTTTAATGCATGTTAGGCTCGGACCATATCATGTAGGAGATATAGAGTTTGTTGCTGCATTCGATATAGACAAGAACAAGGTTGGAAAAGATCTCTCAGAGGCTATTTTCGCCCCTCCAAATTGCACAATGAAGTTCGCGGATGTCCCGAAGCTCGGCGTCGAGGTGATGAGGGGGATGACCCATGATAGCCTAGGGAAATATTTACAGGGTGTTATCGAGAAGCACCCCTCTCCGACAGTAGATGTCGCCGATGTCTTCAAAAGCACGGGAGCAGACGTCGTCATAAATTTCCTACCAGTTGGAAGTGAGTCCGCCACCAAATGGTACGTTGAACAAGCCCTAGAGGCCGGCGTCGCCTTCGTCAACGGCATACCCGTCTTCATCGCGAGAGAACCTAGATGGCAAGCGATCTTCGAGAAGAGGGGCGTGCCACTTATCGGAGATGATGTCAAGAGCCAGGTTGGGGCCACGATCCTCCATAGAGTCCTCGTCAAGCTACTCGTGGACAGGGGCGTGAAGATTGATAGGACCTATCAACTGAACTTCGGCGGGAATACGGACTTCCTGAATATGTTGGAGCGTGAGAGGCTGACGTCGAAGAAGATCTCCAAGACCGCGGCGATCACAAGTCTAATACCATATGACATTGGGGAGAAGAACGTCCACATCGGGCCGAGCGATTACGTCCCATGGCTCGCCGATAGGAAGTGGTGCTATATCAGGATAGAGGGAACGGCTTTCGGAGGATGCCCCCTAAACATCGAGGCAAAGCTCGAGGTCTGGGATAGCCCCAATTC
>JANXDQ010000003.1:8842-16030 GCA_025059415.1 Aigarchaeota archaeon
ATCAGGATAGAGGGAACGGCTTTCGGAGGATGCCCCCTAAACATCGAGGCAAAGCTCGAGGTCTGGGATAGCCCCAACTCCGCCGGCGTGGTGATCGATGCATTAAGATGCGCTAAGATCGCCAAGGATAGGGGGATTGGAGGAGCCCTGATAAGTCCCTCAGCATACTTCATGAAGAGCCCTCCGGTCCAGTACCCGGACGAAGTCGCGAGACAGATGGTCGAAGAATTCATTGAGGGGAAGAGGGAGCGCTGAGTGTTCAGGAGAATTCATCCATCAATCTAAAAACATTCGACAACCTACTAAGTGACTTCTTTTTCTCTATGAGGCTCATTCTTGAAGATTTTATGGCATCGACCAGTTCATAAAGCCATTTATCCTCCCTGATCATCGTTGGCACCTCACTAAATAAGATCGCGGGATCTTCTAAACTCGGATACGTATCGTAGAGCTCTATCGAGGCCGCGGCTAGGAATCTTATAACCGCTGGACCTACGCCGTGAAGTGATAAGAGCTCTTCAAAATTCCTCGGAGCACTCCGATTAACCTGTAAGATCGTGGACCACTTTATCCTTGGAATGGTGAATGGGCATTTTCTCCTCTCATGCGCGTCGAGATCCAGTAGGGTGGATTGCTCTGGCGGAAGTCGTTCATATAATCTCCTTAGTGAGGAGATGGCTGTGTTCACTGCTTCAACGCATACCGCCCTCGCCTCCGAGCTCTTACAGCTCGTCATATCTATTACTAGGC
Source organism: Aigarchaeota archaeon (assembly GCA_025059415.1). Classification (GTDB taxonomy): domain Archaea; phylum Thermoproteota; class Nitrososphaeria_A; order Caldarchaeales; family Wolframiiraptoraceae; genus Wolframiiraptor. The sequence goes on from JANXDQ010000003.1 coordinate 9,593, forward strand.
CCTGCCTCTCCGCTGAGACTATCCCGCTATGGGGTTCTTCGACGAAGCTTCTCAGGTTTATCGAGGCCCAATGATATCTCCTAACGATGTTCGTCACAGGTTTTAATCCTTGTTGGATTATCACCCACTCCCCCTCACATGAAACCACCATGATATGTATGTAGAGCTCGAATCCATCTTGGATCGCCGCGCTATCGACCTTCGCAACCATCTTACTCGCATACTTTAAAGACCTCAAAGTTTCCTCATCGAAGCCGAAGATCTCCGCCACCCGATCAAGCTCCTCTGGGACCCTATATCCTTCGGGCCTCTTTCCTCCAACGATCGCGATCCCCATTTCCGGCTTGATGAAGTTTCTGAGGATGGCCGCGATTATCGATGTGGCGCCGCCCTCTAACTCGTCTAGGTAGGCTGAAGCCGAGAGGCCGTCAAAGAACACCGGCGAGGCGAGGCCGAGCATGAACTTCTTTGCCCCAAAGAGCTCGATGTAGGATTCCAAGATCTTCTCCAACGCATTCTCAACAGTTCTAAAATACCACTTAGGCTTCGAAGCGTGGAGTATCCGTAATTCCCTGAGGCCGGCGCGGTACATCTCTCAGAAATTTCCATTTTCTAGGATTAAATCATTCCGGTTTCGAGATATATCGAGGTATTACTTTGGTTTATATGGAGTAATTATCGCCTCCAAACCTTCAAATAAATTGAGTACCCGATGGAGATTATGGTTGGAATTAGGAATACGTATATGAGGAATGTTTCTTCGAGGAAGGGAAAAATATAGAAGAGAATCGTGATGAGAACGAGTATTATCGAGGATAGCACCCAGGAGACCTCGTCATCTATTTCAAACGACTTCTTCCTCAATGGGTCTCAGCAGCTCCTTTAATGGTATATCGACATATGTTCCATCGGGCTTCTTTCTTCGGATGATTATCGGCAGGACCCCGGCCTCGAACTCCCTTATAGCAATGTCGATTGGCGTATCACCCGGCTTTACCTCAACTAATGGAAATGCTCCGAGCGATAGTTGGAGCGCTTTACCAGCAATTATCCTAGCTTTTTCGTAGCGGGTAAGCGGCTGCCTATACGGGTCGGTTATCTTGATCTTACTACTCTTCAAAGGAGGACTCTTCCTTCTCCTCTTCTTTGCCTTTCTTCTTCTCCTCGAGCCTGGATGCAGCGATTATGTCGTCGATCTTCAGTATCATCGCCGCGGCCTCGACAGCCGCCTTTATCGCCTGCTTCTTGACGAGCGCTGGCTCTAATACCTCAAGCTTGTACATGTCATCGAACTTGCCCTCCATCACATTTATGCCCGCCCATTTTTCTCCAGCCTTGTGTTTCGCCCTGAGTGAGACTATGCTCTCAATTGGGTCTAACCCGGCGTTTTCGGCGAGCTGCATCGGGATGACTTCCAATGCTTCAGCGAATTTCTCGACTGCCAGCTGCTCCTTCCCAGCGAGTGATTTCGCGTAGTCCCTTAAACTTAATGCCACCTCGACCTCCGGCGATCCCCCGCCAGCCACTATCTTGTTCTCGACTAGGACATCCTTCACGACGTTTAATGCATCCTTCAGGGACCTCTCGGCCTCATCGACGAGCCTCTTGGTTCCTCCCCTGACGAGTATTGTTATCGACTTCGGGTTTTCGCATTTCTCCACGAAGACCATTTTATCTTCTCCAACGCGCCTCTCCTCAACTAGCTTAGCTCTCCCAAGATCCTTCTCGGTAAGCTCCTCTATCCGGGTTATGATCCGCGCCCCAGTCGCCCTAGAAATCTTTTCCATGTCGGATCTCTTGATCCTCCTCACTGCGAGGATGCCCTTCCTCGCCAGGAAGTGTTGGGCCAAGTCGTCGATTCCTTTCTGACAAAGGACTACGTTGGCTCCTATAGTCGCGATCTTCTCCACCATCTCCTTGAGCATCTGCTCCTCCTGCTCCATGAAGGCCTTCATCTGCTCCGGGGTCTCGATGTGTAGCTTCGCATCAAATTCGGTCTTCTCGATCTCCAGTGGGCAGTCTAGGAGCGCGATCTTGGCGTCGTGGACGATCTTGGGCATCCCCGGATGTACGACCTCCTTATCGAGGACCACGCCGTCAATTATTGCCGTGTCCCTTATCGACTGACCTTCCTTCTTCTCTATCTTGATGTTGTCGAGGTCGACCTGCCATTTCCCATTCACCTGCTCGGCGACCCTGAGAACCGCCTTAACGGCCAATTCGGCCAGGTAGTCGGCATCCTCAGAGACCACTTTTGCGGCCATGGATGTCTTGGCAACTTTCTTCAGGACCTTCTCATCAGTAGCCGAGACGGGGATCGCGATCTCATCAAATACCTCTAGAGCCTTCTTTGCCGCCTTCTTGTAACCCTCAATGATCAATGTGGGGTGAACCTCCTTCTCGATTAGCTCCTCCGCTTTTGTGAGGAGCTCTCCGGCGAGGACGACTACCGTAGTAGTCCCGTCTCCGACCTCGGCATCCTGCGCCTTAGCAACCTCGACGAGCATCTTAGCCACGGGGTGCTCTACGTCCATCTCCTTCAGGATCGTCGCGCCGTCACTGGTTATTGTGACATCGCCGAAGCTGTCGACGAGCATCTTGTCCATTCCTCGGGGCCCGAGCGATGACCTCATGGCCTCGGCTATCACTTTGGCTACCATGATGTTGTTGAGCTGAGCTTCCCTACCACGCGTTCTCTGCGTGCCCTCCCTCAGGATTATGACGGGGATTCCCCCAGCTGCAGAGGGTACGGCTTCAGCCATAAAACCTCACCTCCAATAACCCCAGTCTTATGAGGACATGGGGCTATTTATAAACCTAAGACCGCCCACGGACGACCTGCTTTTAAGCCCGTCAACAGCTCAATTTCGCTCAAAAGCCGAGCTCATTCGCGATGGCCTTGTGGGTGGATGTAAGAAGCACCTAACTAATGATGTAGAGTAAAATGTCCTTTGATGACGAGGTAGGGCTCTTCGCGGCCATAATTGAGTTGAAACTATTTATAATATGCGGATTTTGCTCAGAAAATGGAACAGATCTCAATAACGGGGGCCGTGGAGTAAATTCTCCCGCGGCGTTGCTTGGAATTGATCAAAAAATGAGCACCAAAGATCTGATCATTAAGAAAGTTTTATGAAAAAGGCATGGTTTTCCTAGTTAATCGGGGTGTGGAGATGAAGCTCATATCGGTCAAGATGCCTGAGGCCTTAATAGAGGGCATGGATGAACTTGTTAGGAGGGGCGCATATCCCAGTAGGAGCGCCGTGATGCGTACAGCCGTTAGGGATCTTTTAAAAAAGGAACTCTGGAAATGAGGCTAGCTCCGGGATCGATGCCTCAACCGCAGAAAAGGTATATTTTTCACCGTCACGACGCGGCCGTAAAAGTATTTCATGTCAGAGGCGCTGTCTGCATACAGCAACTCTTCTCCTCCATTTAATGGCCGATACTTTATGAAGGGAGCCGGCGGCTCATTACTCTCGATATAGAAAAAGACTGGGAGCGCGTTCGCCTCATAGTAGTCGTAGAAGGGGGTTATTACTCCTAGGATGTGTTTCCCGGCCTCGGATTCACAATGCCATAAGGGCGGCGAGGCCACATCATCGCTCATTATCATTAAGACCCTGATTAGCGAGGAGAGATTCTTAGCCTTTATCGAGATGGGCTTTTCCCTCAACCCCCTCTTAGATGACAAGGCCCTCGTTATGATCTTCGGCGGCTCCTCTAACTCGACGACAGGCCCATATGCATACCTAGTGTTGCTTGAATTACTTGTGAAAAAGACTTTTTCGACTTCTATGCTGGTGTAGGCTACGTATCCCCCGAGCTCTCCCTCGATTCCGGTGTACGCGAATATTGGGAGACTCCCACGCCAATAGGGTATTGAGAAGAGGTTTCCGAGGACTCTCTTTCCACGGTATTCGAATGCCCAGAAGAGCGGCTGGACATCAGCTCTACTCATGGCCAATCTAGCTAAGTTTAGTAGGTCCACCACTTCCAAGGCCAGTGGCGGCCTCTTAGAAGCCTCGATCGCCTTCAACCCCCCTCACCTCAAGTGAATCGAGCCATGATTAGATCTTTCTCAAGGAGCTCTTGGCGCCGCAGATCTCACAAACCAAGAATCTCAATCTCTTCTCTGATACTATTTTTGTATCAAGGCCACCGCAGATCGGGCACTTTACAAACTCCTTTACATAGAGCTCTATAAGCCTCTTGAACTCCTCGTTGGTGAACTTTCCCTGGATTATGAGCCTCTCGCTCTCCAGCGAGCCCGGCTTGCCCGATTCCTTGAAGATGAATCTTGCGAGGTGCTGGGGATCCCTATTTAGCTTCTCGGCCATCTCCTTGAAGTTCATTATCATGGTTCTCCTTGCTTCATGTAATATCTCGGGGTTAAGGACTATTAGCCGGTCGCCGATCTTCCCTATCGTTTGCGGTACCCTCGACATGACATCCTCCAAGATCCTCAGGTATCCCTCCTTCGTCTTGATCAGCTCCTCCCAACTCAAGGGCCTAGTGGAAGATTCCACAATTCACTTATTTAGTTTGTCGTCTCAACAAGCTTAAGTCCTCCAATTACGAATCCTCAACTCGGGATGAAGGAGTACTGGGTTAAGGATCTCTCACTGGCGAATTTTGGGAGAAAGAGGATAGAGTGGGCTCGTAACCTGATGCCCGTCCTCTCCAAGATTTTAGAAGACTTCAGGAAAGAAAAGCCCTTAAAAGGGCTGAGGATAGGGGCATGCCTCCACATAACCGCAGAAACAGCGGTCCTAGCCGAGGCCTTGATTGAGGGGGGTGCAGAGGTGAGCCTCTGCGCGTCGAATCCCTTGAGCACTCAGGACGATGTGGCCGCCGCCCTCGCGGAATCTGGGGTGGGAGTTTACGCCTTCAGAGGGCAGGGTGTCGAAGAATATTACCGGTGCATCGGCTATGTTCTCGCCTCGAGCCCTAATATAACCATCGACGACGGCGCGGATCTAATCTCGACGATCCATAAGTTCTGGTATGGAGTCGAGTCCAAGGAATTGGCCTACGTTAGGGACGTTTTAGGGGGACTCAGCATCCAGGACCTAGTTCGAGGAATAATTGGGGGATGCGAGGAGACCACGACCGGCGTGATCAGGCTGAGGGCGATGGCTGGAGAGGGGAAGCTCCTCTACCCGGTGGTCGCCGTAAATGACGCCGACTCCAAGAGATTATTCGATAACCCGATCGGCACAGGGCAATCCGCCTTAGATGGCGTGATGAGGGCAACGGGAATGCTTTTGGCCGGGAGGAATGCTGTTGTAGTTGGATTTGGGAACGTGGGATCCGGGATAGCACATAGGCTCAGGGGGATGGGGGCAAGGGTGACCGTCGTCGAGGTCGACCCAATAAAGGCCCTGAGGGCCGTGATGGATGGATTTAATGTCGAACCCATGAGAAAGGCGGCAACGCATGGAGAACTCTTCATAACCGCGACTGGAAACATAAACGTGATCAGAAGAATACATTTCGAGGCCATGAAGGATGGAGTCGTCTTAGCGAACGCGGGCCACTTCGATGTCGAGATAAACAAAAGAGACCTAGAAGAGCTATGTGTTAGAAAGGAGAGAGTCGCCCCCTACATCGACATGTACGTCATGCGGGATGGGAGAAGGCTCTATCTCTTAGGTGAGGGGAGGCTCGTGAACCTGGTCTGCGCAGAAGGACACCCCTATGACGTAATGGACATGTCATTCAGCCTCCAAGCACTCTCCGCAAAATATCTCGCAGAGAATAGGAGGAAACTGCCGAATCAGGTTCTAGATGTCCCTAAAGACATAGATCACCTCGTCGCGAAGCTAAAGCTCGAATCGATGGGAATAGAATTGGAGGAGTTGACGGAGGAGCAGAAGAACTATTTCCTCAAATGGGAGTTTGGATCCGAATAAACGGGAGGTCGATTCATCAGCCTACTCCAGCAATAGATAACAAGACATCGGTCACAGAAATTATTCAGAGTGGCCGATAAATAAGTTAACGTAGCGAGGTAAGAGGTGATGTATTTGTTCCCATGCCTTTTGAATTTTAACTGGAATGAGGTTGTCGTTGTCTCTCTCTGATCCTGGCCGAGAGTGCTTCTACGAGCCTCCTCAATTCCTCGGCTCTCCGAGCATATTGTAGGATTCTGTTCTCGTGGAGCTCTATCGACTTCATGAGGTTCTCTCTGCGTTTTCTCATGATTTCTTGACTTTTCTCAAGTGTTTCCTCAACTATGACGCCTGCTCCGAGGTTTACTCTGATCGTGTTGACCTCCTTAATCTCTGCTCGGAGCAGATTTCCGCCGCCGATGGGGACGAGCACCATGATGCCCTCCTTATGCTTTGCCAATTCCTCCAGTAAACTCATCGCACTCTCAAACTCGTTCAAGGCCGCTCTAAGAGTAGCCATGAGGGATTGTAATTCAGAGATCGC
>JANXDQ010000003.1:16129-18121 GCA_025059415.1 Aigarchaeota archaeon
ACATATATCTTTCCTCATCTACAAGCTTTATCTAAGAGTCGTTAAATGAGCGAGCTGTGATTTTGGGATGAAGATCTCGGAAGCCCAGAAGAAGATGCTCGAATTTGAGAAAGCGCGGGGATGGGAGATCTTTCACGAGTCTCAGATCTTCACACATTTGATAGAGGAGCTTTCAGAGATAGGTCGACACATCTTGGTTAGAGAGGGATATAAGGCTCCAGGATTGGGCCACGAGGAGCCTAAGGAAGAAGTTTGGAGGGAGTTCGGCCAATCCTTTTCATTATTCCTTCAATTAGCAAACCGCTTTGGAGTCGATCTCGAAAAGGCCTTCATAGATGAATTAAGGATCATGGAGAAAAGGTTTCCATCAAAAGAGTGGAGGGACTATGTCAAAGAAAGATTAGAGAAGGGTTTGGGCCGCCGCTAACGCACCCTTTCTCGCCTCTAGAAGCGAATCGCCAGCCGCTATCAGGATCACATCGCCTTCCTCGGGTTTCAATGTCTTAATCAAGCTTTCAGCGAAATCGGGTTTTTCCACTGTGAGGTCTGATATCCCCGGCATCATTAATTTGCTATCAACGTAGGATAGAATCATTAGGGCCTTTGCACCCGCCTTAATCGCCTCGTCCCTCTGTTCTAATCCCCGCTTAACCTTACCACTTCCCCCCTTGATGAGTAACACGTAATTGCTCGGATAATCCCACGGGAGCTTGAGGCTTGTGGATCCGACATTTTTTATGAGCTTCTTGATCTCTTCCACCATCCTCTTACCCTTCTCGCTGAGTTTACAGCCCCATTTCCCTGAAATCTCGATTAGAGATTGAGATTTTAGCCTCCGTATCATCGTCCTTGTCACGCCCTCACCTACTCCCATGTACTCGCTTAACCTCTTCCTCCCGATCACGCCTTCCCTTTCTAACACCAGTAGGAGGTCGAGGAACTCGAATTCACGGAACATCGGCTGGGGGCCTGACCCCCTCTTTGAAAGCTCCTTAAGGACGTCGATTAGATGCGTCACCATCAATTATAAAGGTAAAGAAGGTTGATGATTAATCTTTCCCAATCAGGAGCTGAATAAGATGGATTTGATCAATTCCTTGGAGAATAGTCTTAGGTCGTCAAGTCCCTGACCTACGCCAACAAACAATATAGGTCTCCCGGTTAACTGGCTTATCGAGATCGCGGATCCCCCGCGAGCATCGGCATCAAGCTTTGCCAAGACTACGTAATCGATTCCCACGAACTCATCGAATCTCTTGGCTTGTTCCACGGCGGCATTTCCCGCTAAGGCGTCCCCAACGTAAATAACAAGGTCAGGGGATACGACGCGCTTGATCTTCCGCATTTCCTCTAGGAGGTTTTGATCAACTTCACTTCTCCCCGCGGTATCGATGAGGACAACTGGTATGTTGTTGGTCGTAGCGCTCACCACGGCATCCATCGCGACGGCCGCCGGATCCGCGCCATATCTCTGGCTGACCACCCTCACCTTGACGGATTTAGCGAGCTTCTGGATCTGCTCTATCGCCCCAGCTCTGAACGTATCCGCAGCGGCAATTATGGAGGGATACCCGAGTTTTTTTAGATAATTTGCTATCTTGACTATGGTGGTCGTCTTACCGCTACCATTAGGCCCGACGAATAATACCACGAAGGGCTCCCCCCTTCCGCGTTTCTTATCTATCTTATTAAGGACCTCTTTCAATTCGCCTTCTTTCAAAATTTCGTCCACAATATTGATCATGATATTCTTTATCTCTGAGAATGGGTTCTCAAATCTCCTGAGACGCAGTTCTCTCAGCTTATCCTCCAACATCTCCCCAAGCTTCTCCGCAACCTCCAGCGCCACATCGTTTGCCACCAACTGGAATTTGAAGTCCTCAACATGTTCTTGAATTTCCTTTTCTGACAGAGCCCTTGTTCCGAGTTCCTTGATCAGCTCCCCGAATAATCGCCTTATTCCTTCCAGCATCCCAATTTCACCAACTCCTA
>JANXDQ010000003.1:18218-31793 GCA_025059415.1 Aigarchaeota archaeon
AGCCCTTGTTCCGAGTTCCTTGATCAGCTCCCCGAATAATCGCCTTATTCCTTCCAGCATCCCAATTTCACCAACTCCTAGACGTTATGAGGTTATAGCTTCTTTGCCTCAGCCTCCATTATCGAGATCATGACACGGCCGGCAAGGAAAAGGTCTTCAGCCGAGAAAAAGTGCTTTGCCGAGAAGTTGAACATCATATTCGAGGTGGGGGAAACATAATCCTCTTTCCTGCCTCTCCAGAGCTGCGTCAAAACTCTAACTCTTGGTAAAAAAGAAAAGGAGTAACTCAGGCCGCCGAGCTTCTCCTTCTTCCCTCCAAGTCTCCTACATACCAGCTCGTATTTTTCGGGGTCGTATCCAAAAGTCCTAGCAAAGGGGTTAAGGACGTATCTCACAAAATAGCTTTTGTAGAGCTTAGCCCTAGGAAACTCATCAAATGGTATCCAATCCTCCTTCCTACCCACCCCCGCGGATGATGATAAATACTTCAATACTAGAAATGCTATCTCGTTAGGAGCCTCCTTGCCGGCGACTAAATCTATGACTTCCTCAGAGTCGAGTTCAACTGAGTAAGTTTTCACCAGGAGGTTTACGACGTATCTACCCCGCTTTTTCCCGGGCTTTGAGGAAGGTAAGAATATCACCCCACATCTCTTCGCAGCTTCCTCTCCATCCATTTTCAATAACTCCTGGAAAATAGTCTTGTAATCCTCCTTAGTTGGCAGACCCGGCGGCCTCAATATACTCATCTCTGATGCACCAGCAAGATGAGATTTTGTTTTAGCCCCTTATTTGTATTATTCTCGAAAAACCCTAAATGATGCCGAATTTCTCTATTCAGAAGAGCTATTTATTAGGCAAGTCTCTCCCCATTTAAGCCGGATGAGATCTGTGGAAAGGATGATTCAGACATCCTTTGACATAATCTCGATAGGTTATGAGCTCTTAGATGGGAGGGTATTGAACACAAATGCAAAGTGGTTGGCAGAGCAGATAAGTAGCCTCGGGGGGAAGGTCTGCAGGATAGTAGTAGTTGGGGATCAAGTTGAAGAGATAAGCTCCGTGATAAGGGATTCGTTTAGGAGGAAGATCGACTGGGTGATAACCACGGGTGGACTGGGCCCAACATACGACGACATAACCCTCCAGGGAGTCGCCAAAGCCGCCAACAGAAAACTCGTTTTAAATAGGAGGGCCTTAGAGATGATTAAAAAGAAGTACCTAGAGCTCTTCGAGAAGGGCTTAATCGACAGCCCAGAACTCACCCCGCATAGGATAAAAATGGCTATGCTGCCCAGGGGCGCAGAACCGCTTGAAAACGAAGTCGGATCGGCTCCCGGAGTCCTTCTAAAATCTGGGAAGACTCGGATAGTATGTCTCCCAGGCGTGCCGAGCGAACTCGAAAACATCTTCACTAAGAGGGTTAAGCCTCTCTTGGAAAAGAGTATGAAAAAGATTTGCACTGCCGATAGATGGCTCCTAATAATCGGGGTTCCGGAATCAACGCTGGCCCCTAAAATAGATGAAGTGAAGACGAAGTTTCCCCAGGTCTATGTAAAATCCCACCCCAAGCGCGAAGAGGAGAAATCAATCATAAATCTCTACATGAGGGCCCTCGCGAAGACTCCAAGTAAATGCCATAAAACGCTTAATGACGTAGAGAAGATCATAATAAGGTTGGTTGAGGAACTTGGGGGAACCATTTCGAGGCCAGAGGGAGCCCCGACATGAGGCCATTAGATTCCAAGGAGGTATACCTCACTGAGAAATATCGCAGGGCATTCGAAATACTCGACAACTTCGTGGAATATTTCATGGAAGGTATTGAAATCGGGAAATCAGTCAACCTCAAGGTGGAATCCATTAAAAAAGCCATTTTCATAGGCGTCGGTGGATCTGGAATCGTAGGTGATGTCGCCGCAGAAATGCTCTCCTCTAAAGGGATAGAAACTAAGACTCTGAAGAGCTATAATTTGCCAAAGGGTGACTGGGATCTCGCAATAGCCATCAGCCACTCGGGAAATACTATAGAAACCATAAAACCAGTTCTAGAGTTAATTGATCAAAACACGCCATGCGTATTCATCACCTCTGGTGGAATATTAGGCGAGGTCGCCGCGAAAAAACGAATACCTATAGCAGAAGTAAAGAGAGGAATACCGCCCAGATATTGTTTTTCAAATATGCTTGGCGCCCTATTAGGTATTTTTGAGGAAATAGGGGCGATACGCATCGAGGTTAATGTTGAAGATCTTAAGAGATTTCAGAAAAGGGTTATGAGAGAGAATCCCACAAATTTGAATCCCGCTAAGCAAGCCGCCATTAAGATCGCTGATTTAAATCCATTGATCTACGTTTGCGAGAGAACTAAGAGCGTTGGATATAGATTGAAATGTCAATTAAACGAGAATGCGAAAATGCACTGCGGATTCGGGGAGGTCCCAGAGGTCCTACATAACGATATCGAGGCAATTGGATGTAATGACTTAATCATTCTCCCGAGAATCTCCGAGGAAGATTATGAAGTTAAAGAAGTAATGGACGCCTTGATTTCATTCTTTGATGATAGATGTTTATGCCTCAGGGCAGATTCGAAAGGTGGGCTTAGCGAGCTACTAGAATTATTCATGTTGGTTGATTATATCTCGCTTTACGTATCGGTCCTGAAAGATGCTGATCCCATAAATATTCCTCGGATTATAGAGCTACGGAAGAGGAATAGGTTAAGCGAAGAGATATTAAAGAGGGTTCGAGCGATATTTTTGTGAAAAATAGCATCTTAATTACAAGATTGAAACTGACAGTCATCGTTATGATTCTTCTATTCAGCGTATTCACGATGGGGTCATTCTTCCCCATGGGGCGGGAGGAAGCGGAAGAATTGACTAAAAGGCTCGAGGAGATTATTGGAGAAAATGTTGAGGTTCAGATATTCTTGAACAATTTCATGATAGCCGTTTTAGGCTGTATCCCATTCATCGGCCCCTGTATAATGGGCTACACGATATTCAATACAGGAAGATATCTTGGATGGATTTCTGCACAGACCGGTGTTCCTGTCATCGTCTCTATATTCTTTACGATAATTATGGTATATGGCCTGCTGGAGTTCATGGGATATGGGCTCGCAACCGCAGAATCCCTCACAATATCCTATCAGATCCTCCGCGCCCGACATCTCTTAAAGAGGGAAGTGAAGTTTCTCCTAATAGCGTTGGGATTATCCGCGGCATTACTCCTTGCAGCCGCCTTCGTAGAGGGCGCTTTAATCCGCGTTTTGGAAGCATTTTCCTCCATAATCACGGAATATCCTTAGAGATGGAAATCCAAAAATAGACAATTAGGATAAATCATTAGGAGGATGCCGGGGTCCCACAGCCTGGCCAGTGGGTCGGCCTCGAGATCGGAGAAGACTGGTCAGAGACAGGAGAGCCGATGCCCCTTCGCGGGGCGCGTGGGTTCAAATCCCACCCCCGGCGCACCTCCATCAGATATTAAAAATTCTCAACGCGTTGCACTAAATTTATTGAACGGTATGATGTATTATGATGTGGTTGCGGATGTCAACTCAGCGGGTTCTGTGGACGCAGCAGGTTTTAAGAAGATACTAATTGAAAGTGTAAGAATCCTAGGAATGGGCATTTAGTTCCGATGTTTTGAGAAGCGCTATACCACCCTAACCAAAACAATCAATCGTTGATAAGAAGATCGTCGTCAACTATTTGGATTGTATAAGTCAGCGTTCTGCATCAGCCTAACTCGATTATTGGACATTTTGGGATTGTTATTGGAGCCTCACTGAAACTTAATAGATTAGATGTGTGGTGATTGAACAACGCTTATATTTCTCCAAAAGATGACGCGCGTGATGGCCGAGAAAACTCATCTCGCGATCATCATTGCTTTACCATTAATACTTAACCTCCTAGTGACACTAGCGTTGATGTACTCGTTGGTGTCTCTGGAAGAGTTTCTGAGAACACCCTTCTATTACACTTACACCTATGGATTAATGCTCTGGCCCGCCTACCACATTTTCTTAGCCTACTTGGTGTACCATTTCCTCAGAATGGAAGGAGAAAACCTTGGAGGAATTATAGGGCCCATAAGGGATAGACCCTGGTTTTCACTAGTTGTAAACCTCGGGTTACTAGGGTTGTTTATATTGATATTTCAGATCACAGAGCCGATGATAAGTAGCGTAGTTTATGGTCCAGAGTGGTGGAGCCAATTCGTGACAGAATTCCAGAAAATACCCCTACCCCACATTCTTCATGGTGTATTGATTACGTCGTTAACGGCTGGTATATGCGAGGAAATTGTGTGGAGGGGTTACATCCAGACCAGGCTGGAGCGTAAGTTTAATGGCAGAGCTTGGATGGCAGTAGTGATCCAGGCAATACATTTCGGTCTATGGCACTTCATTTCGATACACGCGATATTTACAGCAATATTTGGCTTCGCCTCCGGATTAATATATGCGAAGACGAGGAGGCTATTTCCCATAATGATAGCTCATTGGATGGGCGACGTCATAGGATTCTCGACATTATACTTCTCGAAGGTTTAGGCATGCCCACGGTTAAAATTACATTGTTTAATTGTCATGTTTAGAATTTATAATGCCTACTGCAGGTGTTCAAGGCCATTTTTATTGCTACGCGTTGATAAAGCTTCCGGGGTTATATTGCTAGTTTCTCTGCAAGTTCTAGTAGGTTTACATTTAGTGGCTTCTCTTTTGAGCAGGCTTCTTCCAAGGTTATTGAGGTGATTTCGCCCCTTTGGAGGACTATCACCTTTCCCTCGACTCCGTCTAGTAGAAGGTCGATCGCCTTCTCGGCGAAGAGGGTTGCCAGCATCCTGCTCCTCGCAGTCGGACTCCCTCCCCTCTGGACGTATCCCAGCACGCTCAACCTGACTTCTGTGTCCACGTTTTTCTGTATGTCTTCGGCGAGCTTCCTTGTCTCACCTATCCCCTCTGCGGCGACGATTATGCTGGATCTCTTTCCCTTGGCCGCATTTTTCCTCAAAATTTCATAGAGCTTTTCCTGGTCGAATTTCACTTCTGGGACCAGGATTATTTCGGCGCCAGCGGTTAATCCGACTTCGAGGGCGAGGAAGCCCCTCCTTCTGCCCATGACCTCGATTATGAATGTTCTCTCGTGGGAGACCGCTGTATCCCTTATCTTATTTATCTCTGTGAGAGCAGTATTGACCGCCGTGTCGAATCCTATCGTCTCATCGGTCCCATATACGTCGTTGTCGATTGAGGCGGGCAGGGCCATGATCGATGCGTCAGTATATTTGCTCAACTCATTTGCCCCCCTAATCGATCCATCTCCCCCGATTACGATTAACCCACCGATGTCGTTCACTGCGAGGGTCTCGGCCGCTTTCTCCAGCCCCTCCCGCGTCTTGAATTTTTCACACCTAGATGTCCTCAATATGGTTCCCCCTAGGTGGAGAATTCCGCTCACAGCCCTCGAATCAAGCCTCATGAACTTGTTCTCGATGACGCCCTCCCATCCCCTCTCGAAGCCTACCACCTCGAGGCCATTCCAAGCGGCGAGCCTCGCCAGAGCCCTTATAGCCGCATTCATCCCCGGCGCATCTCCACCACTTGTCACAACAGCCAATTTCCTCAACTTACCCAAATCCACCTCACCTGATCCCACAACTTTTCCCGAATTAAGAAGTTTCACGGCTAAATCATTCCCCGTTAAATTCATTACAGCCGGGCGAATAAGCCCCGGCCGGGCTTTGAACCCGGGACCCCTGGCTTACCAAGCCAGTGCTCTAACCGGGCTGAGCTACCGGGGCGCTCCCATCGCTTTGATTCTGTTATTTCCTCGTTAAAAATTTAATTTTTAGTTTTTAGAGGGCGGGTTTTGTGAAGTTTAGTTGTTCTATTACTGCATGGGGGGCGTAGACGGGAGTGTCGACCTCCCACCACGTTATCCAGCATCTCTCCTTCCCGAGTTGACGGATGTTCTTGAAGATCCTTATCATGTTGTCGCTTATCCTGAGCCTTTTCACGGCGTTCTCTATGCTCCCCCTCCTTATCCTGAGTATGGCGTCTCTGGGGATCGTCGAGAAATCTCCTGTTTGAAAGTTGTGGTACCTGAGATACCAGTCGTTTGTGACGTATATGCCATCGTCTATCCCCGAGATCAGTTTGTCCAAGTCCTCCCCCGGGCCCTCGACGATCAGGTTGAATGGCGTGGGCGCGATCAATCCCGCGTTCGCGGTTGTCTCGGTGCCGAATTTCTTTGCCGTGGTCGAGTTATGGAGATAGGTCCTTAGAACTCCTTTCTCGATTATCACGTTCCTCCTAGTCGGTATTCCCTCATCGTCGAAGGGACAGGAGCCATAGGTCCCGGGGACCGTTGGGTCATCGGCCAGCGTGAACACTTCTGAGGAAACATTCTCGCCAATTTTCCCGGCCAGAAATGAGAAGCCGGCGTTCACGTAGAATGCTGAGGCGGACCTCCCAACTTCCTCGACCAGGTTCGCGAATGTCATCGGCCCGAGTAACGCCTCGTAGGTTCCGGGTTCACCCTCGACCGGGTTTAAGGCGAGCTTGGCCAGTTCTCCAGCCCTCCTCCCAGCCTCCTCTGGCTTGAAGTCTTCTTCCCGCGCCGCGACCGAGACGAGGTGCCCAGTGGCCTCATCTGATGCAAAGGCCCTTATCGATAACTCTATGGAGGCGTCTTCGGCCACGCCGTAGGCTCCGCCGCTCGTCCTCAGCCAAGACTTTCCCGAGGAGTAGATTAGGTTTCCAGCAGTCCTCTTAGCTCCCTCAGATAAAGCGGCGTTCATGGCGGCCTCAACAGCGTCGATTAATCTATCTGGGTCCCCACGTATTTTCTCCGCTCTAAGTAGGCGTCTATCGTATTTGAAGGGCCCCCTCGGTAGGGGCGCGTAAACATCAGCGGGCTGGCTCATTTTGGCTAATCGAACCGCCTGTTTGACCGCTTCCTCGACGTTCCGGAGAGCCACATTGTTGATGGATATCGCCGCCCTCCTCTCCCTTATCGCCACGAATATGCTGACCGTGGCCTCCTCCCTTTCCTCGGCTACCACGACTTCGTTGTTCGCAAACTTGATCCTTCTCTCCCGCCCTAGATAGACTTCTGCAACCGCGTCCGTAGCACCCGACTTTAGCGCCCGCGAGACTATGTGTCTTACAAGCCTAGGAGGCTCCAAGCCGATCATAGAGGAATTTATAGAGGCAATAAACATTGCTCCATCATTTCGGGCACTGGTTTTTAGCCTGCGAGGAGCTAATTTATTTTTGGGAATGATGAACGTGGAGGGCTTCGATGCCGTCTTCAAGGCGCTCCGGGAGATAGAAGTGGACCTTGATCGACTGAGAGCTTTAAGCATTCATGGGGCCGCCGCGCTTGGCGACGCCGACAAGCCCTCACAGCTCCTGGTGGTCCTCGAGAACTCCCATCCCCTCA
Source organism: Aigarchaeota archaeon (assembly GCA_025059415.1). GTDB lineage: Archaea > Thermoproteota > Nitrososphaeria_A > Caldarchaeales > Wolframiiraptoraceae > Wolframiiraptor. Next base: position 25,682 of record JANXDQ010000003.1, read on the forward strand.
GGATCCAGAAGAGAAAGCACCCCCAAATGGACTTAATAGTGCTCGTGGGCGAACAAGAACTCCTCGGGGACTGCTCGAGAGAAGAGCTGGGAGGGGCCGCCGCCAGCGCATTTCTCCTGCCTTACACGCCCCTCATTGCCGCAGACTCCTTGGATGAAATGGATGCGATTTATAAGAAGCATGTGGTATTAGAGGCCCTCCAGAACCTTATCCTAGAGCACAAGCTCGCGTCCACAAGGCTCCTAATAGACCCAAGGTATTTCCTCTATGATAAACTGAGAAGGCTCTCCACGATGTACCCGCCGATCAGGCCCTACATCGAGGCCTCAATAAAGGGAGGCCTAAAACGATTCCCTAAGAACACGTTGCGGGGATTTGAGAGAGCGCTCAACGTCCTAGTTGATGAAGGGGTTGTTATCAGAAAGGGTGAAAGTTACTCGCCATCCGAGAAATTCGTCAGGGAGGTTTTATCCAAGAAATCCATTTACACGAAGTTTTCAGGGGAACTGGAGCACGTGTTTAGGCTATATCTGAGCGCCGGGCTTTCCTCACCATTGGAGTCCATTAAAGACCTAGGATTGGATCTGGGCATGCTTAGGCCTGTTAAGATTCCCGAACCATCCGAGATGATAATGATTGAGACCTCACTCGGCCCCCAGCCCCTCCTCATCGACCTCGGCATAAGGCAGTTCATTGAGATGATTTACGGCATAAGGGGAGGCAAAGTGGAATTGAAGAAGGCCGCGGGCGTGTTAAATTCAGCTTATATCGCAAGGGTTAGTATGGAAGACGGAGAACTGAAGATATTCGTGAAGAAGTATCTCAACTGGACCGACTTCAAGTGGTTTGTTGCTTGGCTTTGGTCGGTGGGGGTAAAGAACTTCTCCCTCCTCGCCTCAATCAGGTTAAGCAATGAAATATACTTCATCAACAAACTCCTAGATCTGGAGTTCAACGTCCCCGAGATATTGCATGTCAACTGGCCGAAGAAGATACTCTTCCAGAAATTCATCGAGGGAAGGAACTTCATGAGCATCCTGACTTCGAAGTTAAAGGTGGATGAACTCGAGGAGAAAAGTAGGAATGTTGGGCGATTGCTTGGAAGACTCCATCGAAATGGCATATCCATGGGCGACTGCAACCCCTTTAACATAATTTTCTCGAACAATGGAGAGATATATCTTGTGGATCTAGAGCAGTGCTCCTACGAGGAATCTTTTTCATGGGACCTCGCAGAAATGATCTTCTATACCTGCCATTACCTAAATGTAGACCTTGCGGAGAAATTTGGATGCAGCTTGGTGGAGGCCTATCTGGAAGAGGGACGGGTTGAAGACGTCGTCGAGGCCATGGATCTGAAGTATTCCAGGATCTTCGCCCCCCTGACGCCTCCCTGGGTCCAGGCAAGGATTAGAGAAGCTATCTTAAGGGAGATAAGGAGATAGCATCGTGGGCGGGGCTTGGGATTAAAGCTTGAGACAACTACTCGAGTACGATGTCAGGGGGGTTAACATAAAGCTGTATAAGGATCTCAAGGTGTATCCGCCATCAACCGCCACTCTACTCATCGCGGAATACTTGGAGAATCTCGAGGACAGGTATATTCTCGATCTCGGGACGGGGTCCGGATTCCTCGCAATCCTCGCATCAAAACTGGGAGCAAGAAAAGTCATCGCGACCGACATTTCGCCGCGAGCTCTAGAGAGGGCGCGGGAAAATGCGCGCCTGAATCGCGTGGAGAACGTTGAATTCAGGCTTGGAGACCTCTATGACCCTGTCAAGGGCGAGAGTTTTGACTTGATAATCTGTAATCCGCCGATGACGCCGTCAAAAACCCCGGTCCCAAGGTATACGTGGGGAGGAATAGATGGACGAGCCATTCTAGATAGGGTGATTAAAGGAGCCCCCAAATACCTCAATAAAAATGGAAGATTGATGATCTCCGTGATCTCGCTCGCGGGGATAAGTGAGTCGGCGAGATTAATGGAATCCGTGGGGCTGATACCTAAGGTCTTAGACTACTGTACCCATCCCTTTGGAAAGCGGCTTATGAAACTAATTGACTACTTAAAAAATCTCCCAAACGCGGATTATGTTTTCGATGGCGTCGGGAGACCTTGCTGGCGACTCGTCGTATTTGAGGCTGTTAAGATCTGAATATCTCATCTAGGGCTTGCTTCAGCCGCTTCGTTCCCTCAATTATATTCTCCTCCAGCGTCGTAAATGTCATCCTCATGAACCCCTCTCCATAAGATCCAAAGGCACTTCCATGGAGGAATGCTACACCATACTTCTCGATGAGCATTTGGATGAATTGCTCAGATTTCATACCCAACCTCTCCAAGGCCTTCCTAATATCTATCATGAGGGAGAACGCGCCGAGAGGCTTCACGAATCTTATCACATCAATTTCTGAAAGACTTTTAATTGCTATATTCCTAAGCCTTTCATATTCCTTGATCATTTGGGATACCGGCTCCTGTGGCCCCTTGAGGGCCGCGAGTGCCGCCCACTGGGAGATCGAGCTCGGACAGGACGTCATGACGTTGAGGAGCTTGATCACCTGCTGTGTTATCTCCTTCGGGGTCAACGCGTATCCCACCCGCCATCCGGTCATAGCATACCTCTTCGAAAAGCCGTCCGCGATGATTATCCGATCAAGGCTTCCCTTGATTTCAAGGGGCGAGTGGTGTTTTTCACCATCGAAGATTATTGGACGGTAGATCTCGTCGGAAAGTATGTAGAATCCATAATCCTCTGAGAGTTCTACTAAGGCTTTCACTTCATTCTTATTCGCTATTGATCCACATGGGTTCTCCGGCGTATTGATCATTAGAAGCTTGGTCTTAGGAGTAATCAACTCCGCGACTTCTTCCACATTTATCCTGAAATTGTTTTCAATGCTCAGTTTGTATGGTATGGGTTTTCCGCCGGCGAGGCATATCGCAGCCTCATATCCGGGGTAGCCGGGGTCGGGATAAAGAACTTCATCCCCTTCATCGACTATTGAGAGGGTGGCTGCGAGAACCGCCTGCTTGCATCCATTCGTAACGACGACATTCTTATCCCAATCGACATCGACCCCATAATCTATCTTAACACTTTCCGCTATTGCCTCTCTGAGCTCCTGCATCCCTGGGGTGGGAGTATAATGCGTCTCTCCCCGCCTTATCGCCTCTACGGCCGCCTCCTTGATATGTTCCGGGGTATCAAAGCAGGTATCCCCTATTTCTAGGTGGATGATTTTTCGCCCGGCGGCTTCAACCTTCTTTGCGACTTCTAAGATTACAAATGCCGCCTCCGCCTTGACGCCTTTAATCCTCTTTGGAACCCCGTAGAGCCCCATGTTTTAAACTTAAAACGTGAAGAAGTTGCTTAAAAGTTCGACGGCGAAAAATGCGCCTACATGGTCGGCAGAACCTCAATTACATCTTAAAGCCTTTAATATCTAGTTTGGAGGAGTGAGGGGCTGTGAGTATCAACGAGGGGCTTCAAGGATACTCGGGAAGGACAAGAAGGCTTTTGGAAGAGGTTGGCGCGGAGATCGGGGATGAGGTCGAGGTCAGGGCCGGGGAGAGGGCATATCGGGGTATTTTGATGGCGAGATACGAGCTCGCCGACCCCGATTACGTGGTCATAAAACTCCCAAATGGCTACAACATCGGGATTCACATCTCGGATGTGAGGGAGGTGAGGAAAATCGCGTCGGCGAAGAAGCCGCGCTTCGCTCCCCCACCACGTCCACCATCAAAGCCCGGGTTACCGAAGGTCATGGTCATGAGTACCGGGGGGACTATAGCGAGTAGGGTAGATTATCGAACAGGCGGTGTTAGGGCCGCGATGACCGCCGAGGACCTGTTATCCATAGTCCCGGAGCTATCGGACATCGCCGACCTAGATGCCAAGATACTCTTCTCGCTCTTCAGCGAGAACCTGACACCAAGTCACTGGGATGAGATAGCTAAGGAAGTTGATAGGCTGATTAGAGGGGGATTTGAGGGGGTCGTGATAACGCATGGAACGGATACGATGGGGTATTCTGCGGCCGCCCTCAGCTTCGCCCTCCAAAAACCACCAATACCAATAGTCTTCGTGGGAGCGCAGAGATCATCTGATAGGCCCTCCAGCGACGCGGCAACCAACTTGATCGCGGCCGTGAAGGTCGCGGGGCACGCACCATTCGCGGAGGTCTGTGTGGCGATGCATGCGTGGCACTCGGACAACGTCATCGCGGTTCATAGGGGGACTAGAGTGAGAAAACTCCACACTAGTAGTAGGGATGCCTTCAAGTCCGTTAACGCCGAGCCGATAGCATATGTAATGGATGGAGAATTAAAGGTGAACGCCCGGAACCTTAACCCAAGGGGCTCCGACGACTACTCATTCAAACCCGGATTCTCCTCAAAAGCCGCGCTTGTCAAATTTTACCCGGGGATGCCGGCGGAGATCCTCGAATTTCTAGTCGAATCGGGTTACAGGGGCATCATCCTGGAGGGAACGGGGTTGGGCCACGTAGCCTCATCTTTCATACCGAGGGTCAGGCAACTCATCGAAGAGGGCGTATTCTTCGGGATGACGTCACAATGCATTTACGGCAGAGCGAATATGCGGGTTTACGAAACGGGTAGGGATCTTCTGAAAGCGGGAGTCGTATCCCTTGATGACATGTTGCCGGAGACGGCCTATGTTAAGCTCTCCTGGGCCCTTGCACATGCCGGAGACCTGGAGGAAGTCAGAGAACTCATGCTCACTCAGATTGCCGGGGAAATTGGAAACCGAAGCATGGCGAGTGGGTGACGTATACATGAAGATCGATTATGGATCGGTTGGATTAAAGGTCGGTTTAGAGATTCATAGGCAGCTCGATACCGCGAGGAAGCTCTTCTGCAACTGTCCCACGAATCCTGTTGAGGGTGGGCGTGAGGTGACATTCGTCAGGTGGCTTAGGGAGGCTCAAAGCGAGTTTGGAGAAGTGGATCCCGCGGCAGTCTTCGAGGCGAGGAAGAGGAGGAAAATAGTCTATCACGCCGACACTGAGAATACGTGTCTCGTCGAGATGGATGAGGAGCCACCACATGACTTGAACTGGGAGGCGGTTGAGATCGCCTTAACAGCCGCTCTCCTGATGAACGCTAAGCCCGTCAACGAGGTACACGTGATGCGTAAGATAGTCATAGATGGATCGAACACGACCGGCTTCCAGCGGACCTGCGTCATAGCCATGGACGGCGAGATAGAAGTTGAGGGAAAAAGGATACATGTCCAGACGATAACGTTGGAAGAGGATGCGGCGAGGATAATCGAGCAGAGGCCGCAGGAGGTCCACTATGATCTCAGGAGGCTCGGGATACCGCTGATCGAAGTCTCGACGGCGCCGGTGATCTCGTCGCCCGAGGAAGCGTATAAGGTGGCGTACGCGATTGGGAGGATTCTTAGGGCCACGGGAAAGGTAAAGCGCGGCATAGGAACAGTCCGCCAAGACTTGAACATCTCAATCGAGGGCGGCGCCTTGATAGAGATAAAGGGGGTCCAAGAACTCGACCTGCTACCAAAGGTCATCGAGCTGGAAGTGCTCAGGCAACTCCACCTCCTCCGGATTAGGGACGAGTTGAGGAGGCGCGGCGTCACCGAGGAGGACGTGAGGAATGAGCCGATAAGGGACATAACATCGATCTTCGCGAAGACTAGGTCGAAGATAATCGAGAATAAGATCCGGCAGGGCGGAGTCGTATACGCGCTCAAGCTAGAGGGGTTCGGCGGACTTTTAGGGCTAGAAGCCGCCCCCGGAATAAGGTTAGGTGCGGAGCTCTCCGGCAGGGCGAGGGCGTGGTCGGAGGTCGAGGGAATATTCCACACAGACGAGCTCCCGGGCTATGGGATCTCCGAAGAGGAGGTCAAAGAGTTGAGGAGGGCCATGGGGGCAGGCGACCTTGATGTCGTCGTGCTCGTCGCCTCAGATCCGGAAAGAGCCCGAGATGCCTTGGAAAGGGTTAGGGAGCGCGCGATCGAGGCGCTATACGGCGTCCCCTCGGAGACCAGGGGCGCTAGACCCGATGGAACTACCATATACCTGCGGCCGAGGCCTGGGGCAGCTCGGATGTACCCGGAGACT
>JANXDQ010000003.1:32078-35124 GCA_025059415.1 Aigarchaeota archaeon
TTCTTCAGGATGGTCTCTAGGGGGGAATTGGCCAAAGAAGCCGCTCTAGGGCTCATGAAGTGGCTGGCCGAAAACCCGGGGAAGACCATTCAAGAGGCCGTTCAAGCACTTGGGCTCAGCCCCGTGGATCTCGGCGAAGTTGAGGCGAAAATACGCGAATTGGCCGAGAAATATGGCGACCTCCTGCGGAGCAACCCGGGAAAGGCTACCTCGATGATCATGGGCGACCTCATGAAAACATATCGCGGCAAAGTAGATGGAGGTAAACTCTACCAGATGGTCTCGGAAATAGTCCGCGAAAAATCCAAAAATTCCTGAGTTTCCCGAGAAACGGGAGATTTCTCTGTGCAATTTTTGTGCCATTTTCCCTACCCCTCATCCACTTTCAGAGTGGCCGGGAAGCTTAATAACGGCCCTCTCCACGGAGATCATACAGGGGAGCACAAATGTCATACAGGGTTAGGATACGATCGCCCACGGGCTTCGAGATAGAGATCGAGGGCGATAGAGACTTCATCGAATCAAAGCTGACGGATCTCGGCTGGCTTGAGAATTTACTGGATAAAACTGGATCGCCCGCTCAGAAGGTGATGCGGGTGGCCCCAACTGATAGGAAGCCGTCATTCATGGAGTTCGCATCCCTTCTGAATCCCAAGACTAATGGCGAGAAGGTCTTGGCCGTCGCGTATTACTTCTACAAGTGGGAAGACAAGGACGTCACCTACGATGATGTGGAACAATACTTTAAACACGCGAGGTGGTCCATGCCTGGAAACGTCCGGGACGTCATGTCAAACCTGATTAGAGATGGGTACATGGAGGAAGCGGGGAAGATCAACGACAGGAAAACCTTCAGGATACTCTTGAGGGGAATAAAATTGATAGAAGAATCCCTTCAAGGAGGTGAGGGGAGCTGAGTGGGGAACGGTTGAAGGTGACGATCAGGCACGGGGACACGGAGGTGGAGTTCGAGGGGGAGCACGAGGAGGTCTGGATGAGTATAAACCGCTATTTATCCGAGGCCTTCCCGCCGCTCGAGGTCGTCAAGAAACTCACCGGAGCCATCGATATAATGGATCTGGCGAAGAAGCTTGAGGGATTCGTCGAGATAAAGGAGGGGCGGATCAATATACTCAAAGACGTGGATGCCAAGAAGAAGATACTCCTATGCCTCACGGCGGCCCACGTCGGGAAAGCCCTAAGCCTCTTCGAGAAAGACAAATTGACTCCCAAGGAGATCGCGGCCTATACGGGGCTTGATGAGCGGATTGCGAGGGCGAGGCTGAGCGAGCTCAGGAAGGCTGGCCTCGTGATAAAATACGATGAAGGATTATATGGGTTCACTCCAGCATCACTGGAGGAGATCTTCAGGTGAGGGAGATGAGCCAATCCGAGGAACTCAGGGTCGTAATCAAGTTTGGGGACGTCGAAGCGGAGTTTTCAGGAAGCCCGGAGGCCGTCTATCGTCAAGTTGTATCTTTCATGGAGAAAATGCTCCCAACATATTCTCTAGCGAAGAAAATAGCCTTCAGCATGGACCTCAGGGACCTGCTAGAAGTCTTCAGCGACATCTTTGCCTACGAGAAGGAAGAAGGACTCTTTTTCAAAATGGGGCTCATTGGTTTGAAGTCCGCGTCAGATGCCATACTTTTCATGGCCCTGAAAAAGTACCTCGAATACAAGCTCGCCAGGGTGGATAATCCCAGCATAAGTTCGTCGGAGCTCGAGGTCGGGCTGCCCGCCAAAAAGAAAACCATCTTGAACAACTTGACAAAGCTCGCTCAAATGGGGCTGCTGCGGAGATTAGAAAAAGGAGACTATGCCATAACGAGCCTCGGAATAAAGTACCTCGCCGATAAGTACTCGAAGCAAAGCGTGGAGAAAAAAGAGTAGATCAATCCCCTAAGGCGTGGACGCACCGGCCGCTCTACGGTAAGTGTAGCGCCGCGGGACGCCCTCCCTCACCAGGATCCTTTCTCTAACGAGGTCAAGTAGGCTGTGCGATATAGCTGTTGGGTCATATTGGTAACCCCTCTTGGCCAATTCCTGGACAACTTCAGAAAGGGTTCTCGGCCCGTCAAACCACCCCTCCTCTATAAGCCCCCTCAAGAGGCTTGAACATGTAGGAAAGGGCTTTTTCGAGGGCCTTTTTTCCACAATTCCCATTTCCTGCGAAATCCTCGCGACCTCGGCGCCGAGCTGCGGATAGACGGATTTTAAGGCGGATATGGCGTTTCTCACCGCTTCTTCCAGCTTTTCTGGTGGAGCCTCCACCCTGACCGTTGCGGGGCCTATCACCACTTCCACCTTGACCTTTTCACCTTCTTTGTTCATTTCCGATCTTGCCCAATTTGAGCAACATTTATAAGCACAGCAAGACCAATACAATAGGGTGCAGCTGCGGCATGCAGCAACTCGAACAACCCAAAGAAGAGAACCTCAATATGATCCTTAAATCTTTCTTGGCTGTTGGGCAGCGGAGCCTGGCGGGCGTTAGGGGCGTCTATTTGTCCCCGGAAAGTGATGAATCTCTTGTTCAAGATGAATGGCCTTCTGGGCTAATTGAGAAGATCGGCGAGATGGGGGTTAAGGCAACGAAGATTAGGTTGGATAGCGCCCCGCTGAGGCAGGTTGTGGCCATAGATACCTCATCGCTGATCATCGCGGCGGGGCCTGCGGGAGCCGTCGTCGCGCTCAGGGGGGCGCTGGCGACCCGCAACTTCTATGGTGTGCGGTTGGAGCAGGTGGGGCCATTCATAGCATACCTTACACACGATAACTTGACCGAGATCTTGGCCTCGATCCTCGGGGAATCCATGCTCCTAGACTACTGCACGGCGGACTACCAACTCGATGGGTCGATTCAGAAGATCTTGGCAGGCCTCCTCGAGAAGAAGCTCCAAGAATACGTTGCCGAAAAATACAGAGATAGCATATTGCTGTTTGATGGATCTCTTTCGGCGGGCCCCCTCGATAACCCGCTCTGGCTCGTCTCCAGGATCCTGGAAAAGGCCCTCCCGCGGGGGAACGACGTCCTCGCCTTCTC
>JANXDQ010000003.1:35256-58067 GCA_025059415.1 Aigarchaeota archaeon
TTATTTAGCAAAGCTAAGTAACGGCGTAAACGCGTTCAGGGTCGATGTATCTGCGAGGGAGAAGGCCGAAGATGTCTTGGCGAGCCTGCTCAAAAGCGATCCACTAATCTACGGCTACCCGGAGCTCCTCATCATCGCCCACGACTACTGCACATTCACGAAGATGGACGTGATCGCGATTCAGTCGATGCTCAGGAGATGCGGCGTCGAATTCTTCGAGGCGTCCTCGATACGGGATATACTCTTCAATCCACTTGATAGGAGGTGGCGTGGTTGAAGATCCTATCGAAGAATGGGGACACGATAGAGCTCCTCGCATCGCCGGATGAAGAGCCCCTCAACCGCGGAGACTACCTGTTAATCATTGACGACGATAAAAAACTCCTAGCACAGGTAATCGACGTGGAGTACGCTGAGATCCCGGGAACGCTTGAAGATACCCTGAGAGAATTGGCCTCGGAATCAATCTCCGTAAGCCATTTCGATCCCTATGACGTCGGGTCAGTCCTCGCGGAGGTCAGAGACTCCAGACTCATAATTGGGAAATTCAGGGGGATAATCATGGACGGCGCTCTCCGAAACGATGTTCTATGGCTCCCCTCAAGGCTTAACTCGAAGATTGAACGAGCCTCCCCGCAGTTGATCTCCGAACTCTCCAAGACCTGTGGGAGACGGCAAATAGTAATAGGGGAATGCATGGGGAGCAACATGACCATTAACGCCGAGGACCTAGATGGCAGGCTCACCATAATAACTGGGAAGAAGGAAACTGGGAAATCATATCTGACGAAGTTGCTGATAACATCGCTGGCTAATTACGGGGCCAAGATAGTGGTCTTAGACGTAAACGGCGAATATACTGGGCTATCCGAGACGCTAGATGGGTCGAGGAGCGACGTGGCCGGGAAACTCGCATCCCTAATTCCCGGGGAAAACTTCAAGATCTCCATAGAAGATGCCGGATTAAAAACAGTGCTCGACATACTTCAATACATATTGGGGACGCCGGCGACCAGCCTGAGGGAGTTCATTAGGGTCTGGGGGCTGATCGAGAAGGTAGACGGCAGGGCCACTTTGAGGGGGTTAATTGACGCCCTCCACAGGATCCAGATACATGAATCCGTTAAGGAGGCTTTGATAAGTAGGCTGATGAGCCTACTTGATACGAATTTCTTCGACGACGACGACCCAACACAGCTCGATGAAATCATGAATTCCAAGAAGAATGGCGGGATATTCGTGGTGGATCTCTCCAAATGTCTTCCACACTCGAGGAAAATAGTCGTAGAATACCTCTTGAGCAAGTTATCAAACCTCTTAGCGAGGGGGGTTATAGACCCGGTTTTCCTCGTGGCCGAGGAGGCCCACCTATACCTCAGGGAGACCTATTGGGACGACCTGGTCACCAGGATGAGGCATATAGGCCTCTTCCCAATCTTCGTGACAAATCAGCCCGACAGCATCCCGGAAACCATCTACAGGCAGGCTGACAACATCTTCCTATTTAATTTCACGAACGAATCCGACTTAAACTACATCTCAAAGGCTTCCAGGGTTGACGCGGAGACGGCGAAGTTAATCGCTAAATCCCTTCCACCTCGCCGTTGCCTCGTTATAGGTAGGGTCGTGAGTGATCTACCCGTAGTGGTGAAGGTGCGTGAGATGCCTTTGAAGGCCATGGGCGAAACCAAGCTCTTATTCAAGATGAAGGCCACGTAGGCCTCTCCCATGGCCAAGGATATAGTATGTGCGAGGTAATGCGCCGAGAATCTCAAAGGCATCCCATCTCTTACGCGGCCTCCAAAAGATTAAAACTATCCAATTATGCGATCTCATACGCGCATGCGATTGTTTGATGTGGATAACTATGATGGAGACCCGTTTGTAAACGAGCAAGCGAGGGAAGAGATGAGGCTGAGGCTCGAGAAGTCACTTAGCGAGCTAAATGCCCAGATAATGAAGTTGAGGTCGAAATACGATGAGGTCACGGCGAAGAGCAAAGAATACTTTGAACAAGTCGTTGAAGCCCTCATCTCCGGGGACGAGGAACGGGCCTCGATTTACGCTGAAGAGATAGCGGAGATTAAGAGGTTGGCCAGTATATTGGTTAAGACGCAGCTAGTTTTGGAGCAAGTGAAGCTTAGGCTTGAGACGATACTCGAGGTCAGCGAGGTGATCGGATTGGTGGTTCCACTCCTATCCCTAATCGCCGAGGTGGGGGATGAAGTCGCCGAAGTAGCGCCCGACACCGCCAAAAACCTTCAAGAACTCGCCGCCTACATTGAGAACTTTAGTAATGTGTCATCCATCAATGAGCTAAGGGTCAACATCGTACAGGAAATGGATGAAGAGGCGCGAAAGATCCTAGAGGAGGCGCAGAAGGCGGCCGCCGAACGCGTGAGGCAGTCATTCCCAGATGTGCCAAAGCTCTCCGAAGAAGAAAAATTGGTGTATGCCTATATATCTTCGACCAATTCGGAGATAGACCTCAAGAAATGTGCGCGGGAGCTTGGAATAGATGTTAAGCAGGTGAAGGAGATATTGGAGAAATTGGAGGAAAAAGGGTTGATAGAACTTGTGGGCTAATGAGTCCCGAATTTTTCAGCCCATTCGAGCATCCTCTTTATCCCTTCTAAATCCACACTCGGCCTCCTCTTCTTAATGATCTCGAAGAAATCCTCCATCCTTATCTTCCTAGGCTCGTCTCCTCCCCCGCTCTCGAAAAACTCGCTAACGACCTTCATCTGCACCTCCATACAGATCGCGTGAATGTCCGCCGCGGAATATCCATTAGTCAGCCTAGCGAGCTCTCTGAACTCGACGTTTTCATCGAGGTTTAGTTTCCTGGCATAATGCTTGAATAGCTCGACTCTCTCCTCGTAGCTCGGTAGATCCACGTATATCCTCTTCTGGAATCTTCGGATGAATGGTTCGTCTAGGAGCCAGGGTTTATTTGTCGCGGCCAACACGTAGATTATGCTGTTTCTCCCTTTGTCAAGTAGGCCGTCCATTTCTCCTTGATCAACTGATTTCTCGCCCTCGCCTCCCCGCCGACCTCATTGACCCTCATCGCGGCAAGCGAGTCCACCTCGTCTATGAATATTATCACCGGCTTTCCAGAGGATTCGTATTCTCTAGCCAGCTTGAAGACCATAGAGATGTTTTTCTCGGATTCTCCAAGCCACTTGGACATGATCACCGAGGCATCGATGTGCATGAAGACCGCGTCGATCTCATTTGCAACGGCGGCCGCCAACATGGTTTTACCACATCCCGGGGGGCCGAAGAGGAGTATCCCGCGTGGCCATCCGAGGGGGAAGAGATCGGGCCTCTTCATCGGGTATGCTATGCTTTCCATTATCGCCTTCTTGGCTTGTTCTAGGCCGACAACGTCATCCCACTTGACCGGAGGCGGGTTCTCGATCACGTACTCCCTGGCATTTTCTGGGATTTTCTCAGTCTTCTGGTATCCCCCCTCATAGACGGTCTCTTGGAGGGCCTCCATCCTCCGCCGATATTGCTCCCGCTTCTCCTCGTAGATCCTCTTCATTAAGGGGTCGTCCGTAAGCTGGATGAGCTTTTCTAGGAGGTGTATGGCTTCGCGATATTGTTGAGCCGCCTCCCTCTTCATCCCAACTTTATCGTACTTCACGGCCGCCCTCGCACGTTCAGCTGCCAGTTTCTCCAGTTCCTTCATAGCCCAGTGGGTAATTCCAAATAGTCCTAGTCTAAAACCTCTATCTTCGATGCTGGGGATGCCCAATACAGGGTTATATCATTTGACATTACCTAGATATTTCCGGTTTAGTGGAGAGTTCAGGGATCCTCCTTGGCGGTGTAGAAGACAGCGCACGTCAGGGTTCTCGCAACCCCGCGCATGGACCTTATCTTGTCTATGACTAGGTCCCCTATCTCCTTCATCGACGAGCCCCTAACCTTTAACAGGATGTCCCATTCTCCCGAGATTAGGTGCGCCTCCTCAACGTCCTCAAGCATGGCCATTTGGTGGGCGAGGCTTTTCTGGGAGATGTCGGCGCCGGGCATGAAGGATACGAGGACGAAGGCCAGCGCCGCCTTACCCAGCTTCGCCTTGTCCAACTTCACCGTGAACCTCTTTATGACGCCCATCTTCCTGAGCTTGCTTATCCTATCCTGAACCGTTGTCCGAGGCATCCCAAGCGCCTCAGCCATTTTTGTCACATTCCTAGATGAGTCGAGTTCCAACTCCCTCAAAATAATCAAATCTTTCTCATCAAGCTTGACGAGCTTCCTCGAACGTTTCATTTTAAATATGCTTTGATGCCCCGGGTATAAGCTTTATTCCTTTAACGACGATTGACGACTTTCGATTCGACAAGATTTAAAAGGAGATGCTTCGATAAAGACCCGAAAACGGATATGGCTAGGGTAACCGGCGTCGCAATTCATGGTTATGGCGGCTACGTGCCTAGGTATAGGATAAGAGCCGAGGAAATAGGCAGGATTTGGAATAGGGGCGATCCGGAACTGCCGGTGAATGAGAAGACCGTCGCGGCCCCCGACGAGGATGCAACGACGATGGCGGTAGAGGCGGCCAGGATCGCCGTCAAGATGGCGGGAATAGACCCGAGGAAGATAGGTGCAATACACGTGGGAAGCGAGTCGAAGCCCTACGCCGTCAAGCCAACTGGGACCGTGGTCTCGGCGGCCATAGGAGCCGGCACAAGCCTCCTGGCCGCGGACCTCGAATTCGCGTGTAAAGCGGGGACGGAGGCGCTCCAGTTAATCACAGGCCTGGTTGAAACTGGGCGGATTGAGTATGGGTTGGCGATCGGGGCTGATACTGCTCAGGGTAGGCCAGGCGATGCCTTAGAGTTTACGGCGGCGAGTGGGGCGGCTGCCTTTCTGGTGGGGAGTATGGATAACGCCGCCGTCGCCTCCATTGAGGCTTGGTGCAGCTATGTCACGGATACCCCTGATTTCTGGAGGAGGCCAAATGACAGGTACCCCATGCATACTGCCAGATTCACGGGGCAGCCCGCTTATTTCAGGCACATCATCGGCGCGGTTAAATCTCTCATGGATAACGATGGATACTCGCTCAACGACTTTGACTACTTCGTCTTCCACCAGCCAAATGTTAAGTTCCCCTTGGCCGTCGCGAAGTCGCTCGGGGTCGATGAGAAAAAGATCGCGCCCGGCCTCGTCGCGGATGTTCTCGGAAACACGTATAGCGCCTGCTCACTCCTAGGCCTGGTGAAGGTCTTGGACTCAGCCCTTCCCGGTCAAGCGATCCTCTTGGCATCCTATGGCTCCGGAGCCGGGAGCGACGCATTCGTCATACGGGTCCTCGAGGGCATCTCGGAGAAACGGGAACGCGTGCCAAAACTGAGCTCCCTGATAAACGACAAGATCTACGTGGATTACGCGGTCTACCTCAAGTTCAGGGAGAAGATCTCGATGAGGTGAATTGAGGTGACTAAGGTATTCGTGGCCGGAGTCGGATTCACGAAAATCGCCGAACACTGGGACAGGGGCCTCGATGAATTAATGGCGGAGGCCGCCCTCAAGGCCCTGGAGGACGCGGGAATCTCCTCAGTAAACGCGATCTACGTTGGGAACATGCTCGGGGAAGCCTTACAGGAGCAGGCGCATCTGGGAACGCTTCTCGCCGAGGATCTGGGGTTGGTGGGCGTCCCCGCCTTCAGGGTCGAAGCCGCCGAGGCATCGGGCGCAGCGGCCATCTACCAGGGAGCCCTCGATATAGCTTCAGGAAAATCCGAGACCGTCTTGGTTGTTGGAGGTGAAAAATTGTCGGACGGGCTGGGCGAGGAAGTTTCCTCCGCCTTGATGATGAGCGGCCATCAGGAGTATGAGGGGTTCATCGGGGCCGATTTCTACGCCCTAAACGCCCTCCTCTACAGGCTCTATGATAAGAGGTATGGTGCTGGGGGGGTCGCGATGTTTCCCGTGATAAGCCATGACCATGCGGTCGGAGTCCCGCACGCACAATACCCATTCAAGTTGACTCTAGAAAAAGTCTTGTCATCGCCCTTTATCGCCGAGCCCCTTAGGAGGATGGAGGTGAGCGGAATAGGAGATGGAGCCGCCGCGGTCGTGTTGATTGGCGAGCGATCGGCCGAGAAGATAAAGTCTCCTAAAACCATGCTCCACATATCCTCGTCGAGCGATTACATAACACCGTTCGAGCGGGAAAACCCACTACATTTCCGAGCCCTTACGATGGCCGTGGAAAACGTGATCAGGGAGGCTAAGGTCGAGAGGCGGGAGATCAACTTCATAGAGCTCCATGATGCGTCCTCGATAATGGCCGCGATCTCGCTTGAATCAAGTGGATTCGCCGCCCCGGGCGAGGCCGGTAGACTCGCGGAAAAAGGCGAATTCTCCCTGGGAGGAAGAATCCCATGCAATACATTCGGCGGCCTCAAGGCGCGTGGACATCCGGTGGGGGCCACGGCTCTCTACCAGGTAGCAGAGGCGCATCTACAGTTGACCGGGCGTGCGGGAAAGAACCAGGTTGACTCCGCTAAGATTGGGCTAGTCCAGTCTCTGGGAGGCGTCGCCGCGACCGCTTTCGCGATATTATTGAGGGGGGTGTGAGGGGGTTGAGGGTTCCAAGGTATTGGAGGAATATACCCTTCAGGTACAGGCTCGTTGGTTGGAGATGCAATCATTGTGGAACATTCCATCAAGAGAAGCCGATAATATGTAAGAGGTGCAGGCATAGGGAGCTCTACGAGGTTGAGCTACCAAAAACTGGTAAGTTAGTCGCATACACGATCGTCCAATCCACTCCCAAGGAATTTAATTTAGTATCACCCTACGCAATAGGCCTAGTAGAGCTCGATGATGGGACCAGGATTCTAGCACAGCTAACTGATTTCCGAGAAGATGAATTAAGGGAGGGATTGAGGGTGGAGGCAGTCTTTAGGAAAATAAGGGTCGACGGCGAGCAAGGAATAATCGAGTACGGGTACAAGTTCAGGCCCCTGATCGAGTAGCATCACCCAGATTTCTTCAACCTCTTCCACAGGTAAATCGTCGCGTATTCCTTCGGAATGCCCTCCCTCTGGGCGAGAAACTCTATTTGAGACCTTATCTTTACACGGGCCTCTTCTATATCCGCATACCTGTGTTGGAGGGTGTTTACTATCTGATCGAAAAGCCTCTCCGAGAAATCTTTGTAAGAGGTTGTCTCATAAACGCCTTCAGTCATCTTCCTCAGCTGATCTATTTTGGCGTCGATTTCCTTGACCCTTTGAGTAATTTCAACAAGTTTTTCCCTAAGCTCCGGTATAAGTTTTTCAAGCTCCTCCTTCTTCGAAACCGATATCGGCTTACCCTGCTCCTCAAGCTGATAGATCGTGTCGAGTTCGACTTGATTGAAGTAGAGTTCCTCCTCTATTAGGGAGAATTTCTGCTCGAATATGGTTCTCAAGTGATTGTATCTATCGATCGCGTCTCGGATGTTTTTCATCAACTCATCTCTCATGGCGTCCCACTTCTGGATGAGCTTCTTCAGTATGCTGATGTTCATCTCGTCGCTTTCCAAAAACCTCTTCTGCGTTACCTGCTCTCTTACCCTGATCTCCTCGGCCTTACTAATCACTAGTTCGTAAGCGGCCTCGGCGTCAACAATCGCGGCTTCTAGTTCCCTATCCTCAGACTTCGGCTCTCCGGCCTCCGGGGTCGGGAGTTCTACCGAGACTTCTTCTACTTTTTCCTCTACGGGCTCTATCACGGGTTCAGCTTCGCCCTCGATGTCCGAGTCCTTTATGACGACGCGCTTGGGCACCTAACCTCACCCACCAACCAATTACTATGAAGAAAGCCAAGGCTATTTATTTTAATCTAGTCCACCTACCCCCACCTTGGTTGGGTGATACTTAGGGTTTATGGATTAGTTTGTGGGGCTTATTTGGGAATTGAGGGTTCTCGAATTCAGCGGAGAGATAGGTTCCCATGAAGGATGTGGATGCGGGTTTAAACATGATAAGTCCTTGAAGGAAGTGGTATTTGCCCCACTCCGCGAAGCCCTCGACCACTTAGGACAACTCGATCTACATCCCCCCTATGCCGTATTTTACGACGATGTAACTTATAGAATCGCGGGCCGGACCGTCCAGAAGGTCTTGGGAGCCAGGGGGGTCCGCGTGGCCTCACCTACGTTTCGAGAAGCCGAGGAGAAGGCGCAGATGCTCGGCGCCGTAAAGACCGTGATCGCGGTGGGAGGGGGAACCGTCATAGATGTGGCCAAATACGCGGCATACTTGAGTGGCGCAGACTTCGTCTCGATTCCAACAGCCCCCTCACACGATGGAATAGTATCGCCCATAGCCTCGCTCTTCGCTGAGGGCCGGAGGGTATCAATTATGACGAGGGCCCCGGCCACGGCCTTGATTGATGTATCACTGCTATCTTCCGCTCCGCACGAGTTGATAACATCCGGATTCGGCGACATCTTGGCGAAAACGGTCTCCATAAAGGATTGGCAACTGGGGAGGGATGAAGCCTCCGAAGCATATTGTAAGAGCGCTGAATCCTTCGCATTGAGGGCCATAAACGTGGTTATAGATGCATTGAAGGGGGGGCATGACTTCACGGAGAGGGTTGAGCTCTTGGCAACCGCCCTGATAAACTCGGGGGTTGCGATGATGATCGTTAGATCCTCGAGGCCGGCCTCTGGAAGCGAGCACCTGATCAGCCACTACCTGGACATGAAGTTGGATAGGAGGCTCCGCCACGGGATTCAATGCGGAATCGCGGCCCTGGTGATGGCCATACTCCACGAAAAATGGAATCCAAACTGGTGGGAGGATGAAGCTTACCGTAGTGATGGTCTCAGAGAATACCTCTCGAAGGCCGGTGTGCCCCTCAGGTTGGATGAAGCCGGTATCTCGGGCGAGCTCATGGCCGAGGCCATCTCCGAAGCCTGGAGAATTAGGCCAGATCGATACACGATCCTCCACAAGCATAGGCCTAGCCGAGAAGAAGCATTTGAGCTATTGAGGGAGTCTGGGCTAATTTAAAAGGTTATTTAGCGGAGCTGTGCAGGTCACCACAAGATGCTTAAGATAGGCGTCATAGGTGCTGGGCAAATAGGGTCGGCGATCGCCAAAATCCTCGCGCAGACGGGGAAGTATCAAGTCATGGCCTCCAGGAGGAATATCGAGGAGATAAGGAGTTTGGAAAAGGACGGGGTGAAGCTGACGAAGAACAACCGCGAAGTCGCGGAATTCGCCGACGTGGTCTTCATCTCCGTCAAACCACATAAGGTCTCCGACGTATTAATGGAAGTAGGCGACCTCCTGAAGAACAAGATATTGATCTCGGTGGCGGCGGCGATCCCGATATCCAGGATGGCCTCCCTCCTCCCCGAGGCGAAGATAGTG
Source organism: Aigarchaeota archaeon (assembly GCA_025059415.1). Lineage (GTDB taxonomy): Archaea > Thermoproteota > Nitrososphaeria_A > Caldarchaeales > Wolframiiraptoraceae > Wolframiiraptor. The sequence continues at coordinate 44,649 of JANXDQ010000003.1, forward strand.
AGAGCGATGCCGAATGTGGGCTTGATCGTGAAAGCGAGCTTCACAGCCTACTCTGTCGGCCCCAACATCACGGACAAGGATATGGAAATAGTTCGGGGGATATTCGGAAACCTCGGCAGCTACATGGAGGTAGATGAGGATTTGATGGACGCGATCACTGCCCTCAGCGGGAGCGGCCCCGCCTACGTCGCCCTCCTCATCGAGGCCATGGCCTACGCGGGCCTAAAAGTCGGCCTCCCACGCGACCTCGCCTACCAGTCGGCGACATACACGGTCTATGGCACCGCGAAGCTGATCCTCGAGACGAAGCTCCATCCATCAACGATTAAGGAAATGGTTCTGACACCCGGTGGAACGACTATTGAGGGGATCTTCTACCTTGAGGAGGGCGGTGTGAGAACTGCCGTAATGAGGGCGGTTGAGGCGGCCACTAAGAGGGCCAAGAAAATCGCGCGAAAACTGAATAATCCAGAGTAAATAAATGATGCCAGTTTTCCATCGTGGGCGAATGTATCTGGTCTACAACCCGGAGAAAAACCGATAGAGTGTTTCTAGGCTCTCCACCACTCAAAAAGAACATATGCCACCCTTTGGGAATTAACATCCGGGATGGCTATCGTGAAATACTTTTTAACGGTCGTTGCGAGCCTCCCCGATCTAATCATCTCGAGGGCTGAAATGTTTTCATCTATGGACTTGACTTGGACTATGAAGGGCGCATGTTCGAGTCCTGGGCCGATCCTATATACTGCGAAGTCGCTTCCAAATTTTATCCCTGGGGTGACTATGAAGCCTCTATCTCTGAGGTCCCTATAGGCGAGGTATTTCTGCTCGAATTTCTCGTAGTATTGCCCAGCACGCCTCACTAAATCCTCAAAACTCAACTTCCTTTTCTCCTCGTAGACCTCTAACTTATCCTTCTCAACCAGGTACACGGCTTCAATTATATCGAGGACCAATGGGGCATTGAAGTCAAGTGATTTAGGCTTAGATATGCCTAGGGGCTTGCCATAGAAACCTGATCGATAAAGTTCACGACCACTCTCAATATCCCAAACTACGATCGTCCCGTGAATTAACTCAGCCCTAACCTTTTCCCCGGACATCTCCCAGCATCCTAAAAGATGGCGATTGAGAGGGCTCTCAGTATATCCGCGACCCTCTCAGCATTATCAGCTATATCCTCGATCATCTCGGCAACTTCCCTGCAGAGGAGGAGCTGGCCCACCTTCAGTTCACTGCTCAACAATTCAAGGTCAAGAGTACGATAGAAGTCATCGCTCTTTTTCTCATATTTTTCAGTCGCCTCTATCTTCTCATAGATGACTGAGGAATTTAGGGTTGTGGCCAACAACGCCTCCCTCATCGCGGTTAATGTCTCTAAAACGGATTGGCCCAGATCCATGAAGAGCTTGTTCAAATTTTTTCCCAGCTTCGTCTTCATCTTGCTGAGGCTGAGTATCCTAAAGGCGGCTCCCTCCGTTATATCGGCAATTTTATCTATCTCCGACGCCAGCCTGATGAAGTTCTCCCTAGACGTTAGAAGGGCCCCCACGTTGCTTATCTCCTTCTCAACGATCCTCGTCTTCTCCTTTGCCTCCTCATCATTTTTCATGATCTTCAGATAAATCTCCTCAAGAACTTCAGTCTTCGCCCCATTCAAGAAGTTCTCCAACATATCTAAAAGAATTTTATAGCCGTTGAGAACGATTCTAACCTGATCTTGGATCAAATTCAATATGTTTAAACGGAAGTCCTCTTCGCGGTCACGCGGTAAAGTCATACTTACTCCTGTTTTAATAATTTTCCCGCGCCAGCTATAAGTATTTCCATTCAGATGCCTTATCCGAGGTGATTCTTTATGGTTTCAGCAAGCTCGCCTAAATCCACTCTTAATTGCATGGACGAGTCCCTGAACCTCAGCGTCACCGTGTCATCCTCCAATGTCTGGTGGTCGATAGTTATACATATCGGAACCCCGACCTCGTCGAATCTGAGATATCTCCTTCCAATACTTCCCGATTCATCATATTCAACGTCGAAATCCAGTTTTAACATCTCATAGATCTCGCGCGCCTTTGAGGTGAAGGGCTCTTTTGAGAGTAGGGGCAGGACCGCGACCTCGATGGGAGCGAAGTGGGGTGGAAGTCTGAGGACCGGCTTCCCACCTTCCAGATCCAGAGCATTTTCAAGTATGCAGTAGATGCTGCGATCGACCCCCATAGATAGCTCGAAGACGTGTGGTAGGACTTTTTCCCCATCATCCAAGACTTCCATTTCGTGTCCACTGAATCTCTGGTGTCCACCTAAATCATGGCCCCCCCTGTTGTTGCATGCGACCAACTCTATCCACCCCAGACTCGTCTCTACCTCTAGGTCCCATGCCTCGACGGCGTAGAATGCTTTCTCATCGTCACCGAGTTGTCTTAGCCTGATTTTTTCTCTTGATATCCCGGCTTTCTCATAAAACTGCTGGATTAAGGAGAGATAATATGCTATCAATCTACTTGAAATGAGCCCGGAATCCAGCGCCTCTTTACAAGTGATCTCAATAGTCTCATCCCTTCCAAGCGGCTTAAGTCTCAGCTCGTAATCCATCATCGGATCGGCTTTTGGAAACTCATTTGCCTTCTTGGGGTTGAAGAAGACCTCAATCTCGGCTTGATAGAATTCCCTCATTCTAAGCAGACCCTGCCTCGGAGAGATCTCATTTCTAAAACTCTTTCCAACCTGGGCGATGGCGAAGGGCAGGTTCCTCCTCATGGTCTTGTGTATCCTGAGAAAGTCTATGAAGATGTTTTGACATGTTTCAGGTCTTAGGTATGCATCCGCTCCAATTACTCCGACGCCGAGCCTGAACATCATGTTGAAATGTGAGAGATCTATGAGTTTCCCACCGCACTTTCCACATTTGATGTCATGTTCTTCGATGAGCCTCTTCATCTCCTCTAGGTTCATGCGCTCGGGGACGTGGATGCCGGTCTTCTCCTCGATCAATTTATCCAGTCGGTAGATTGCCCTACATTGTTCGCATTTAGCTATTGGATCGACAAAACTCTCGAGATGTCCCGATGCTTGAAAGACCTTCTTTGAGAGTACCTGCGACCCATCTATCTCCAGCATCCCATCCCTCTTCACGAGTTCTCTTCTCCAGAACTCGATGAACTTTCTCTTCAAATCAACTCCGAGCGGCCCGTAATCCCAGAATCCCGCCGGCGCATCGCCGTAGATCTCGCATGAGGGCATGAAGAACCCTCTTTCCAGGGCTAACCTAACTATTTCCCCATACTTCCTGCTCCCCTCGGGCTCACTCATCTGGGGACACCTTAATTGCCTAGTGGATATGGCCAATTTATTTGTTTATCTAATCCACCACTATGGCCTTGCAGCTTGGACATGTGCCGTTCACGCTCACCCAGGTATCAACGCATCCATCATGGAAGACCGCCTCGCAATTACTGCACCTAACAGCCTCTCCAACCTGTATAGGCTCGAAACATATGCTACAAACCGCCTCCTCTAGATCTGGAGCAGGCAAAATCTTGGCCGTTACAGCTCCGCCAGGTCTCGTAGCCTCGGTGATGGGCGGAGGCATCGGAGCCACGGGTGGGGCTACTGTGGGCAGCGTCGGCACTACCTCCTCCTTTATCGGCGTAAGTAGAGCGAGAAGCCCCATTCCAACTTGGAGGACCCCTGTAAACGCCGCTGCAAAGAAACCTATGTCCAGGCGCGCATTAATTGACAAACCGAGCAACTTGACCGCGTAAACGTATATGGGTGAAAGTGTTGCGAGTATCCCGCCGGTTATTGTAAACCCCCCCAAGAGTAGTTTCATAGACTTTAGTACTTTTGCGAAATACGCCGCTATTAACCCTATTCCGGCAAATAATCCGCCGACCACCGATAGGATGAGTGATTCGGAAAACAAATATCCATATATCGCTGTTTCGCTGTTCGCCTCAATATACCAGCTAAGGAGTAACGCGAGTATGTGGATTGCGCCTATGGCGGTCGCACCTGATCCTATCTTAAAGAATCTTGAAAGCAGTTCCTCTCTACTTACGATCAAATTCTCTTCAGCTCCTCTAAAATGAATTAATCAGCACCTTATAAATGGCTCGCGGGAGCCCATCATCTATCGTTAGAAACAACTTTTTATACACCCAGACCCGGTATCTTCTAGGAAATGAGCCCATTTACGGGGAAGAAGGATAGATTAGAGGAACTTGAGGCTAGGTTATCTGATAAATTTGTGGATCTAGAGGGCAAGGTATTAGAGAATATTAGGAGAATCATCGACGCGTTGAATAGGGCTGAGGCCAGATTCGCCGATATCCAATCAACTTTACGAGAGCTTTCATCTCATCCGGAGCTAATAAAGTCAAAACTGGGGCATTACTTGGAGAAAGTCGAGGAGATTTCGAACGAACTCGAATCAGTTAGGTACTATGAGAACACCCTGCTCTCAATCCAAGATGGTTTAAAGGATGTAATTGAAGCACTTAGTAAGGAGCGTGAGATGATAAAGCAGGAAGTTAATGCCCTTCTCAAAGAGAAAGGCGAGATCTCAGCGATTTATGAGGAAGTAAGGAAGTGGAGGGAGGAATTGGATGCGAAGGAAAGGCAGCTGGCCTTGAGGGAGGCGGAGCTTCGTGAACTTGAAGAGAAGAAGGCGACCCTTGAGAAGAGGATTCAGGAGCTTGAAAATCACTACTTCAAAATGCTGGATGAAGCACGGACGAAGCTCGAGGAGATGATGAAGGGCATGCTGAGGGACTTTAAGCTCAAGGAGATCAGGCTAGAGAGATTAGTCAGGAGGGAAGCAGAGCTTAGAGAAGGATTAGAGAAGCTTAGGCAGAGAGAGGAGGAGGCCGAGGAGCTGGAGAGGAAGCTCCTTCAACTAAGAAGCGAGTTGAATGCATTGAGTGAGAGGAAGAAGAAGCTGGAGTCCGAGATTAAGTCACTCGAGGATAAGAGAGTTAACCTCGAGAAGATAGTCGCCGATATGCGGAGGGCGATCCTCAGTCCTTAGGAGGAGATCCCTCCAGTTTTTGAACCCTCTCCACGAGCTCATTGAAGGCATCGGTTAAAGCTGATAATCTATCCAGGATCTCGCCTAAATCCAATTCTATCTTCTTTTCTAATTCCTTTATCGCGTTCTCAACGGCACTTAACCTCTCACGAACTTCCTCGATGTTTTGTGGCACTTCCCCTCTCTCCTCCAACCTCTCTAATTTCTCCTCGATATTTGCCGTCACTTCATCTAAAATGCTTATCGCTTTTGATAGACTATAGACGAATTCGAATGTCGGAACCTTACCCCTCGGGGTCTCGATGTATTCCGGTTTAATAACGATCCCTTGGCCCTTCTCCTTTTTCTCCAAGTCTTTTAACCCCCCTCAGATGCTTGGGATCCTTGGGATAAAGGTCTTTTGCATATTGGACATATTCCATGGCTTTTCAGCCAAGGTCCCACGCATCTCTTGTGCATTATGTTTCCACAGTATGGGCACTCGAAGATTAAACTTCCCTCCAGGATCTCGGTGGAGCAGACTGGGCAGAGCTTTACCTGTTCCTCTCTTTTCTCAGGGATTTCTTCGAGGAAGTTCCATTCGCCGACTTTAATCTCCTTTCCAATGAAGACTCTCCTACCCAATTATTATTCCTCCATAATCTCTATTCTCAGGGGAAGAGGCATAAATCTTCTGCTCGTATCCACGTAGATCACGTCGCCGGCTTGAGGGCTTAGGTCAGCCAGCTTCTGCTCATCCGACAACCTCCAGCGCTTATACAAGAGCTCTGGATCCGGTATGCTGAATTTCTCCGCTATTCTCTTCTTGAGTTCTAGGATGGTCTCGCTTAGTCTTAATGGAAATGGTACAGCCTCCTCCCTCACAGCGTCTCCACAAACGAAGCAATCTCCCCTCCTCTCAAGGTGCACAAAGGTAAAGCTGTTGCTCAAACCATCATATACCAGTAAATCCTTAATTATCTCTCCCAATGTGCCTTCATGCAGTATCTTGATCACTTCAGTCGAGGCGATTCCAGAAATTAAGGCCGCAACGCATTGAAGCGCCGGCATCCTCGGCTTCAATTTCTCCTGGAGCTCCTGAACCTCCTTTCGCACCTTCCCATCAAGTTTTTCTAAGAGGCTTGCCTGAGCATACTTTATATCATACGCCGTCTTTATGTTCAACATAAACAATTTTTCGGCGGTTTTGAGGCCGATCTCTATCCCATACCCCTTTAATTCCTCGATAAGGTCTTTAGGCGTCTTTTTCCTGAGCGTGCATTCCGCGATCTGGATTTCTTTCGGGATTAAATCATCTCCATGACATTCTAGGCATGGAGTCTCTTTGGGTATAACAACCTGGAGGTTTGCGTAAAACCCATCCATTGAGGAGTCTACAAGCACCTTGTTAAGTTCTATGGCCAGCGAGTTAAGCCACCTCCGAACCGGCCAATTATCCAGGCATGAAACTATCACCCTCGTTTCTTGAAATATTGATTGATCCAACCTCCTGACATCCTCGAAATATGCGTCGACCTTTATGCATGGATTCATCTTCCTTAGTTTTTCAGCTGCAACTACTGCCTTCGACTTCCCCAGATCCTCGTCGGTGAAGAGCATTTGCCGGCTGAGGTTCGAGAGCTCGACCACGTCATTGTCCACTAGAATTAGCTTTCCAACCCCCATTAGTGCGAGGTTTTTGGCGACCTCGCAGCCTATCGCGCCGACGCCGGCAACCATCACCGTCGCCTCCATGAGTTTTGCCTGATTCCATCCCGCTATCCTAAGTTGCCTATCATATCTTTCCATCAATTCTTTTTCGCATTCATTAGTCATCTTCAACGATAAACCTGCGTTAATCCGAATTATTTGAGTTTTTCAAGTATTATTCTTGAAAAGCTAGCTCTGGCCTGGCATAGAGTTCTAGATATTGCTTAACGCGTGCCTCGAATATGTGAGGGTAATGTTTCATCTCCATGGCGGCGAGGACATTTAATGGATCATCTGGATTTGGGTTATTGAGGAGGTTTCTCAGTGCTTCAATGACCGTGAATATGTGGAGTGTGGGACTCCAATCGTTCTTGAATATGGATTCGCAGATCCTGGCGGGGACTTCATCGGTGAAGTTGGGGTGCCAGATCCTCGTCAGCCACACGATCTCTGGGGGCGTATATGGGAATGTTCTTGGAATGAACATCTCAACCTTGAAGAATCCATCCTCATAAAGCCCCTCCCCTATTATGACGCCGCGGTAATGCGTCAGCTCATCATCCACTATGTCGAAGGTGGGTTCATTCTCGCGCATAAGCTTGTATTCGAGCACGAGGCGCCTATGCCACAGCGGCTCTGGAAGTTCCGCGTACAAGTCTCCCATCTCCAGAAGGAGATAAGCTGAGTAATTAATTTTCAATGGAATTGTCCTCGGCGGAGGATCAACTTCGGAGAAGTTTCTTTGCGATGGTTGTTAACATTATCCTCCAACAGTCCTAGTTATGAGTATGAGCTTATCTCCATCCTGGACGCCGAGGGACTCCAGGGTCTCCGTATCCTTAAGTGCTCTTCCCCTGAAAGTGAGCCTAGTAGTGTCGGGCGGCAGCTTTTTCATGGCGCAGACCTTCGCCCTTATGGCGCCTATAGTCGTGTTTGGCGAGACCTCTAATTCGACCGGGCTACCACCACCAATAGCTGGGACTATCCTGATCTTCATACGTGTTACCCCTACTCAGTTAGGTATCCCTTATTCACGCTATATAAGCATTAACTACTCTGATTTTTTCGAGAAGTCCCGCGAAATACCGAATTTATACCCTGGCACTCCCAGGCGGAAGCGAGCACGTTTAAGTGAAGTAATCTCTTTAAATCATATTATTCCCATTTTCCCGTTAAGCTGAGAGGGGCCATGAGGACTAGGATATACCCGCTTGCCCTGGGGAAGATCATTAAACACACATTAATTGATCCAAATAACGAGGTCGCAGGCCTCCTTGTCGGGAAATACATCAATAAAAGTGATGTATTGGAGATTTGGGACGCCATCACTGGAGATCAAAAGTCAACGCCGGGATTCGTCTACCTTCACGAAGATACTATAGCCCAGGCGGCGGAATGGATTCTCCGGAATCGGCCGGGCCTATACATCGTGGGGTGGTATCACTCTCACCCAGGCTTCAGCATCTTCCTCTCAGCCATAGATCTTGAAACCCAGAAGAGGTACCAGATGTTTTATCCCAAGGCCGTCGCCCTCGTCGTCGACCCGCTCAAATATTCTCAGAGCGGGAGGTTATCAGACCTCAAGTTTAGCGTATTCAGGATAAATAAACGTGGGGAAGTAGTTAGGGTGCCGATGTCGATTGGGATACAACGCCATAAGCTCCTGGAAAGTACTCTGAAAGGCATTGAGACCATGGAGTTGAAGTACATTGACACGGGCCGAGATATCGATGAATACGAGATCCCGGTAGAAGACGATCTCGAAGAGGGACGAATAAGCTCTCCTCTCAGCTCGATGGTAAATAGATTTAACAAGCTGAGGAAGTTCAAGGATAAGTTTATTCATTAGAGACGGCTTAGTCGGCTCTAATTAAAGCTTTTAAATAGGGGTTTTCCAACACACTGTAGAAATGCCAGACACAAAGGGCTTCAGATTTAAGTCTAGGAGGCTGCTCACGAGGCCAAAAGGATCTAGGCAAGGCCCCAACCCAGAGATCTACCTCCACGATTTCCGACCCGGTGAGAAGGTGGCGATAAAGCTGAATCCATCCATGCATAAGGGATCTCCTCACAGGAGGTATCATGGGAAAATTGGGGAGGTCGTGGGGAGGAAGGGTAGGGCCTATGTTGTCAGGGTTAGGTTGGGTGAGAAGTTTAAGACACTTACCGTTCTCCCAGATCACCTAGTTAGGTGGAGCGTGTAATCCTTTATGGCTAGGAAGATTATTTCCCGCATACCACTCTCACTTCCCGAAGTCGAAAAAATCATGAGTAGCTCTGAGAATGAATTAAACACACTCCAGCTCAGGGTCCTAAATTACGTGAAAAAGTATTCGAAGCTTCCGGTGGAGAAGGCCGAGGCCCTCGTCAATGAGTTAATGGAGAAATTCGAGCTCACACGTGAGGAGGCCGTCCAAATAGTTGACATCTGCCCCACACATGTTGAGGAGCTCAGGGCGATTTTAAGCGGATATAAACGGCTAGTGTCCTTCCTCCTCTTCTCCGAGGAAAAACTCCAGGCAATCGTCGACATAGTCAAGAGGTATCTACAGGAGACACGGAGCTAAAAACAGAATTCGATGATGAGAAGACAGGATGTGATGCGAGGTGATGAGGCAGAAAAAATACGAGGACTTTGCCTACGTTCTAGACGTCTTTTCGGCGGCGGAGATGCGTTCGCGCGCCTCCAACATTATGGTGCACAGAGATGAATACGTCGTCCAGTTAATAGGGGAGGAATTTTTCACCATACTTGAAGCCGCGGTTCCGCGCGAGCATAAGCCCCTTGTAGGAATGCGGATTTACGTCGGTAAAGATGTCCCGAGGTCTCTTCTCAGGATCTTGAGGAGGATAAATTATGATGATTTGACGGAGAATGCGAAAAATGAACTGGAGAATGCCGTGAGAAAGATTGTGGAATCCGATGAGAAGAGGTTTATTGAGTTCTTTAACAAATGCACTTCTGTGACCCCGAGAATGCATGCACTCGAATTGATCCCCGGAATAGGGAAGAAGATCGCCATGAAGATACTGTCAGAGCGGGAGGTTAAGCCGTTTGAGAGCTATGATGACTTGAAGAAACGTGTTGGAATACAAGACCCCGTGAAGTCGCTTGTCCAGAGAATTCTTGGTGAGATCTCAAGCCCCGAGGAAAGGCATAGGCTATTCGTGAGAGAGCCCATCTATCGATTTTCCACAACATGAGATTTAGGAGGAAGCTGGGTCAGCACTTTCTCATAAATCAACACATGATCGACAAGATCGTGGAGTATGGTCGTTTATCGAAGTCGGATGTCGTCTTAGAAGTGGGGGCGGGGAGGGGGGAGTTGACTGAGAAACTTGCCGAGGGTGCTGGTGAAGTCATAGCGGTTGAGCTAGACGAGTCTCTTGCGAGGGAGGCCGAATCCCGGTTAAAACATCATCCAAATGTTAGGTTGCTGGTTGGGGACATCTTAGAGCTTAAGCCGGGTGGGTTTAATAAGGTCATATCAAATCCCCCCTACAGTATATCTTCAAAGCTCTTGGAATGGCTTATCAATTCGGGTCCGGAGCTCATGGTCCTAACGCTTCAAAGGGAATTTGCCTCAAAACTCGTGGCCAAGCCCGGTTCGCAGAAATACATCTACATCTCCTTCCTTTCAAACCTATTTTACGAATCTGAGATAAGGGACGTCATTCCTAGGAGGATGTTTAAGCCTCCGCCGAGGGTGGATTCGGTGATAGTGGTCATGGGGAGAAAGGCTGGGGTGATTGAGCTTAATAGTTCCCTAAAGAAATTCTTGAAGCAGCTTTTCACGAGGAGGAGGCAGACCCTACGCCGCGTCGTAAGAGACTTCTCCGGAAAATCCGGTAAACCGGTGAATTTGGCGGATCTCTCCGCGGAAATATTGTCCAAGAGGATTTACCAGTTGTCACCAAAGGAACTTCTCGAGGTAGCTAAGGCAATGGGCATAGGAAGCCTAAATAAGTAGCCCTCCTATCTCTGGGGTCGAGATGAAAGCAAAGAATTGGCGCGCCCCGGAAAGACCATACACACGCCCCGAATACGTCCATGGTGCTCCCCAGTCCAGGATCTCAAAATACACTGCTGGAAAATATTCAGACGACTATGAATATGAACTCCATTTAATAGCTGAGGAGGAGCTGCAGATTAGGGATGTCTCGTTAGAGTCCGCCAGGATCGCGCTCACAAAGAAGCTTTCTTCCGCCCTAGGGAACGAGGGCTTCTTTTTAGAGTTAAAAGCCCATCCACATCACATCTTGAGAGAGAACAAGATGATATTCGGAGCACACGCCGACAGGCTCCAAGAAGGCATGAGAAGGGCCTTTGGAAAACCCGTTGGCAGGGCCGCTAGGGTGAGCAGCGGCTCCCCAGTATTCAGGGTCCTAGTAAAGGCGCAAGGGCTCCAAGTCGCCAAAGAAGCGCTGGAAATAGCCTCTAAGAAGCTGCCGAAAAGTTACCGGATAGAGATAAAGAGGCTTCAACCCGAAGCTGCGGCTTGAAGAAGTTAAAGATCTATTGTGATGGAGCATCTCGGGGAAATCCAGGGTTATCTGGCATAGGTTACTTGATTCTAGATCCATCTGGGAAACTCCTAAGGGAGGGATCCGAGTTTCTCGGCGTGGCGACGAATAATCAGGCCGAATACTATGCCGCCATAAAGGCACTCGAAGACGCAATAGATTTAGGTGCGGAGGAAGTTGAACTCTACACAGATAGCGAGTTACTCGTCAAGCAGCTGCGCGGGGAGTACGCCGTCCGCGATCCCAAACTCAAGATCCTAAAGGCGAAACTACTCTCACTAACTTCGAGGCTTTCAAGATTCGAGATAAAACAGGTTCCAAGGGAGGAAAATGTGAAAGCGGATGTCCTTGCTAACTTGTCCGTGGATGAGTGGATGAGGCGGCGGGGTAAGGTCCTAGAGTTCTCACCTGAGGCCGCGGAATTGGCGGGAGAAGTGGTGAGGGCTGGAGGCGTGATCCTGTATCCGGCCGACACCTTCTACTTGATTGGATGCGATCCACTAAATGACGAGGCCGTGAAGAGGGTGCATGAGATTAAACGGGGATCCAGAAAACCTTATCCAATACTCGTTGATGGAGTAGAATCCGCGCTTAAGCTGGGAATATTTGACGAATACTCGTTGAAGTTGGTTTACAAGTTTTGGCCCGGACCACTGACGATAATCGTGGGGGCCTCAAAGGAATTGAAGGGATCCCTGGCACTATTTGAGGGTGATAAGGTGGGCCTACTCATGCCATCAAGCTTCCAAGCATTGGAGATCATAAGGAAATCGGGTGGAGCATTAATCGGCACTGGCGCGAACTTCGCGGGACGACGAGCTCCAAGAAGTTTCAAGGAAGTAGATGAGGAGCTAATTGGGTCTGTTGAACTCGCGATCAACGGCGGGAGGTGCCCTCTCAGAAAGGCATCAACGGTAATCGAGGTAAGGGATAGAAAGATCAGGGTCTTGAGAGAAGGACAGCTTTCCCTTCAAGAACTTAAAGAATACGTGGATAAATTAGGGTTATCTCTTGAGATCTAGGGTTGCGATTCGCTCGAGGATCAACAATAAAACGGCATCGGCCTTTGATGGCGCTTGAGCCGCCTCAATTTCCATCTCAGTTATATTGTAAAACCTCATGGCCTCAAACAATCTCTCATCTTTCCTCAATTCGACTTCTTCCATGGGTTCGCCGCCTACCAGGCGGACGATGTCGCTCGAGACCTTTAGGGCCCTGTTCTTGTTCTCAGAGATCACGCAGTAACCTATTTCCCTGGTCTCAGCCGTTATCCCCATCTTCTCTAGCGCCCTACTTATCTGCGTATCAGCAGCCAACCTGAGGAGAAATTCTATGTCAAATTTTTTCGAGATATTTGACTTAGCTTTGAAAGCGAGGTGGGCTGCGACCGCGGCCGCGTGGATTTGTTTTACCGATATCACGCATCTCCCATCGAAGAGTTGGGCAATCGCATCTCTGCTCAAGTTCTTAACACTTTCAATCGCCTGAATTGGATCGCTGAGTATATTCTTTCTGACATTCTTATGGACCGCGGCCATAACCCATTTATCGCTGAAATTTATGAGGCTCAGTTGAATTCAGCCCCCATGAATTATAGGGATGAGGACTATTTCCCCAATATCCTCAACTCGTATATCCTCAGCAGACTCAAGACATGAGAGCTCAACGCCGTCGACGAGGACCAGTAGATCAGCCGCGATGCCACCATGAATGAGCACCCTTTCCCTAAGCCTCTCTGGAAGCCTCCTGAGGGCTTCGATTAAATTCATCTCAGGCTCCACATCCACTTCCAATATCTCCGTCTCTCCAAGCTCCCTTAAGGGCCCCAAAATCCTGACCACAAGCCTCTTAAAAAGTCCCTCAGTGAGGTGCATGTTCCTCATGCTGCTCCGTGCAGGTCATCCTCATCATCGGGGCATAAAAACCTATCACAAGGCGGTATTTAGGTCCTCAAAAATGGGATTTAAGCAGCCTCCGCCTCCTCGGCCCCTTTAAGCTTCATCCCCATAAGCCTGGTTATATACCCAGCCACCTGGTTTCTAAGCTTCTTGGAAGCTTGGCCGACTAGTAATTCTCCGACGAATCGTTTATTAAGCTCGAAGTCCGTAGATACGCGATCTGGATATTTCTCGAAGATTTCCTTCGCCAAGACCTTGACTTTCCGGGTTTTTATT
>JANXDQ010000003.1:58166-60350 GCA_025059415.1 Aigarchaeota archaeon
TCGAAGTCCGTAGATACGCGATCTGGATATTTCTCGAAGATTTCCTTCGCCAAGACCTTGACTTTCCGGGTTTTTATCCTTCCCATGGTCTCTACGCTTAAATTCAAGTTCCAAAAGTCGACAATAAAAAGCTTAAGCGGAACCTTTTAATGTCTCCTTGAAAATTGAGGTAAGTCTTTTTTACCCATAATTTTTATATACAAAACTCGGGAATAAAATTACTATTAGGATTGAGATAATGCTCAGGGCGAGAAGCCGCTTGAGGAAAAAAGTTCACGTTAGCGGCAATGAGTATTATTACATCCATATACCGGCTAAGCTTGCGCACGACAGCCAGTTCCCCTTTAAGGAAGGCGATGAACTCGCGATATCAATTGACGTGAATTCCTCGAAGATGATAATCCAGAAAGCTGACAAGAAGTTCTCGAAGAATCGGCGGCCGCGTGGTTAGCGAACTCTATCTTTGAAGATGGCTGGGTTCTAATCCTATTAGAGATCTCTAGCACTAATTTATTGAAATCGTCACTGATCTTGAAGAAATGACTTGGACACGAGCAATCGGATGATCCAAAACCCCCAAATATCCTAAACTTCATCCCCAACATTATTTTCGCCACTTCGCATTCATACCTTTTCGGAAGATCATATATGTATGCCGTCGCAACACTCACTTTCTCATGCAATGTGACGTGGTCTATGTGCCACTTCTTTTTCTTTTTCTTCGATGCGTGTCTCTGAATTCTCCTCTCGATGTTTCTCTGATCTGAACCGACGTATACGTATTCGCCTTTCTCAAATTTGATTGAGCCGAGTTTTCCGACTTCTATCTCTATGTCGCCTAAGATCTTTAGGTGGAGCAGGTATATTCCCTTCAAAAATCATTCGCCCCCGTCCCTCGGCATACCATTGTCTTTGAGCAACCTTTATAGATCAAGTGTTTATTAAAGTAGTTGAGGAAGACATTATGGTTGAGGGTAAGCCAGCCAGGCTATATGAATTATTGGGGGACAAACTCGTCATATGTAGGGCCTGTCCTAGATATTGTAGACTGGGCCCCGGCCAGGTTGGGTTCTGCGGGGTGAGGAAGAACGTAGACGGGATCCTCCACCTCCTCGTATATGGCAAGATAATCGCCGCGCACGTCGACCCAATAGAGAAGAAGCCCGTCATGCATTTCGCTCCCGGGGCCAGGGTTCTCTCCATAGCCACGACGGGGTGCAATTGGGCGTGTAAATATTGCCAAAATTATGACATCAGCCAGAGGAGGGTTGTTGAGGGCGTAGATGTTACCCCCGAAGTTGTGGTATCGATGGCGAAGCGTTACAGGAGCGATGGAATAGCCTACACGTACAATGAGCCGGCGATCTTCATGGAGTTCGCGCATGATGTAGGGGTCTTGGCGAGAAAGGAGGGGCTGATAAACATCTTCGTAACCAATGGCTACTGGACTCCCGACTCCGTCAAAGAGGCCGTGGATTTCCTAGACGCGGCCACAGTAGACTTTAAGGGGAACGGGGACCCCGAATTCCTGAGGAAATTCGCAGGCGTCCCAAGCCCCGACCCGATTTACCAGACTTTAATTGAACTCCGGGATAAAACTAGGGCCCATATAGAGATTACAGACCTAGTGGTTCCTGAGCTGGGTGACAAGCTGGATCAGGCTAGAAAACTCGTTAGGTGGATATATGATAATTTCGGCCCCGACATCCCAATTCATTTCCTGAGATTTCACCCCGACTATAATATGCTGGATCTGCCAGCGACGCCTATCAATATCCTGGAAAAGCACTATGAATTGGCGAAGGAAGAGGGGATGCGGTACGTCTATCTCGGAAACGTTCCAGGGCATCCATATGAGAACACTTTCTGCCCCGAATGCCTCCAAATTGTGGTGGAGCGGTATGGGTTTGATATCCTCAAATGGAATTTAGATGAGAAAAATAGGTGCAGGTTTTGCGGATATCCGATAACCATCTATGGAAAACCA
Organism: Aigarchaeota archaeon; assembly: GCA_025059415.1. Lineage (GTDB taxonomy): Archaea > Thermoproteota > Nitrososphaeria_A > Caldarchaeales > Wolframiiraptoraceae > Wolframiiraptor. The sequence continues at coordinate 60,154 of JANXDQ010000003.1, forward strand.
GTTCCAGAAGCCCTGGAACATCGGCGGATATTCTGACTCGAAATCTCACCTTACTTTTGATAGATTAATATTTGGAAATCCATATAGTTTGGATGCGTGAATGAGGGCGGAAAAAATATTGAAATACAGAAGATGGCTATAGCTGTTTTATTCACTGGTCTTTACTTCACCCTAACAATAGCATTGGCTCCAATAAG
>JANXDQ010000003.1:60448-71896 GCA_025059415.1 Aigarchaeota archaeon
GGTTGACTTTATCGCGGTTGAGGACTTGGATTTGAAGTATGTAAGAACTTTTGAGAAACATCCGGGTGGCGCTCCCGCGAACATGGTTGTGGGCCTTAGAAGGCTCGGCGTTCCATCGGCTTTGATAAGCAAGGTTGGGAGGGATGTCTTCGGAGAATTCCTGCTCGAGGAGCTTCGGCGGGAGGGTGTTGACACGGGATACATGGCTTTTGATGAAGAGTATCCGACCGGCGTCGTCTTCGTCCAGCTTAAGGAGGCGAGGCCGAGTTTTCTCCTCTTCGAGAAAGCCGCGTACTTCAACCTCAGGATCGAGGACCTTGACTTAGGATTCATGGACTTTGCTGAGCTACTTCATTTCGGCGGGGTCCTCTTAGCGCATGAGCCGGGTAGGACAACGTGTCTCGAAGTAATTAGAAAAGCAAGAGGACTTGGGATACCGATAAGCTTTGACGTGAATATTAGACCTCATCTCTGGAAGGGTAGAATTGGAGAGCTGGTCGAATGCATGAAGCGCGCCCTCAAGCTTGCAGATGTGACGAAGCTCGGATACGATGAGATGAAATTCCTAGAGGAAAATGGGGTGGATCTCGGGGAACTCGATCTCAAGCTCATCGCTGTCACCATGGGGGAGAGGGGAAGCATCCTAATCCACAAACGCAAAGAAGTCGCCGTGCCCTCTTATCCTGTCCAAGCGGTGGACTCCACGGGTGCTGGAGACGCATATATGGCGGCGCTACTAGCAGCGCTCTACTCCTTGAGAAAATTAAAGGATATATCGTTGAGCGAGTGGGAGCTCAAGTTGATTGGAAGATTTGCCAACGTGGTCGCGGCTATTTCCACGACCAAGAGGGGCGCGTGGAGCGTCCCGACACTGAGCCAACTCGAAGGAATCGACGAGATAAAGCCCGTGGTTGACGCGCTTAGAAGAAGTGGGGTCTAGGAATCGAGCTTCCGCCTATAGAACTCGATGGTCCTCCTCAATCCCTCTTCAAAATCGACGATCGGCTCGTATCTGAGTATCCTCCGGATTTTCTCGATGGATGGATAGCTTTTCATGGGCTCCCTCTCAGCCTCGGTTCTGGGTGGTAGGAGCTGAAGCTCCGAACTAGAGCCAGTTAACTGCCTTATCTTCTCAGCGAGCTCCCTGATCGAGACCTTTTTCCCAGTTCCGAGATTGAATACCTCGCCCACGGCCTCGTCCTTCTCCAGAGCCAATTCTACGGCGTAGCAAAAGTTTAGGATATAGGTTGGGTCTGTGACGTCCTTTCCCTCGTTGTATAGCGTTAGGGGCTCATTTCTCAGGCATGCCTTAATGAACCTCGGTATCGCCGTTGTCTCGACATCGTGTTCCCCGAAGAGCTTCCAGTTCCTGAAGATGACCGCCTTGACGCCCCTGATCCTCGAATAGCATTCGATCAGCTTTTCCGATATCAGCTTTGAGTAGTCATAGGGGGTTCTTGGGTTGGGTGGAGTCGTCTCCCTGACCGGGAGCTCCAAAGGGATCCCGTAGACATTAGCCGACGACGCGTAGATGAATCTCTTGACATTCTTCCTAGAGGCTATTTCGAGCATGTTCAGGGTCCCGAAACTATTGACCTCGAAGCACCTATGCGGATCCTCCAGAGACTTGGGGATGTTGGCTATCGCCGCGAGGTGGACTACAACATCGAACTCCAGGGGGAGCAGCACCTTCACGCATTTCTCATGATCTGAGATGTCGAGCTTGATGTCCGCGCCATCGGCGATGTCGATGCCCACAACTTCATATCCCCTTTCACGTAGATAACTTGATAAATTTCTCCCGACGAATCCTTGGGAACCCGTGATGAGGACCCTCATCTCGTCCTGAGAGTCTCCTAAGGGATGTTTTGAGTCTTTTCCTTAGCCGGATCCCGTGAATTAACTTATACCAGATCTCTGCGCAAAACTTAATATTTATTCTGGTGATTGGATCCACGATCGGATGCCATCGCTTTCGGAGATGCTTAGAAAGGCTCTTAGCAAATTCACCTCAGCCAGCTCAGTTGATAAACGCGTCGTTGAGGAGCTGATCCGGGATCTTCAAAGGGCGTTACTCATGGCCGACGTCAACGTCGAACTCGTCAAGAAATTGTCTGACAACATCAGGGAGAGGGCGTTCTTGGAGAGGGCTCCACCCGGGATCTCGAGGAAGGATCACGTACTCAAGGTAGTCTATGAGGAGCTGGTGAAACTCCTGGGCGAGGGCCCGGCGAGAATCGAGATAAAGAAGAAACCCTATGTGATCATGATGGTGGGCATTCAGGGTACTGGGAAAACCACGAGCATAGCGAAGATCGCGAACTACCTAAAGAAGATGGGATACAGAGTCGGAGTCGTCTGCGCGGATACCTACAGGCCCGGAGCATATGAACAGCTCAAACAGCTCCTAAATGGGAGAGATATAACAGTATTCTACTTGGAGGATGTGGATGCCGTCAAGATAGCGAGGGAGGGGGTAAAGTACTTCGAGTCAAATGGATTTGACGTGATCTTGATCGATACTGCCGGGCGGCATAAGAGCCAAGAAGCACTAATGGAGGAGATGAGGATGCTCCAGGAGGGCATCAGGCCGGATGAAGTCATGTTGATTATCGATGCCACAATAGGCCAGATGGCAGGGGCACATGCGAAAGCATTTCATCAGGTCGCTCCGGTGGGGTCAATAGTCTTGACTAAGATGGATACATCGGCGAGGGGTGGGGGCGCGCTTTCAGCGGTCGCCGAGACCGGAGCCAAGATAAAGTTCATCGGGACGGGCGAGAAACTGGACGATGTCGAGCTCTTTAATCCTAAGGGATACGTTGGGAGGCTGCTTGGCCTCGGAGATATCGAGGGGTTGTTGGAGAGGATTAGGATAGCGGAGATAGAGGTGAGTGAGGAGAAGGCGAGGGAATTCCTCAGGGGGGAATTCACGTTGGAGGACTTCGTTAAGCAGCTAAGGGAGGTGAGGAAGATGGGGCCCCTTTCCAAGCTTCTATCCAAGCTGCCGATCCCGAGCATGCCGGAGCTACCATCCGACGCCTTAAGGGAGGCAGAGGAAAAGATAGAGAAGTGGTCTGCTATAATCCAGTCGATGACCGTGGAGGAAAGGAGCGATCCAAGCATTTTGAACGCATCCCGGGTTAGGAGGATAGCGAGGGGGGCTGGGGTCTCCGAGAAAGATGTTAAGGACTTGATCAGGCAATATAAGCTTATGAAGAAGCTCATGAAGGCCGCAAAGCGTGCGCCTCAGAGACTCTTCCCGAAACTATACAAGTCTGGTTAAGGGTTAAAGCTGGCCAACCACATCACTTATCCCGGACTTGACCTCTGAGAGGATAGTTGAGATTTTGGATAAGGCGGCTGAGATCCTGTCAAGGTATCCCCTATGCGACTATTGCCTGGGCAGACAATTCTCCTCGCTCTGCCGTGGAGCCAGAAACGATGAGAAGGGGAAGGCGATAAAGTTGATGCTTACCATGCGGTCCCTCCTAAAACACCGCGAGGCCGGAGAAGTGGATGAGGCCATAAGGGCGGTCGCCGCAACCGGCTTCAATCCAGCAATCAAGACACTTCAAGCAGTGGGTGGGGAATTGCCCGATGTGAAGAAATGTCATATCTGCCGCGGAGCTTTGGATAGGTCTAGATTCCAAGAGGCCGCGGAGAAGGTCGCCGAGGAATTGAGAGAATACGAGTTCAGGAACTTCTTGGTCGGCGCAAGGGTTCCAGCGGACATCAGGGAGATTGAGGACTCTCTCCGGGCACAATTCAGCATAGACACCGGAGAGGACATCAAGGCCGACATAACGAGGGAGGTTGGGAGAATAATTCAGGGCAGGTTCAATGTTCCAGTCGAATATCACAATCCCGACATCGCCATAGTGGTCGACATATTCTCTGGGCAACACGAGATCCAGATCAACCCACTCTTCATTAAGGGTTTTTACAGGAAGCTTGAGAGGAACATCCCGCAGACGCCTTGGTATTGTAGAGACTGCTGGGGGAGGGGGTGTGAGAAGTGCAACTATACCGGTAAAGAGTATCCTGAGTCCGTCAGCGAGCTCATCGGCGATCCGGCCTTGAAGATCTTCGAAGCCCTCAGCTACAAATTCCACGGGGTGGGGAGAGAGGATGTCGACGCCACCGTGATCGGGACTGGGAGACCATTCATCCTCGAACTGAAGTATCCACGTAAGAGGCTTGTGGATCTCTCGAAACTTGAGAAAGAAGTTAATGAATATGCGGCGGGCAAGGTCGAGATCTCGAACTTGAGCTATTCCAGCAGGAAGGAGCTCAGGGCCCTAAAGAGCCTCTCGCCAATCGCCTCAAAGACATACGAGGCCCTCGTCGAGTTTGATGGAGAAGTGGATGATGAGAAGTTGAGGATGATTGAGGAAGAGTTCAGGGACTTGTTCGTTGAGCAGCAGACCCCGAGAAGGGTTCTAAAGCGGAGGGCGGACAAAATTAGGCAGAAGAAGCTCTACTACATCGAGGCCGAGAAGATCGATGGACGGACGGTGAAATTCAGGATAAAGACGCAGGGCGGACTCTATGTCAAGGAGTTGATAGACGGAGATGAGGGGAGAACTAGGCCAAATATTTCTGAGGCCCTTGGAAGGAGGCCCCTAAAAATCGATCTCACGGTTATAGAAGTCGAAGCGCCGGGGGTGGAGGCGTAAAGAGAAATAATTTTCTCATGGCCGAATTCGGACTCCCGCCCCGCTATGACGCAGGTGATCAGATCCTCTCGAAAGGGCTTATTTCCATTTATTCTGACGCCGCCCACGGTTCAGCGGCCCTCGGATAATTCCTCAAACATGGTTTGGGTAGTCCGGGAAGATCTCTCGAGGGTATTTTCACCCATCATTGTACAATATAATACGTTACTGTCCATATTTAGGCCCCTAAAGGAGTCGCCCACCATTAGGAGATGATGTAGATGGCGTAGGGTTAAAGAAACAGATCTAAGTCAGTAAATGGGGGTGGTGGAACTCATCGAGAAGGTTCTTGTCACCGCCGCTCTCCCCTACTCCTACGCGCCGAGGCATTTTGGCCACTTGGCGGGCGCATATCTACCAGCAGACATCTTCGCGAGGTTTAAGCGGATGAAGGGGGCGAGGACGCTATATGTCTGTGGCACGGATGAGAATGCGAGCAGCATAGTCATCGAGGCCATGAGGCAGGGGATGACACCGAAGGAGCTATGCGACAAATACTACCCGGTACAGAAGGAGGTCTTCGAGAGCCTTGGGATAAGCTTCGACATCTTCTCGAGGACGAGTAAGCCCGTCCACTACAAGGTTGTGGAGGAGTTTTATCGAAAGCTCTGGGAAAAGGGATACATTTACCCGAAGCAGATCAAGCAGTGGTGGTGTCCGAATTGCGGAATCTTCCTGCCGGATAGATTCGTGGTCGGCACTTGTCCACGCTGTGAAGCCCAAGGTCAATATGGAGATGTATGCGAGGCCTGTGGATCCTGGTATGAGTCCTTCGAGATAGGTGATCCAAGGTGCTCCCTCTGCGGAACGAAGCCGGAGATAAGGACGAAGACCCACTTCTTCCTAAAGCTCAGCATGCTCACCGAGAAAGTCTTAGAATACGTGAGGGATAAGAAGTATTGGAGGAGGGCGACCTACAATAAGACAGTCTCGTGGCTGGAGAAGGAGGGGCTCAGGGACAAGGACATAACGAGGGACTACGAGTGGGGTCCTCCCGCGCCCTTTCCCGGAGCCGAGGGGCAGGTGATCTACAACTGGGCTGAGAATCTCCTGGGATACATCTCAGCGACGAGGGATTGGGCTGAGAATGCCGCCGGAGACCCGGATAAGTGGAGGGAGTTCTGGATGGAGGGGGATGTGAAACTCTACTGCTTCATCGGGAAGGACAACCTCTTCTTCCACACGATCCTCTTCCCCGCCCTCCTAATAGCACATGGAGAATACATATTGCCATACAACGTGGTGGTGAATGAGTTCGTGAACTTGGAGGGCGAGAAGCTCTCCACGAGCCGGGGATGGGTTGTATGGCTACACGACCTGCTCGCGGAACACGATCCCGATATTATCCGATATTACGCGGCGGCGATAGCCCCTGAGACCAGGGACACTGATTTCAAGTGGCAGGATTTCGCAGAAAAGATAAATGGGGAGCTCATAGGGACTTATGGAAACTTCATCCACAGGGTCTTAAGCTTTATTTACTCAAAGATGAACGGAATCGTGCCTCATCCCGGAGAAATAAGAGAGCGAGATCGTCAAGTCCTAGATCTGAGGATCGAATATGCGAAAAGACTCGAAGAGGCGTTAGAGGAATGCGAATTCAGGAGGGGGTTGAGGATAATTTTGGAGCTCGCACAGGAGGGGAACACTTACTTAAATGAGAGGGCTCCGTGGAAAAACGCCGAGGACTCTGGGGCGGCGCTATACATCCTGGTCCAAGTGGTCCACGCACTCGCAGTACTTTCAGCCCCCTATCTCCCATTCTCCTCCCAAAGGATACTGGATTACCTGAATACGGGTGAAAAAGTGGAGGAGCTCAAGTGGAGCGATGTCGAAAAGGTAATTCCACCGGGCCATAAGATCCTTGAGCCGAGGCCATTATTCAAGAAGATAACGAGAGAAGATGTGGAGGAAAAAATAAGGAGGCTGGAGGAGATAAAGTCGAGGGGAAGGCGTTAACTGAGCGACTTTATCCCGAGCTCTTCCATTATTTCTTCGATCTCCTTCTCATCCAGCGACTGTTTCTCCTCTTCGACGTGCTTCTTCAGCTCTGGGCTCTCAACGCCCGTCAGGATCAAGGAGACCTGGAGAGAGGATCCAAGCGAGTTATCTATCCTTGCTCCCCATATAACGAGGGCTTCCTCGCCCATGAGCTCCGAGATTATCTCGGCGGGCCTCGCCGCCTCACTTATCTTCAAGTCCTCGCCAGCTGCGACATGTATTATCGCACCCGTCAATCCATCATATGATACATCCAGCAATGGGTTTTGGAGCGCGCTGAATGTGGCCTCCTCCGCCCTGTTTGGGGTCGATGATTTCCCTATCCCGAGGGCGGCGAGTTTTCCCCTCATCACAACGGTCTTGAAGTCGGCGTAGTCTATGTTGATAAGGCTGGGCTTCGCTATGGACTCGGTTATACTCATCATCATGTTGCATATCACCTCGTCGGCGAGGCTGAAAGCGGTCTTCAGGCTGTATTGCGGATAAAGGTCGAGGAGCTTGTTGTTATCTATCGCGACGACCGTGTGGCATTTATCCCTCATATCTTCGAGGCCCTTGAGGGCTATCCTCTTCCTCACGTTCCCCTCGAACTTAAATGGGAGGGTGACTACGCCGATCACTATTGCCCCGAGCTCCTTGGCGATTTCGGCGACCAATGGCGCGCCGCCGGTGCCCGTTCCGCCTCCAAGGCCCGCCGCGACGAAGACTATGTCCGATCCTTCTAGTGCCGCCCTGACTTCGTCAATGGATTCCTCTACTGCCAATCTTCCGACTTCTGGATCTCCGCCTGCCCCCCGGAACTTCGTCGTTCCCCTTCCCAGAAGGATCTTCTGATGGGCACTTATCATATCGAGGTGCTGGACGTCGGTATTTGCGGCGATTACCTTGATTCCCTTGACGTTCATCGAGAGGATTCTATCAGCGGTGTTACATCCAGCTCCGCCGACGCCGATTAGCGTGATTTTCACTTCCTCCGAGAACTCCTTTCTGAACAAGAGTAGATCCTCATTCACTTGTCACTGCCTCCTCCATTATGAAATCTCTAACCGCCATCCTTATCGCCTCAGCACGATTTGGATAACGCTTCTTCTTAACGAGCTGGTCTATCGCCTCGATGTATACTTCAGGTAAGTGGACTGTGACCACCTTCACTCCAAATCACCCCCGAGGTCTTGGCCAGAGCGTGGAGAATAAAGCTCTTGGTAATACAGTAGTATATTCGCGAGGCCAATTTTCAGCGGGTCTTTGACATTTCAAAAACCAAAAAATGATTAAAATATGGCTGGCCAAAAGAGGTATTGATCGTTAAGGTGAAATGGAGTTGGCTAGGCAACCCAAGAACGCGACGAAGCTGCTCGACGAGTTCTCTGATATAGTTGGGAAACTGGCCGATGAATCGAGACACGGGATACCGATAATCGTTGAGGGGAAGAGGGATGAGGAGGCCCTTCGGAGACTGGGGATCAATGGGGAGATCATCTTGATGAAGTCCATCCGCGGCCTCAGGAGGAGGCTCGAGAACAGGAATTTGAGAAGGATAATCCTCCTCTTAGATCTGGATAATGAGGGTGAACGATTATTAAAGCTTCTCAAGAAGTCCTTGGAGGGAGTCGTCAGGGAAATCGATGTGACTTACTGGAAGAAGTTGAGGGTGATTAAGAAGATGGGGTTCACGGAGATCGAGTCCATGCACCTGTTTCTCAGGAAGCTTCAACATCATCTCCACGACCTTCCACCATAGATTTTCGAGACCTCCTATGCCCCATTAAATCCCTCAGGATCAAGTATAAGTTAACCACCATTAGGATTATTAGGACTATCCTGCCATATGGTGGATAAATGTCACCTGAGAGGAAGAGTGAGAGGTATCCTATTCCAGTCCAGTTAGGTATCTTGAACCCCGTCCACCTGCCAACGATATTCTCATAAGGAACAGGGGACCACCAGTCTATTCCCGGATTGGCATCGCCCTTAGTATACACTCCCTCGGGAGTCTTCTTCACGATCCTGTGGACTATCAGGTCACCCGATATCGGGTTATGGAAGATTATCACGTCTCCCACTTCTAGTTCCTCCGGCCTCACGGGCTCCATCAGGATCACATCCCCAACTTCAAGGGCCGGCCTCATACTCCCCGACTTTACAATTAATAGTGGGGTGACGTGGCCTGTAAGCCTATATGCGGCGAGGACTGCGAGGATCAGGAGTAATGTCGCGACTATGATCGTGCTCAGCGCAGTCTTGACCTTCATGTGATATCACCCGATCCTAGACCCTAGGGACCTTCCTAGGTCTCCTGGCCACCCCTCTTTCTGGAGCGCGCCTCGGCCTCTCCCTCGAAATCCTCGATACGGCGAAACTCGAAATCGCCAGGTTTACAGCACCCGCGGCCACCGAGATCTCGAATCCATAGTTTTTGGAGACGGGGTAGAGGAAGTTGATGGAGCGGCTTGCTCGGAGCTCGAATTCGAAGGAATACGTATCATTACCTATCTTGATTGAGGCGTTGTAGTCTCCGACCGGTAGGATGACCTCGATCAAGCCATCCCCCTTACTTTGAGCTCTCCCTATTTCCCCGAGCTCGTCCCTGATTATGAGCTCGGCCCCCTCAACGGGCCTGCCTTCCGGGCTATAGACCCGCAACTTGAGTGGATAAAGTGTTGAGTGGATGGTGACGTCGTTCACCGGCTGCTCCAAGTAAATATTCATGAACCCGGCTTCTCTGTCCCTATATCTCACTTTAATGATGACGTCTCCCTTTGGAAGCCTCTCGGAGAAGGTGTAATCGGACCTTAGGTCGTGGCTCACAGTGACCTTTCCATCGACGGATATCACCACCTCGCCCTCATTCACCGGCTCACCATCCCCCCTGAGAACCCTAACTGTCAACATGTAAACTGAAGTGGTGCAGGTTATCCGCATCTCATCTCCGGCGAGGTCGAATTCCTCCGGGTCCACGGTCACCTTTATTCCCCTGTAGAGGACCTGGATACTTATCGTGGTGTTCGGGAGGTTTTTGGCGACGACTTCCCCATTTGTGGAGATGTCCTCGGAGATCTCGGCTTCTCCAAAGGAGAAGATTACCATTCCCTGGTCTAATGGCTTCTTGAGGCCATCCAGCATCACGAGTTTGACATCTAAAACGCCGGGAGCCTGTAATTTTATCTCCCGCGTATTCGGCTCCACATCGATGAGTCGATCTAGGACCTTGAAGCCGTGGTAATTCGCGATCACCCTATATTGCGCCGCCGGGACATTCCTCACCCTTATGGATCCATTTTCATCGCTTGTTCCCCCGAGCTCAAGGGATCCATGGATGAGCTTTAGATCTATGTTCGTTAGGTTTTCCTCCCCATCTTTGTCGAGGATCCTGAATACGGGATTTATGACCGAGAGCCTCATTGGGAGATCTATATCGGATGCCAGCATGAGCCTCTGTTCCCCAACCTTTATCCCGCCCAAATACGCCGAGATTTCATAGGTTAATGGGAGCAGAATCCCGGATGAGCCACTTCCATCGGAAGCCGTTTTCATGGATAATATCTTCTCGCCCCCCGGCAGGGAGATTTGTATTTCCACGCTTATAGGCTCGTCGTCGAGATTAAGTGTGGTGAAGTTTATCCTGTATCCGGTTAGGTTGAGTTTTATGAACTGATCCTCCTTGAGGATGTTTATGTTCGAGATCCTGCCCACTTCCTTGTCCTGGTAGAATAAGGTTGCAAGGTATCCTTCAGCCCTCGGGACGTCTTTTAGAATTGCCCGCCCCTCCTTTGTTTGAACCTCAATCTCAACTGGGCCCTTATGGAATCTTATCCTAAGCGATTTCGCCATGGTCTCGTTAGCGAGAATTGAAGCATTCACCTCGATTTTCGCATCGTGGAACCAGGCCTTGATGGATCCCCGCGATGTCTCTTTGTTGACCTCATATACTCCGGAGTATACTTGAATTTCACCCAAATGGATTTTGAGCGTGTAGCTGGTGAACGGCACGTGGCCGAATCTCAAGACGCCATCGGCAGAATTAACTTCGTAAATGATCTTGCCATCCCTGATTAGCTCGCCCTTAAGCGGGTAATTCTTTATCTCGCCCTCCCCATCGTAATCGTAGATCGTTATGTTGGCCTTTGACGCATTTACCTCTATAGTTTTATCCATGTAGTTATTTGATACCCTTATCTCCTTTTCCTTGGATTCGTAAACTTTTATGTCTTTGAGGTAGGCGATGGCGTAATATTCCCCGTTTGGGATCAGTTTCAGGACAGCTTCTCCATCCGCATTAGTTGTCGACGACGCTATCGCGTCTTCATCCAGCTCTGGCTTCAACTCCACACCGACATCCTTAACGGGAACGCCATTCACATCCTTGACAACCAAGGTCACGCGGTAGAGGGGAAGAGTTAAACTTAGAGACTCCACGGTTTCTCCCACCACCTTCGGCCTCTCGGTAACTTTCCTTTGAATGTCTCCATATCTCACAGTGATCTCATAGTCTCCAAATGGGATCGGGCCGAAAGCGACCTCGCCATCGGAATCCGTTAGCTTCGAGTATTTTATCGATTTATTTGCGGGGAGAACCATCGTGACGTTAGCATTTGGAACCAGGTCTCCACCTTTCCCATCCTTCACGATTATCGTCCAGCTGCTCACGACGCTTACATTGGCCTTGAATGTTGATTTATTGTATTTTGTTATTGCGCCTTCGTAGACCTTGTGGCCTGGTGGATAATAC
>JANXDQ010000040.1 GCA_025059415.1 Aigarchaeota archaeon
GTTGGATGGGCGATTATGCTAGATTACACGATATGTGCATCCCTTTTCGCAACTGCGGCCTCAGGCTACCTGCATTTCATATTTCCAGAGCTTGGAAACTTCTCAATCAGGATTGGAGGATTTGAGCTGGGTGGTCTCGGATTGATAGGAAGTGCCCTTCTCGCGCTCCTTGTAGCACTTAACTATATTGGAATTAAGTACTCAGCTGGATTTAACAACATAATCGTAACAGCAGACCTGATCATCACGGCAACCATTCTTTCAATCGGTTTCTTAACGTCATTCGACTACAACAGGTTTATCCAGCAGATCACACAGCTCGGTAATAACATGAGGCTCGAAGAAGTCGAATACTTGGGGATTTGGGGCATTCCGATGACGAACTTTCTTTACGGCATAACCATCGCAATGACTTCTTTTATCGGGGTTGAGTCGATAGCCCAAGCCGCGGAAGAGACGAAGTTGCCCCACAAATGGATCCCGAGGGCCACTAAGCTCGCAGCATTAGTCGTACCCTTAGTCGCCTTCCTGATATGTGTGCTCACTGCCGGAGTTATCAATGTTAACGAAATTTCGGTGGAAAACCCCTGGGCCTCCGTCATCTCAAAGTACAAGATTTTTGGTAAGGAAATGGCCCTAATGATCGCGGTAATTGCGGTTTTGATGACGCTGGTGTCTTCTAACACCGGGATCATAGGGGTTTCAAGGTTAACGGCTTCTATGGGTAAACTCAACCTCTTACCCAAGTGGCTTTACATGATTCATCCAAGATTTAGGACGCCGACCCGCACACTACTAGTGTTCGGCGTGATCGCCTTATTATTGACGCTGCCGGGAAACATACCCTTCCTCGCCAGCCTTTACAATTATGGCGCCATGATAAGCTACATAGTTCTCCTCTTGGCGCTGATATCGTTGAAAATTAAGGAGCCGCGTGTTTACAGGCCCTGGTCTCTAAGGCCCTCGTTGAAGCTGGCGTATAGGGGGAAAGTCGTGGAAATACCTGTTATCGCCATCGCGGGGCTCGTGATAAACTTGGTTATCTTCGGTCTTTACATCCTCCTCCATCCAATAGGGCGCCTCTTGGGATCAATATGGCTTCTCGCAGGAATAGGTATCTATGTATTATATAGGAAATTTGTCGCCAAAGCCCCCGTCATCAGCTATGCTGAAAAGAATATGGTCATCCCAATCGGCTACAGAATGAGGCTGACGGTCTTCGTCAGGCCCACTGAGAGGCCCGAGCAGATCGTGGAGACAATATCAACTTATGCCGATAAACGCTTCGACTTGAAGCTCGTTAGCGTCATCGAGCCCTCTATCGAGGAGGCTCCCTCGCCCTCGGATTATGAGCAGGTAAAGTGGAATCTGGAGGAGATGGTAAAGGATCTAAGGTCAAAAGGTTATAACGCCACCTGCGAGGTTAAAGTCGGTGATTTAGAGAAAATTGCCGAGGCCGAACTCAGATCCGGGGAAGCGGACTTCCTGGTCTACATCGTTAGAGGATTTGAGAAAGCTACATTCCTCAAGCAGTCCGCTGAAGACGCTAAAATACATTCGATAATAGAGAGGCATCCTGGATGCGTAGTGCTCTTAAAGAGGGTGATAGAGTGATCCATACTCCGCCACTATAGCTTCAAGTTAAAATAGGAGTTGCCCGGGGATCGGCGATGGGGCCATGGCGGGAGTAAAGGCGTTCGTACACCTCTTCGTCGAACCCAGCCAATTGGAAAAGGTTGGAGAGGAGCTGGCGAAGTTCGAGGAGGTGACGGACGTCTTCGAGGTGACCGGCGAATACGATATCATCATTTTAGTCTCGGCTGATGACGTCGGCGGCTTCCGAAGATTCGTATCGGGAAAATTACTCAAGGTCCCTGGAGTGAGGAGCGCCGTCACATCAATCGTGCTCCATACATATAAGAGAGAGGGGGAAGTCGTATACGAATAGGGTTTCCAGCCGTTAAGGTGGAATTTGAGCACGCGCAATCATCGGCCTCTTACCGAAGTCTTGACGAAGATTGTGCATCTTAAGATTAATTTGATTTAAATCTTACCGTCTAATGTACTTCCTGGGATTTCTCTTGAATTCTTCCTCGCATGCTTGGGAACAGAAATACAAAGTACGGCCTTCATATTCGATTTTGCTATACACCGTGTCTGGGTCTATCTTCATGCCGCAAACCGGGTCTGTAACTAGCCGCCTCTTCTCCATCCTCGGCCCATACCTCCTTAAGGTTTGACTATTTAGGGCAACTATAATAGTGCTTAGGGACATTACTATTGCGCCGACCGCCGGCGGCACGCTTACGCCGTATCCGGCCAACACGCCCGCTGCCAAAGGGATCGTGATCATGTTATATCCGGCCGCCCACCACAGATTTTGAACCATCTTGGAATACGTTTTACGGGAGATGTCGATGGCCTTGATCACGTCTCTAGGGTCGTTTCGAACTAGGATTATGTCGGCGCTCTCTATCGCCACATCCATACCAGCGCCTATGGCTATACCAACATCGGCCATGAGCAGCGCCGGCGCATCATTTACCCCATCCCCAACCATGGCGACGCGGCCGCCCTCATATCTTAAACGTTTTATCTTTTCAGCTTTTTCATGGGGTAAAACTCTCGCGAAAAATTTGTCTATGCCTAGTTCTTTAGCAACCCAGTTAGCAACTTCCTCAGAGTCTCCTGTGACCATGTAAACCTTGATGCCCCTCTTCTTAAGCTCCTTAACGGCTTCATAGGATTCTGGTCTAATTACATCAGCTAATGCGAGGGCACCGATGACCTCTCCATCGGCAACCACGAAGATTATTGTTTTACCCTCTTTCCGCAGTTCATCAATCCTCGCATCGTTGACGTCTATTCCCAGGGATTCTAAGAGATTCATTCCCCCAACATAAACCTCACTTCCCCTAATCTTACCATAAGCCCCTCGGCCGGTAAGGGACTTGAATTCCTCGACATCGTGAATTTGAATCCCCTTACTCTTGGCGTATTCCACTATGGCCTTGGCGATAACATGCTCCGAATATAACTCGATGGAAGCTGCTAGTCCTAGAAGCTCCTCCTCGTCCGTGTAGGAGACGATATCGGTCACACCGAACCTGCCAGTGGTCAAGGTACCAGTCTTATCGAATACTATTACATCGATATCCCTGAGCATTTCGAAGACGCGTCTATCCCTAATGAGTATGCCATTTTTCGAGGTTATGGAGGTGGAAACCGCGACGACTAGTGGTATCGCTAAGCCGAGCGCATGGGGACACGCAATTACGAGGACTGTTACAGCTCTTTCAAGCGCTATATTCGGGCTGGCTAGAAAACTCCAGATAGCGAAGGCAGATATTCCGGATCCGAGCGCCGCGTAGAAGAGTAGTGCCGCGGCCCTATTCGCCAAGTCCTGAGTTCTTGAACGGCTCTCTTGGATCTGTTTAATGAGATTTACGACCTGCGCCAAGTATGTTTCCTCACCCGTCCTCTCAACTCGAATCTTCAATATGCCCTCGCCGTTGATAGCTCCACCCACCACATTGTCGCCGACACCTTTATTCACGGGTCTAGATTCGCCGGTTAGCAAGGATTCATCTACATGGGACTCACCCTCGATGACGACTCCGTCGGAGGGTATCTTCTCGCCGGGTCGGACTAGGACGATGTCGCCTTTGCGTAGTTGAGCGGCTGTAACATCCACGACCTCGCCATTTTTGATCAGGTGTGCCGTTGTTGGCATCATGCGGGCGATCTCCTCCAGCGCCATGGAGGCGCTCATAATGCTCCTTGACTCAATCCAATGGCCCAAAAGCATGACATCGATCAGCGTCGCGAGTTCCCAGTAGAAGTCCATGTCCCCGGCGATGAGGGTCGCTCCAAGCGAATAGAACATGGCCACGGAGATCGCCACGCCGACGAGCGTCATCATGCCGGGCTGCTTATCCTTGGCCTCGTCCACAAGGCCCCTAAGGAAAGGCCATCCGCCATAGAGATACACTATCAGGGATAGGAGTGACAAGATCTCTTTTTGGAAGCTGATTTTAATCCATCCCAATCCAAGCCACTTCTGAATGGTCTCTGAAAGAAGCAAAATGGGTATGGTTAATGTTAGCGAAATCCAAAGTCTTTGCTTAAATTCCTCTACGCGATGAACGTGATGATGACGGTGAGCGCTCAATGCCTCCACCACTGTTTCTTCTTCAATCTCCTTAAAGATCGTTTCCACCGAAAGGGTGTCCGGCCTAATGCATTCGGGGTGCTTCCCATCATGTCTTGAGACTTATTATCTGTGTATCTTTTGCGAGGTTTAGGCATTGCGGTATGTCCACGAAGAGCCGGCATCTGAGGAGTATTACCGAGTCGCTCGTCGCGACCATCTTGCCCGACTTTATCAAAGTCGAGTCCACGGTTTTCGAGGTCTTCGCCGTCCCCTCTATGCCGGCGGCCTCCAGCATCCTCCTCGTCAAGCCCGCTACCTCACCGCTCCTGCTTATCTGGCTCTCGAAGATTATCTCGACCCTCCGCGTCCCCGAGTTCGACAAGAAGACCAATATGTGTCCCAATGCCTGCGCGGTGAGCTCGCTCAACTTATAGCCCGAGTGTATCTCCGAGAAGTCCCTGAGAACGCCGTCGTCGCATAGCACCAGGTATTCCCCCCTCAATATCGCCTCGACCGTGTTTAGGACATTGAACCCGTCCACGAACAGCTCTTCCCCCCTCAGCTTCTCGGGGCCGATCATCTTCGAACTTATCACCGCCGCCTCCTCATCCGAGAAGACCGACCGGAAGAGCATCGACCTCTCGGCCTTGCTGAGCTGGTATCTGTCCCCGATGAGCCTTAGGGCCGAAGACCTATTGTACCCCCTATTCAGGAGATATCTCAGGTCGGCGGCCGCGTCCCTCAACACGGCTAATCTATCCCGGATGTCCAACCGCGATTCGACGGTAATCCGGTTTTTAAATCCTAAAAGCCTTTTTCGGCATCTCCGCCGAGTTTATTCGATGAAGATGCCCGGCCTTAGGGGCAACGCGCTCGGAGCCTTATTCAACGGGTCATAGATGCCTTCCTGATCTTCCGGGAATATCGCCACCTCGGCTCCAAATTCCCTCTCCAAGAATTCCGCGGTTTCGCGGTAAATATTCAGCTCCTCCTCGGACGCTCTTAATATCGCCTCCAAGCCGTATCTCGATGTGAGAGAAGTCAAAGTGTCTATCATGAGCTTCGCGAGCGTGGGCGCCTTCCTCGAGTCCACGACATTCTCCGAGATCATCCACTTTATCAATGTCCCAACGACGCCCCGGGGCTCGAGGGACCCCGCCTCGGCGAGCTTTCTAAGCAGCACCCTCTTCCTCTCGGACGCCACGTAGATCACTATCCTGCTCGGACCCTTACCGTATACCTCCATGATGCTCCTGACGTCATCCATGATGTTTCTGAGGAGCTCTTCCCTGAGTTCGGCGTATTCGTCGATTAGCTCGCGTTGGGGCATCGGCCACTTCTCCATCGACACGAATCCATCTTTTCCAAGCATGCTCCAGCACTCCTCGGCCGTGAATGGCGTGAAGGGGGCGAGTAGTTTCACCCACTCCTCGACGAACTTCTTGGCGGCGACGCCGACTCTCCCCCCGGACCTCCTGATATACCACCTCCAGTCGTTGTATAGTCCATAAAGCGTTTCGCTAAGCGCGGTCCGGGTCTTAAGCCTCTCCATCGCGGACGTGATGGCCTCCTTTCTCCTTTGTAGGATCGATAACAGCCAGTCGTCCACCTCGGTGCGGTCTTGTGGATTAGCGGAGGCCGCATCCCCGCAAATCTTCCTCAGCGTATCCAGCATACCTCTCACCTCATTTGCGTTTTTCTCTCTCCAATCCGGGTCATCGAGGTCCTCAGCTGCGAGCAGAAGCGTCGCGCGGGTGGTGTCGGCGCCGTATAGTTCTATCGCCTTCTTCAGCGGTATGAAGTTTCCCTTGCTCTTCGACATCTTCTCTCCCTCTATCTTCACCATGCCGTTTACCCCAATCCCCTTGGGCCAGTGATGTGGCTCAAAGATCGCGACGTGTTGGAAGATGTAGAATGTGAGGTGGTTTGGGACGAGTTCCTTTGCCGAGATCCTCAT
>JANXDQ010000041.1 GCA_025059415.1 Aigarchaeota archaeon
CGTCCGCGTGATCCCTAATCTCCTTAACGGTCTCCCCCAACTTAATCTGCTCAGTTAAGATGATCGGCATCTCCAGGATCCGAAAAGCCCTCACAAGTTTCACGGAGTTTTTAAGGATCTCCTCTATGCCCAAGATGCGTCTCGCAAGCCTATCCTGAAAATCTATGACTATTAATACAGCGGCCATGATCATGGTGGCGCGTTTTTAAGAAATTAACTTTTGCTGTCCGGCACCACGTATTTCATATTTTAGTTGAAAGCTCCCTGAGAGCTTTCTCCAATGACTTCAATTTGTCCTCCATGTGATGCTTCACATCTCTCCTGTCATCAATCTTGATCACGGTTATCACTCTCCTCGCCCCAGCTTTGAAGACCGCCTCATGAGCCGCCTTAACGTGTTGGAGTGCCTTCTCTAAGTCTTCTTCCTCGATTATTGTTGACATTGGCGTGGTTACGTGTTTTACTCCGCGCTCCTCGAGTTCCCTTACAGCCGCCGCCACAAACCTCGATACACCAACGCCCCCACCGACCGGGATCACGCTAAACTCAACTATCACAACCAATTTCCATCCATGATCTGATGAGGGAAAGCGAATATTATGTCTTTTGTGGGCGAATCTCGGCGGACTGATTAATCATCATCTCTTCTCAGGCTGTCCCGTATTCGTCATCGATTCAACTAACTCTACGAAAGCTTCGCCATAAATTTTCACGTTATGCCGATTATTAACAGTTTGTAGTCAGTATTCTATTTCCGCTAGGCCTAGGAGTTGGATGTTCCCTATGTTTACTCTCTTGAGGTGTTTTTTTGCGGCTTGGAGGCATTTCTCGACCTGCCTCCTCGGGGTTATCGTCGTGTCGCTCATCAGGTAGTCTGGGTGGAAGATTAGGAGGCTGTATGGGATTTCCGGGTTTAGGCTCGCAATGAACTCCGCGATCTTCTCCACCTCGTATTCATCGACGTAGTGCGGGACCAGGGGGGTCGTCGCATTCAGGATCGGGACGCCCTTCCTCTCCTCGTAGAATTCCCTGTAAATGAGCTCGAAGTTTTCGAGGGACTGTCTATTATCTCTCCCGGTAAGGGCCTTGTGGACGCTCGGGGTATACGCCTTCAAATCGAACTTTATGTTTCCACCGCTTTCAAACGCCAATTCCCCAGCCCGCTTCACGAGAGAACGCTCGCCGCATCCATTCCATTCAAAGCATATCCTGGTGATCCTATTTTGTGGTTTTAATTCCAAGATTTTCTTGGAGGCGTTAATCGCGAAAGGGAGCTGCGGTTCCGGGGATCCGCCGAACCAACACCAGCAAGTTATCCTCGCATCGTTAAGCGTATATTCCGCGGGCTC
This sequence comes from Aigarchaeota archaeon, assembly GCA_025059415.1. GTDB lineage: Archaea > Thermoproteota > Nitrososphaeria_A > Caldarchaeales > Wolframiiraptoraceae > Wolframiiraptor. Next base: position 1,350 of record JANXDQ010000041.1, read on the forward strand.
GTCAGCCGAAACAAGCCTACCCTCCTGGATTAACTTATGCGTCCAGTTTTGGCAGTAGAGGCAGTCAAAGCTGCATCCGTAGAAGAAGAGGGCGAGGTTGTAGTAGCCATATTCCGGGCCATTCCTCACCGCGTATTTCGGATATCCTGCTCCCGTCCCCGCGGGGCAGAACCAGGCGGCGCAGCAATTCGTCACATGCGCATCCAGGTAATAGTGTAGCAGGCCATGTTCCGTATCGACCTTTGAGACCAGCCTCCCTCTAACATTTCTCCTCAGGCCGCAGTAGCTCAATTCTCCTTCTCCGAGGGAGCAGGCGGCGCTGCAGATCGAGCAGCGTATTCCGCCCGGGGTCGTAGGTGGCCCTGGTGGAAGACCGAAGCGAATCCTGCTTCCCCGGTGAGTTTCTTCCGCGTGTTTTAGGGCTTCATCTGGCTTATTCCTAAGGCAGTCCACGCACACCCCTATGCTCTCCGAGATGATTTTAGATCTTCTGCCGCAGAGTTTGCAAGTCTTTTCGCCGACTCTGCTCGGCAACCGAATTACCACGGCCCCACATCCAACCCTGCTCCCGGATATATCAGGATTTTCGAGAAAAACGATGATAATATATTGGTGTTGAAGGATTTTTCGCGGAATTGAGGGAGCTCCACGAGATCTTATTGGGAATATTAGCGGGCGTGGCCCAGGGAATCTCCGAGTGGCTCCCAGTTAGCAGTAAAACCATACTCCTCCTCATATTCTATGCATTTGGGAGCTCTCCATCAAATGCGTATGTGATCGGCTTATTCTTGAATGGCGCAACCTCGCTGGCGGCGGCAATTTACTTCAGGAGGGACTTCGCGGAGATCGTCAAGGGGGTATACGTGAAGGGGCATGGGCGCGCGCTACTATGTTTCCTACTGGTCTCTACTTTTGTAACCGCCGTCACCGCAATTCCACTAGCGGGCGCCGCGGCCAATTTGTTGAGCCGGTTTGGGGGCTTTTCGATGATCCTCATCGGCCTCCTGTTTGTTTTGACGGGAGCAATCTCTTGGATGAGGGAGAAGGTGGGAGGCAAGGAACTGAATAGAACTCCGACCCTGCTGGATGCCGTTATAGCCGGCGTTGCTCAGGGATTCTCCGCCCTCCCAGGCATTAGCAGGAGCGGCGTGACGATCCTCGCCCTACTACTCCTAAGACATTGCCCGAGATCCGCCATAAGGCTCTCATTTCTAATGTCTATCCCGGCGACCCTCGGTGGAAGCATTTACGCATACATCCTCTCTCCGGCCACGTTGAATGAGCTATCACATTTCACGGCAATCCCCGCGATCATCACATCCCTCATCGTATCGCTGGTCGTGATATCCACCCTAATCCGGGTTTCCCAGAGAGTTAAGGCCCACTTCTTCGCCGCCATATTGGCCGCAATCTCGTTACTCGTGGGAATGGGTTTAATTTAATGAGCCATAGGGATTACCAACTCTAAGATCCCATATCGCATGAGCTCGACTTCGAATTGAAGGTAAATGAACGGATTATCCACAAGATCTCCAAGAAAGACGCGGTAAAAATAATTATTGTAAAAAATCCATGTAAAAATGTTGTAGAAAGATAAGAGGCGGGGGAGTTTAGGCCATTTTTAAGGCTTCATTTACAGGTGTAACGCGGAATTTCGCCTGGAAGAAGCATGGTACACTCCTTACTATTTCTAAGCTGGTAGGTTTCAGGACCAGGAGGACTATAGATCACTAAGAACCTAACTGGCTCTACGCTTACGCATCCGCCTGCGTGTTCTACTCCTGGGGTATGTGAACCCATGAACCAGGCGGAGCTTCGTAGTGATCTTCCTTGTCTCCGTAGTAAAATGTCACGTATAGGACTCCAGATAAAAACATAGAACATCTCTTCTACGCCGGGGTGACCATGTCTAACATGCTCTGTCCCCGGAGGGGTCACCGTTAGCCCGAGGCTGAAGTTTTCGCCAACTATTCATTGCTGAGTCCCCCAACTTAAAACCAGCATCTCAAGATCCTTAGGTCTATAAACTCTGCCCCTTTTTCGGCATAAAATCATCTCCCCAATATAAATGTGATTTTAAATTCATATACCCATTGTATAAATCTTCATAATCAGAAGCCCAAAGTTATTACTCCGCATCTCCTCACTCATAATAACAATTACAAATCTTTGGTCCTCATGAAAGCCGCGATCCAAGGATTCGACAATCGAGTGGCGTCATTACTACGCCCATCCCAACACTCATTTCTAACATGAAGAATGTTTTTGAGAGTGTTATCCATATATTTGGCCTAGACTCATCTAGAATCCGGAAGCCCCGGTAGCTCAGCGGGTAGAGCGGCGGCCTCGTAAGCCGCAGGCCGCGGGTTCAAAGCCCGCCCGGGGCTCCACCTCCCACAAGTTCTCGACCAGAGTTATTTTAGATCTTCCCAGCCTCGGTCTCGGTAGGGGAGTGGTCATTTCGATGTTGAGGCGGTTTATTTTTTACTTTCCACGTGTTTTTTCTTTACGTGTTGAGGGGCGCGGTCATCGTCATGCCGACGTATAATGAGGCTGAGAATGTCCGGTGGCTGATACCAAAGATTATGGATCTCATGGAAACCGCGGGATGGAGGGCGCTTGTACTGGTGGTGGATGATAATAGCCCGGATGGAACCGCTGAAGTCGCTGAAGAGGTAGGTGCTCGAGGGGGCCGCGTCGAGGTACTCCGAAGGCCCGGAAAACTTGGGATAGGATCGGCCTACATAGATGGCTTTAGGAGGGCCTTGGAAAAGCATGGCTGGGCGGACTACATCTGCGAGATGGATGCCGATGGAAGCCATCCCCCGGAAACGCTGTTAGGAATGCTCGAATACGCGGAGAAGACCGGTGCAGATGTCGTCGTGGGGTCTAGGTATGTTAGGGGAGGGCGCTGGGAGAGAGGATCCCCAAGCAGGATTTTGATAAGTAGGGGTGCAAACCTCCTAGCTAGGATATCTGCCGGGATCAAGGTCAGGGACGCCACCTCGGGCTTCAGAGTCATTAAAACGGCCTCCTTGAGAAAGATCATAGATAAGTTGCCGCAGCTAAGGTCGGGTTACGTCTTCCAAGTCCAGTTACTTTACATGCTCCAAGAGGCCGGATGCGGGATCGAGGAGTATCCACTTAGGTTTCTTCCCAGGGTCATGGGTGAGTCAAAGCTCGGGAAGGGAGAGATATTGTCTTATGCTTCATGGTGTCTGAGGACGTTTACCAGGAGGGTTCTGAGGAGATGAAGAGGCTTAGGGACCTAGGTGAGAGGGAGCTGATAAACTGGATCGTTAAAAGGCTCGATGAATGTGATGGCGCAACGCTTCCACCCGGAGACGATGCATCAGACATGTTGTTTAAAGGTAGATTGTTGATGAGCTGCGACATGCTCGCGGCGTCGACGGATATCCCTCCCGGAATGAGGATCGAGGACGTGGGCTTCAAGGCCATAACCTCGGCCACAAGCGATATAGCCGCCAAGGGTGGAAGGCCGCTAGCATACCTGATTTCCCTAATGCTTCCACCAGACATGCCGTTTGAGGATTTTCAGGGATTGTGGAGGGGTTTTGAGGAGGCGGCGAGACTCTATGGCGGGAAGATCGTGGGAGGGGACATAAACTCCGGAAAAGAAATCGTGATAGACGTGACTTGTCTGGGAGAGGCTGAGAGAACCTTCTCAAGGCTGGGAGCCAGACCCGGGGACATCTTGGCTACGACGGGCGAATTCGGCGCTCAAGCCGCGGGATTACACGCCTTCATTAGCGGCCTAGGCGATGACCCGATTTCCAGCAAAGTAGCCAAGAAATTTTCTAGACCCATTGCGAGAGTTGAGGAGGCTCTGGAGCTTACAAAAATTCCCGCAATAACTTCTTCCATAGATTCCAGCGACGGGTTGGCGGAGTCACTACACGAACTCGCCGAATTCAACGACGTAGGATTCATCGTTGATAATCCCCCCGTGAGCGAAGATGCCAGGGCATATGCCGAGAAATTCGGAGTAGACTTATTCGATCTGGTATTCTATGGTGGAGAAGAATACGAATTGATCTTGACAATAAAACCCAGATTCCTCGATGAGGCAATTAAATCCCTTGAGAGAATTGGTGGAAGATTATTTATCATCGGAAGAGTTGTGGAGGGGGGCGATATTATGGCTAGATGGCGTGGAGAGTGGGTGGACCTTGAAAGGAGAGGCTATCAACATTTCATTTGACGAAGAAGCTGTAGTAAAATATGCTCACTAGCGTCTTCGCATCCACTATGCGCCGATCTCTGATCGCTTCCAAGGCCTCTTGAAGATTTAGAAAAACCAGCGAGATATCTTCATCAGCCTCTAAATTTTGACGGCTTTTTTCAAGCTTCCTAGCGAGATATATGTGCAGTTTTTCGTTGCTATAGCCCGGGCTGGGATAGATTGTTAAGAGATGGATTAGCTCGCCGGCTATATATCCCGTTTCCTCCTCAAGCTCCCGCTTTGCACAGGACTCCGGGTCCTCCCCCCGCCTAAGGGTCCCAGCGGGGATCTCGAGAAGATACTCGCCTACCGGGTGCCTATATTGCCTGATAAATATTATTTTGTCGTTATCCATCACCGGAATTGTCGCTGAGGCCCCATGGTGGATGACTGTTTCGCGATAAATTCTCTTTCCA
>JANXDQ010000042.1 GCA_025059415.1 Aigarchaeota archaeon
CCTATCCCTATGCCCAGGAAGAGTGGCGGACAGGCATTCACCCCATTCCTTACCAGAGTCTCGATCAAAAACTCGGCCATGCCTTCCACCCTTTCCAAAGGCTTCAATACCGTAGATCTCCCGAGGAGGCTACTTCCCCCACCCGCCATGTGGAGCCAGATCTCAATTTCGTCGGAATCGGGCATAAGCTCGTAATCTATCCAGGGAATGTTCGTGCCCAAATTCATCCCGGTAAATGGGTCGACGGCATTTGGCCTAAGCGGGACCTCCAATGTGGCGATGGCCACGGCCTCTCTCAAACACCGCCCAATACAATTAATGAACGGAGACCTGGTCCCCATTTTTACGTGAAAGTATGGGGTCCCGGTGTCTTGGCAAATCGGTATTTTCTCCGACCTTGCGCGCTCCAGATTATCGAACATCATTTGGAAAAGTTGCCTTTGCTCCAGGTCGTCGGCCGAGGCGGCTACGGATCTCAGGGCCTCGAGGACGTCGTCGGGAAGCCTCGTTGAAACTAAGGCCACGAATTTCGATAGGGTCTTGGTTAATTCCCGCTCATCCATCTCTGGGATAATCTAAGTAATCCACGATGCTATAATGGTTTATCTCCGGACTTTCAACCACCTCCTTAACTTAAATGAACGAGCGTTTTGGGCTATTATTGGAGAGGATGAGGATTTTCAAGGATGAGGAAAAGCTCTCCCCAGACTATATCCCGAGCAGGCTCCCGCATAGAAATGAGGAGTTTAAACTATTGAAGAAGTTTTTCAGCGGGGTCGTAGAGGGCTACTCGCGGGTCTCCACGAGGGTGATAGTCACGGGCTCTGTGGGGACCGGGAAAAGCGCCCTGGTCAAACTCTTCGGAGCGAATTCCGTTGAGGACGCCAAGAAGAGCGGCATCAGCCTCAACTTCATCTACGTGAACTGCAGGATAAGCAAGAACACGCTCTCGATCCTAACAAGAATAATTGAGCAACTTAGGGCAAGACTTCCAACAAGAGGGTTCTCAAACGAGGAGTTATTCCATAAAATACTCTCATACCTAGAGGCGCGGAACTTATACGCGATAATCGCGTTAGACGAGGTCGACACCCTCATAAGCAGGCAAGAGGACGCATTGTATCTCTTCAGTAGGATAGGCGAAGAACGCCGCGTCCTCCCGAGGATCTCGCTGATATTGATCACCCGGAACCCGGAGATCTTCGATTTACTAGATGAGAGTACGAGAAGCAGCCTCCTGGGAAACGTGATCCACCTGAGGGAATACAGTAGCGGGCAGCTCTACGACATACTGAAGTTCCGCGCAGAAGAGGCTTTCCTGCCTGGTGTTCTAATGGAGGAATCCCTGAGACTTATAGCGGATTTAGCCGGTGAGCGGGGTGACGCCAGATATGCCCTCGACATCTTGTGGAGGGCTGGGAAATACGCTGAAGCAGAGGGCTCAATGAAGGTTACCCCTGAGCATGTTAGGAAAGCCTCGACGAGCGTCTACCCCTCAATTAGGAGGGAGCACCTAGAATATCTAGACCAGCATGAACAACTCATACTCCTAGCTCTGAGCAGGGGGCTTCAGGAGGGCCAGGCGTATCTCACGACCAGCGAGTTAAACCAATATTACAGGCTCATTTGCGAGGAATACTCCATTCAACCCAAAGCATACACCAGGTTTTGGGAGCATTTACAAAGGCTCGATGACCTTGGGATAATCAGGATAAATGTGAGGAGCGAGGGCATGAAAGGAAGGCGATCATACATCTCCATCCCAGGGATTCCTGTATCAATCCTACAACGCGAATTGGAATCCATTCTCAAGCGGGAGAAAAAATTCCGTTAAGCTCAACCACTCCGCCTTCTCCGTCTTGAGGTTGTTTTAGTAGCTTTAACCTTCCTCTCAACCTCTAACTCCATTTTCTCCCCCGATAGATAGGATAGCTCCGATGATGTGAATTCGAAGTAATCTGCGAGACCTTTTCCCATCCCCCCATCATGGGCCATTATGAATGACACGTATGGGAGCATCTGCGTCATTGCCTTTGAAGCCGATAGGTGGAGTTTCGCGGCGATCTTGGACGCTATGGCCCTCCTCACCTCACGCTCTTCGCTCGTCTTCTGCATGAACCTAATCTTGGGCGGGAAAGTGAATTTTATGAAGCCCGATGGCTTACGCCTCCTCGAAACAGCGACGCCCCCGGTCATTACTGGCGCAGCGTATCTTATCAGCTTCCATTCCTGTTTTTGACTAACCCTGCTGAGGTATACGTCTGCGCGTGCCAGCGCTTCGAGGGCGTCGGCCAGATCTATCGGATCCGGTATTTGGAGGGGCGCGTTTTCAAGGATCCAGATGTATACGGAGTCTAAGTCGACTTCAAGTCCTTCTAATGCTGCTCTTGCAGCACGTATTGACTTTGCATTAAATATTGTCCCAAGTGCTTCGAATATTTGCTTGACTCTATTTCTGGCTCCGAGGGCGGCTATGACGCTCTCGTCCACTGTTTTCCTGCCACCAGTTATTGCTTGGAAATCATTTATCGCCGACCTCAGATCTCCCTCAGACCCCTCAGCCAATTTCCGTAGAACTGCATCCGAAACCTCTATTCCCTCTGCTTTAGCGATGTGCTTTAATCTCTCTAGAACCTCATTTTTCCGCAATCTCCTAAATTCCAACATCAAACACCTATCCCTTATTGGCGCTAGTTTCGGATCCCATGGATTATTCGCGACCAAGACCAATGGGATGCGGCTCTCATCTATTATCCGCTTTAATGCCGCTATCCCACCGGCATCTTCTTTTCCAGCAACTCCATCCACCTCATCTATCAAGATTATTTTATTGGTCGCCCCGTCTAAGGTCGCTTGAAGCGATGATTCGCCGACGATGGACTTTATCCTCGATTCATCTCTCCAGTCGCTCGCATTCACCTCGACCACATCATAACCGCGTTCATTGGCGTATGCTAGGACTAAGCTAGTCTTCCCAACGCCGGCAGGCCCGTATAGAAGTACCGCCTTCTTCTCAGGAGGCTTCCCAAGTTCCCATTTCCTCATCCACTCGACGAAAGCTTGAACGGATTCCTTATTTCCCACGACCTCTGCAACTTTCTTCGGCCTATACTTCTCAACCCAAATAATGGAATTCTTCGTTGTTAGTGCCATCATGAAACAACCTCATTTCCAACTAATAAGCTTCACGAGCAAAGTGATCGCCGTGTATGTTGATAAGAAGTTCTGTGAAGAGGGTTATCAAACGGTTTGGGAAAAACTAATAAGAGGGCTGGTAGCTAAAACGTTTATGAAGAGTAAGAAAATTTCTCTCGTTCTCTTAATGACCTTTCTGGCGATATCTTTGCTGATTACTCCGGTCCTTGCTCAGTATAGGGCCCCGCATACTCAACCGGGCCCAGCCGTCGACAAGGTGATCTACAAGCGTGTTCCTCTAGATTTGGCGCCAAAGGCGCTTGAGGCGGGAGACGTCGACATTTACCAATTCGGGCTGAGAGGCGCCCAGGCAAAAGCATTAGCTGGGAGAACGGACATCACCCTGTACACGGCCCCATCCGGGCTTAATGACGTAATATTGAACCCTGCGCCGGCTCCTGCGGGCGAGCTAAACCCGCTATCCAATAAGAAGATTAGGCTAGCACTGCAATATGTCTTCAACAGAGAGTTCTTGGTGACGAATGTCTTCGCCGGATTTGCCGCCCCGATGGTAACGTTCCTCTCATCCTATGACCCAGACTATGCAACAATATTCGACATAATCGCAAAATACGAATTCAAGTACGATCCCGCGCTAGCGGCCCAGATAGTTGACGAAGAGATGACTAGGATGGGAGCCGAGAAGATAGCTGGAAAATGGTATTATAACGGCAAGCCCGTTACATTAAAGTTCCTTATACGGATCGAGGATGAGCGGAGAGAGCTGGGGGATGCCTTCGCAACGGAATTAGAGAAACTTGGATTCACAATTGAAAGGATTTATGTGCCATTCGGGGTGGCCATCGAAAAGCTATATGGAACCGACCCAAAGGACTTTGAATGGCACCTATACACGGAAGGATGGGGTAAGACGGGCGTTGATAAGTATGATTATACGACGATAAACCAGTATAATGCTCCATGGTTCGGGTATATGCCTGGATGGCAAGAGGCGGGATATTGGCAATATGAGAACAATACAATAGATGAACTCGGCTTAAGAATTTACCAAGGCCAATTTAAGAGCAGAGAAGAGAGGAACAACTTGTATCGTAGAATAACTGAGATGGGCATTCAGGAATCAATAAGGATCTGGGGAATCACGCGCTTCGACGTCTACGCGGTGAGGGCTGAAGTAACGGGGTTAACAAATGATGTCGGAGCCGGGTTAAGAGCATGGCACGTGATAAGGAACGCATACATCCCCGGGAAAAACACTTTGCAGGTAGGTCACCTGTGGGTCTGGACTGAGAGATCTGCGTGGAACCCGGTTGGAGGCTTCGAGGATGTATATTCCGTCGACATCGCGGCCTCCACCTGCGACCCGGCCATGAGCCTCCATCCATTTAATGGTTTGCCGACCGCCATTAGAGCCGCATATGATGTTGAGACCGCCGGACCCGACGGCGTGCTCGACGTTCCGTCAGACGCGGTTGTTTGGGATGCGATAAATGACAGGTGGGTCGAGGTCCCCTCTGGAACAAAGGCCATCAGCAAAGTTACCTTTGATTATTCTAAGTTCTTCAATTCCAAGTGGCACCACGGCGTCAAGATATCGCTCGCCGACCTATTATACAATCTGGCATCCATATGGGATCTTGTGATGGATCCGGAAAAGAACGTGACGGAGCCCGCGATTGCTTCGCTAAACGCCCCATTTTTCCAGATCCTTAAGGGCATAAGGATACTGCCTGATGAGCGGGTGGAAGTTTACGTTGAATACTGGCATTTCGAGCCCGCATACGTTGCCAACATGGCAAATGTATGGGTCGCCTCCTACCCATGCATGACGACCCCATGGGAGATAAGAGCCGCAATGGATAAACTCGTCTTCGAGAAAAAGGCCTTCGCCTACAGCGATAGCGCGGCCACTAAGCTCGGAGTTCCATGGCTAAGTTTGGTGCTTAAGGATCACGCGGCGGCGGCCGCCGATGCCATCAAGGAAATGAGATCTGAGGGATTCTTCCCCGAGAGCTGGTTCAAGGTCGGCGGAAAAATCTACGAGACCAAGGAAGGCGCGCTGACGAGATATGACGCGGCTTTGAGGTGGCACGACGCATATGGATTGATGTGGATAGGAAATGGGCCGTTCATGTTGACTAAATTCGACCCAGCCGCCCAGTACGCCGAACTCACAGCCTACAGGGACGAGACATATCCATTCAGGCCCGGAGATAACTTCTGGGGAATACCGGAGCCAGTCGAAATAGTAGGCGTGGGCAAATCTACGATAGTCCCAGGGGGAGAATCGATGCTGATCGTTGACGTGAAGGGACCCGGCCCGCTCCACACGAAATATCTGGTAAAGGACCCGCTGACTGGTCAGGTGATAAGAGTCGGTGAGGGAGAGAGAGTTACGCCGACGAGGTTCGCCATTAGACTAGACCCCGACTTCACGTTGAAGCTGAGACCCGGAGGGCTCTACGAGTTCACGATAGCCGCCTACAGCGATGAAGTCGCCTTCGTCGCGGCCGTCAAAGAATTCGTAGATGTCTTGAACATAGAGCCGCTGAAGAGGGGCGTGGAGGAGTCGGCCAAGGTAGTCTCAGAAGACGTGGCCAATAGACTGAAGGCATTTTCAGAGGATCTAACGGAGGCATTAAGGGGCATTGAGGGCGCTCTAGGAAAGGTCGCTGAAAAC
>JANXDQ010000043.1 GCA_025059415.1 Aigarchaeota archaeon
GTTGCGAGCGTGTATGGCCTCCCAAGAATGGGCCCGATATTCGGCGGCATGCTGCTCAGCGGGAAGAAGATTGCCGAGGTAATTCTGAAAGAACTTAAAGGAGCCTAGTAACTAATGTTTTATCCCGGTTTTCCTAGGTTAACGCTGGGACCCATTATGAGGTCTCTAATGCTGGTTTTGCTGTTTTGCGGCTTGTTTTCCATATACATCATTATGCCCAGTTATGCCGCTGGTAACGTGGAGATCGATTCCTGCGCGCAGATATACCATGTTGTGGATGGCGATACATTTGATGCCTTTCCCGTGGGGAGGGTGAGGCTAGCCGACATAAACGCGCCCGAGATCGACACTCCTGAAGGTAAGGCTGCGAGAGATGTCTTAATAGACTTGTTTGAGGAGTATGGGCCGCGCATTTACCTCGACGTCGACGACGTCCACGTGATGGATAGGTATAATAGGATTGTAGCCGTCGGTTATCTGAGATATAACTCAACGCATCTAATGAACATCAATAAATGGCTTTTGGAAAATGGCCATGCGGTGGTCAGCAATTATGATAACGAGTTTAACCCAGACTGGTGGTCACTTTACCTATATCACCCAGGCGATCCTTGCCGAGGATTAGAAATCAGTATTTCAACTATAACAACCACTAGCATGATCACTTCCACTATCACGATCACCGTGTCAACGACTTTTACGCAAACGATGATTTCCGCGGCAACCACGACGATTGAACGAGGGGGAGGCATTTCGATCCAAGAGCTAATCATCGCCATGGCGATGATTTTGGCGCTCGCCGTCACAACGCTCATAATCGCGGTTAGGTATACGCGGAGGAAGACGATTAGTTAAAGTCATCGAGAGCGCGATCGATCTGCGGGGTTTCAGGACTGGTGGTCTGGGATGATCAGCTTACTCGAGGCTTGGGAGAAGAAGCGTGAGTTGCTCTCAATGCTCAAAGAGAAGCTTTCTCAGAGCGAATTCGAGGAGTCAAAGAAGGATCCCCACAGTCTGAGGCCTCCAAGACCATGTGGATTAACCGTGCACACGGGATTTGGGTGCGCCTTCTGCTGCGTCTACTGCTACATCTACGATATGGGCTTTACATCTAAGCCTAGACCATACCCGCTATCCGGCCTACAAATCTCATACGCGATCTCGAGTAACCCGTCTGTGGCCATCGGCGTCGGTGGAACCCCACTGGCATTCGGCGCCATTACCGAGCCTTTTATGGACGAATCAAGGAAGAAAACTCTCGAATACATTTCCACGATATCAAGTTACCTCGGAAACCCGATCCAGTTCTCAACAAAGACATTTATCGAAAGGGATTTAGCGAGTGAAATTAGGAAATCCGCTGAAAAGGTCAGCGCATTGGTCACGATAGTCACTACTAGTCTTTACAAATTACTGGAGCCCAAAGCCCCTTCTCCGGATGAGAGGTTCATGTCGATCGAGAACTTGTCGAGGGCTGGCGTCCACACAGTTCTCTTCTTGAGGCCGATTCTTCCGGGCATGAAGATTGATGAGGTCGAGGAGATCGTGTCAAGGTCTTTGGATGCCGGCGCTAGGGGCATTGTGGTCGGCTCAATGAGGGTCACAGAGAAGATGATTCGGAGATTGAAGTGCATCAACTATCCATACATGGACGATTTGTTGAAGAGGATTCCGGGAATGGTTAGAGGTGACAAGCAAGTAACTCTGAGAATGAACGACTTGAAGAAGATGGTTTACGATGAGGCTTGGAAGCTGGGTGCGAGGATATATCCATCGGCGTGCGCGGCGAACATGGATGCCCACGGGATCTCATGTAATGCATGTGACATGGGGCCCTGTGGTGATCCAGATAACTTGCCGGGCTTCGAGCTGGACGAAGTGCGGGCGCTCGGAAAATACTACGAGATACGCGTTGAGAAAGTGATTCCAGGCGACGCCCTTAAAATTAAGGCCTCTGGTGATAAGATGAGAATTAAACAATTTGTGGAATTCGCGAAGTGGGTTACTAAAAGAAAAGTCTTGGCCAAGAGTTGAATAACGGCGCCCATTAATTAATGATGGATGGATTTGTCTCTGGGCCCGATATGCCCCACTCTCGTCTGAACTATTACCGTCCTCAACCCCACTCCTTCAAGAATCTCCTTGACCCTAAACATCTCACTTACCGTGGGCCTCCTCAGGTCCCCCCTTCTGAAGGCCGGGAAATAATCTAGAACCGTGACTTGGATTCTTGGATCTATCGAGACCACTTTTTCCCCTATCTCGGCAACCTCCTCAAAGCTCATCCAATCCGAGTTATACGCGAACCCCATTCCGAGGTAGACCTTTTCGAGATAATTATCGACAATGTATTTCACGGTGCTCCATGCATTGTTGAAATACTTCTCGGCTAGGTCCTTATCCCGAATACCCGTTATCCTCATGTATGTACTGAGCCTCCCAGCTTTCGGCTCGATCCCGATGTTATTGCATCCGGCCTCAACAAGCTCATCAACGTAATCTTCTGTGAGTATGGTTCCATTACTGTCTAAATGGAGTCTGGCGCCGGGGTTCATTTCGCGGAGAAATCTAAATAGCTCGATCAGCCATTTCCGATTGAGGGTCGGCTCGCCACCGCTAACAGCTATTCCCGGAGTGTCGTATACGCGCTTGCAGCCGGTCAGCTTTTCAGCGGCCTCCTTCGGGGTCATCGGTTTTGTGCTGTTATCATATGTCACGTGGTAGTTTTGACATTGGGGGCATCTTAGATTGCACCCGGCAACCCATATAGCGGACTCGACATATCTGTATCCATTAACCTCATACCATGGGGTCGCCTTCCCACCAACCTTATGAGGTTGAGGTCCATGGACTATTCTCAACGGCTCAATTCCCTCCAAATTCAAGCTTATCCTCATGCCATCCCTCACGTGATTTACGCACGACCTTTCAAGTTTTCCATCGATCACCACAGCACATGCCCAGCACCCACCCAAATTGCAGGGGGCGGTCAACCCCCTTAGATCCAGGCCGCTCGAACTCGGCCAAAAGCGTTCTAGAGCCTCCTTCACTGATAGCCTACGCGGGACCTCGCACTCGACGCCATCAACCACAATCTTCACAATCTCGTCTTCAACTTCATCATCGATCATCCTCCTAGCTTGATATGGGCACGCGTAATAACATGAAAGGCATCCGATACATTTCCCAGGGCTCTTGCAGACATTGACTTCTCTACAGAAATTGCATTTGACACAGCTTGATTCATCGATGACCACGATTTTCCTGAGCATCTCTAATGGGGAGAAATACGCACCATGATTAAAGTATTGATGATCCAAATGGAATATTACACGGAATAGTCATAACTCACCCAGCGCCTTCAATCGCCTTAATTAGTGCCAGTTTAAAGTCCTCAGGAGAGGCGCCGGCGAGCCAAGTTACTTTCTCCTCGAAGAACTTGTCTATTACCTCGTCTATTTTCTCGTTTTCCGTAATTTTTAAACCAGCTAAGACCCTGCTCAATTCCTGGAATGCCTCTACGGGCTCCCCGAAAAAGTCTCCTGTGAAGACCGCGTTCACGATCCTGCCTTCAGATATCGTGACGCAGACCCGAACTGTTTTTCCATGAATGGAGCGTTGGATTCCATGCCTTCTGAGTTCCACCATCCCTCACCTCGTCGAAGTCGAACTTAGCTCCTTGAATATGTGAATGTCCCTATCTTTCTCGGGGCATCCCCTACACGGCCCCAAATTCCATTCTATGCTCGCGTATTTCTTACGATAGAGTTTCTCCGCCACGTCCAGCTCCCATTTTGTAAGTTCCCCTGGTTCGAATTCCACATGGAATTCCTCCTCAAACCCCCTCAATAACGCGTCCTTAACCTCATCCATGGATATGTCTCTCCCGACCTCGTCTCTAATCGTCGTCACCCTGGCCCTCACGGTTCCAACTCCCTTGGCCTCAAGCTTTTCTCTAGGAACATTTAACACCTTGGACAGTATTTCGATGTTGGATCCCACGAGGATGCATCCGTGGATGAATAGAAATTTCGTAGTTAATGCTCCCGCCATTCCGGAAACCTTTCTTTCACCGATCTGAATATCATTCACGGGAACGAAGTTGGCCTCTACTCCAAGTCTTCTTAAACCCCTTACCACCGCCCTTCCAACCACGCGATAACCCTCAAGTACATCGTCTCTTGATATTGGACTCGGTCTTTTAAACGAAATTGCGTAATTGAGGTTTTGGGCGTCATGGTATACCGCTCCTCCGCCCGTGAATCTTCTAACGACTTTCACCCCGTGCTTAAGGCACTCTTGTAGTCTTATCTCCAAGCTGAGGCATTGAAAGCATCCAATAACTATCGTGTTATCATTTCTCCAGAACCTTAAGGTATTTGGGGCAATACCTTCGCCCACTGCTAAGGCCAAAGCCTCCTCAACAGCCATATTGTAGTAGGGGTCTTCCCGCCACTCTACTTCTAACATTCTCCAACGCTCCCCCTTCATGTAAGATCTTTCCATCATTTAATAATCCCGGCATATATACTTAAGCAGAGCGTCGTTAAGGCTTTAACGGCGTTAAGTAATCCATCGAGTGGGTAGCCATGGCTTCGCCGCCGCTAAGTATAGATAAGCGCGTTGCAGTGGCTGTTGAGAGGATATTGAAGAATATTACAGTAGATGTGGTCAGTTTTCGTGAAGGTGATCCATTTAAGTTGCTCATCGCCGTGATTCTCTCCCAGAGGACCAGTAGGGAGAATGTTAGAGCCGCGTTAAGGAAATTCGAGAGGAAGTTTAATGATATCTCGGATGTGGCGAGGGCGAGTGTTAGGGAGATAGGTGAGGCGATAAGGCGGGCTGGGCTCTGGAAGCAGAAGGCTCCTAGGATAAAGAAAATTGCCCAGCAACTATTGGAGATGGGCGGGTTAGAAAAGATCCTAAAACTTCCATATGAGGAGGCGAGGGTCGCGCTGTCTTCCATGAAGGGAATAGGCCCCAAAACGGCCGACGTATTCCTCATGTTCACGAGAGGTGACCCCGTCTTCCCCGTCGACACCCACATTTCTAGGATAATGCACAGGCTCGGCGTGGCGGGTGATAGGGATGGCTATGAGGACCTCAGGAGAAAATTAGAATCGGTCACCCCACCGGAGAAGAGGATGCAGGCGCACATCGCGCTCATAGAGTTTGGGAGAGAAATTTGCACTGCGAGGTCTCCGAAATGTCAGTCCTGTTTCCTGATAGACATCTGTCAATACGGCATGAAGATCGTCGAGAAATAATATCTCTAAAAGTATAAAATCCTGTATCAAGTCAGTTATTAACATGTATGGGAAATTAAGGGATAAGGTCGCGTTGCTTACTGGTAGCTCGCGTGGAATAGGTAGGTCAATCGCATTAGCCTCGGCGAGGGAGGGGGCAAAGGTATGCGTGAACTATGTCCATTCAAGGCAAAAGGCGGAGGAGGAGGTGAATGAGATCAGATCGATGAATCGGGAAGCGATCATGATCAGGGCCGACGTTTCCGATAAGGAAGAGGTTAAGAACCTAGTTGAAGAAGTTGTTAAAAATTTGGTAGAATCGACATCCTCGTGAATAATGCCGCCCTGTTTTATCATGGGACATTTCTGCAGATGAGTGATGAGGAATTTCAGAGGATGCTTGACGTAAATGTCAAGGGGCTACTTTACTGTAGCCGTGAAGCCGCGAAATACATTGTAAAAATCGATATGGAAAGATCATAAACATCTCGAGTATAGCTGGCATCGGGACTTCGGTGATGGATACATCTCCATATGCAG
>JANXDQ010000044.1 GCA_025059415.1 Aigarchaeota archaeon
CGCATTTTTCTAAGTCTTCAAGGGCCAATGTTAGGGCTATGGCCCTGAGATTCTTCTCATCTTTAACAATCACCAAGTCTCCTTTTTTGAAAACTCCCTCAAACCTCCTAACTCCCGGCCTCATTACATCGGCTCCTCTAGTTATATGTGGTACAGCGCCCATATCAACAATCATGGCCGGTAATAGCGTGAAGATTTCTTGATTGTATTCCTCGAGTAGCGCGGGAAAGATTAGATCTCCTTTTTCGCAAATTAAAAACTTTGAAATCCTGTAAAACAGAATGCCTTCAATCTCTACCCTTAGTATGTTCTCCTTTAATTTAATCTCCCTTAACACATTTCCCCACTTTGAAGTCTTTATCCGGTTTATTATCTCCGCGGACTCTTTTTTACTGAGGTAATTTACTTTCATGTTAAGTTTCGCTCCTGAGTACCTCGTAGGCCTCGTTCAAGGTCTTTATTCGCCTTACATAGATGTTCTCTTCTATTCCACGATTCCATGGCCGATCATAGAGGAGGAGCTTCCTTCTATAGAATACGCATTTATCAACGATGAGCGGTGAGTCGTCGATGAATACCTCATAGCCGAGCTTAGGCTTCATCTTCCCGCTCCTGACCCAGACATATTCGCTGTATGGTATTTTATGCATTTCAAGCCACTTCAAAACGTATTGTTCAGTCCCCCTCGGCCTCGCGGTGACTATATCTATTTTTCCAAGTGAACTTATTTTCGCGACTTTCTCGCCGATATTGGGCTCCGTGGGCGGAATGATCTTCCACATCCTCCACACCTCGTTTAAAATCCGCATGAACTCGTTCTCGCTTAATCCGAGTTTCTGCCAGAAATCCCATTCGACGATTTCATCGTATGTGAGGCTTTGTCCAGTTCTCTTGTTCCACAGCTTTATCCAAAGCCGTATGCTGTCGGCTAGGACCCCATCGAGGTCAACCGCTATCCTAATTAACTTCACTCCGCGGTCTATGACCATTCACCCAGGTTATATGATTTTGGGAATCAACGTTATAAGGAGGCTTGCGGGTTCTCGAGACCAGGGTAGGGGAATAAGGGATGCCGACGAACGTCCGGATCAAACTGATAAGCACGGATCTCGAGAAAATTGAGCGTGTCTGCTCCGAGATCAGAGATGTGGCCATGAAGACTGGGACCAAGATAAGGGGCCCCATCCCACTTCCGAGGAGGAGGCTTATTTTACCGGTTAGGAAGTCGCCCTGCGGAGAGGGGACGAAAACTTGGAGGAAACATGAACTGAGGGTTCACAGGAGGCTGATAGACCTCTTCATAACAGATCAAAGAGTCATGAGGCAGATAATGAGGATCCAAATTCCAGAGGATGTCTCAGTCGAAATGACCGTTAAGTAGCCTATATTCCGGGGACGAATCCAACCGTTAATAGCTGGTAGATTATGTGGGAGATGAAGAATATTACTAGGGCTGTAAGGGCCGCGGTCGTCCCCGTGGTTCTTCTACCATAAGCTATGAAGGCTATTAGGAGCGGCAATGTCGCTACCTGCGCGATTATAAGGAACGCGTCTCTAATAAGGTAATATAGCTGAGTTTTCTCGACGGGTATTATGCCCAGCGAGAAGAGTTTGTTTACGGCGAGGATCGCGGGGAAGATCATTAATGGGAGGATCGCTACAAAGAGGCCGAGAAAGAACTTGAGTTCCTCGTAGGAAGAGGCCCGCGTTATCCTAAAAACGATTCTCTGAAACAGGTTTTTTCCACCTTCCCCCCTCTTGAAGATCGATCCCGAGAGGATGGGTGTGAACACCGTGAAGAGGACGTAAATGAGGACGACGTTGAGAACGTAATAACCAATTATGAGAAGCGGCGATGGTTGTATCGGGTAAAAGTGGAGGAGCAGTGGTATCTGGCGGGTATAAATTAACAACGCCGAGGATATGGCGAAGCACAATGCGGAGACTATCGCCATGGCGGCCTTCTGCTCATATAGGGGGTTATACAACCATACTGGAAAGAAGATGTTGCTTAAAACCCCTGACAGCTTGCTCGGTGGCTCGGATTCCATGAGGTCGGCCGCCGAAATCGTCCCCTTTTCCTTCAAAGCCCTATAGACCCTCTTCCCTTCCTCGGTTAAGATGTAGTTCCTGTCGCTATCCTGCGTTACAAACATCCTCAATTGTCTGAGGTTATAGTAGAGGGATCCCGTGCTGATCTTCAAGCTATCCCGGAGAGCAGTAGCACTTACCTTACCCATGTCGCCTATGGCCAACAATATCCTGCGCCGCGTCTTATATCTGAGGAGCCAAACTAAGTCCTCCTCCGATCTATCCTTGATAGCGGTGAGCAACAATTAGTGTCCCCTCAGCTCACCGTTAAGGATGAGAGTCTTCCTATAAACGTTCCCTTACTAAATCGTTAAAACTCAGCCTAAACAGCAAAGAATAGAGGACGTTTGGATAAAGTCAGCGTCATCTGTGTTACGATCAACCTCTCCCTATTTCTTTGAAAATCGTTGTTAAGAATGGATGTCGTTCCACGCCGTAGCGGGATCCGCCCCTTCTGTCCGCGTAAGGTATATCTATGAGTAAATCACGCGTATGACCTGGAGAGGACTGGGATAATATGGGTTGGGTTGAGGACTCCGTAACCTTTAGGGGGGCGATAAGGAGAAGTGGGAATAGCTTGGTGATTACGATCCCGGCCGAATTAAGCCAGAGATTCCTCCTACGGGAAGGCCAAGAACTCGTGATTTACGGGCTCTCGCGGAAAGGCCCCGAATTTGAGGGCTCGCTCCAAGTCTATCTCGGATGCTTCGTGGTTCACGAAAAGGCCCCAACAACCGTCTTTATGGTAAAGGTTTCTGGAGATAAGCTAAGACACTTCCAAGAGGTCGTGAGAGGACTGGAAGCGAAATACCTGCCATCTAACGTGAACATCAGTAAGTTGGAAGAAGATCTGGTCAAAGTCGAGTTAGTATTTGGCGCGATCACCCCAACTGCCATAAGACGAGTTAGAGTTATGGAAGAGGTTAATTCGGCGGCCGCAGAAATGGAATTCGCGTTAGTTTCAAGTGGATTTGAGGTCGTCGAAAAGGCGATCGTGGAGAAGATAATTGAGTGGAGGATTATAGATCCGGCAATGCTCTCTAAGGCGTCCTATAAGATCTCAGAGGTAGTTAGGTGGCGCTGGGAGATCTGAGTAATGGGGGCTCCATCTTGAGGATCTTCGCCGACCTCCACATCCACAGCAAATACTCAGGCGCGACATCGGAGCGCATGAACATACCTGAACTCGTCACCTTCGCTGAAGTCAAGGGATTAAACCTATTGGGAACCGGTGATGCGTTACATCCAATCTGGCTTTCAGAACTGAGGAGAGACCTTGAACAAACGGAGGGAGGGCTATACAAGCCGAAAACTGGGCGGGAGATCTACTTCATACCCCAGGTCGAAGTCGCCACGATCCATGAATATGAGGGGAAGGCGCGGAGAATCCACCACGTAATATTGATGCCCAGCCTCGATGTAGCAGAACAACTCTCGGATGAACTCAAAAAATTTGGAGACATTGCCGTAGATGGGCGACCTATATTGAACATGCATCCAGCCGAGTTGATAGAAATAGTCATGAGCCTAGATAATACGAACCTGGTCTTCCCAGCTCACATATGGACGCCGTGGTGGAGCATTTTCGGCGCTAAC
>JANXDQ010000045.1:0-199 GCA_025059415.1 Aigarchaeota archaeon
GGAGCCGATAGTGAAGTCGAGCTTTAGCTGCGCAAAGTGTCCAGAATTCATGTATGAGCTTGAAAGACTTAATCCGGAGAAATGCATCTTGATCGGTATTGAGGCCCATATATGCATCCTCCAAACAGCCATAGATCTCCGAGAGCATGGCCACGAGGTCCATGTGGCCGTAGATTGCATAGGATCTAGGAGAATGGTG
>JANXDQ010000045.1:209-3116 GCA_025059415.1 Aigarchaeota archaeon
ACCACAATATCCGAACTACTACAAACAGCCCAGCATCCGAAATTTAAACAAATACTCGAGATAATAAAATCGTGAACCCCGATTGGTTCCAAAAGGAGTCGCCCCCCGAATCGGGGAAAAGAAATTTAAGTGGATCCCTACTCCCGATGAGCGGACATGAAGCTAGCAATCGATGAGCGGGTTAGAGAGCGCTTTCCAGACCTAGTGGTTCTTGTGACGGAGATCAGGGACGTGAGGGTTCGGGAGAACTCGGATGAATTGGAGAAATTTAAGCTGGAAGTTTACGAGCGGGTTAAATCGAGATATAACTTGGAGAGCCTGAAGGATGACCCAACCGTCAGATTATACAGGGACTTCTTTTGGAGGATGGGGATCGATCCCACCAAGATAAGGCCGGCGGCCGAGGCCCTGATCAGGAGAATTCTCGGCGGCGAGGGCCTCCCGACTATAAACACGTTAGTTGACGCCTATAATCTCGCGTCTGCTGAATCTTGTATAGCCCTAGCGGCCTTTGATGCCGATAAGGTCGAAGGTGACATGTTGATGAGGTTTGCGGAGGAGGGGGAGACTTTTCTCGGGATAGGCATGAGAGAGCCCAAGATCTTGAAGGGAGGGGAGCTCGTGGTATCGGACTCTAAGAGGCTCATAGCGATCTATCCATACCGAGACGCCGACTATAGCAAAATAACCCTACAAACAAAAAATGTTTACTTGATGACCTGCGGGGTTCCCGGATTATCTTCTGAGAGGCTGAGAAAGGCCGAGGAATTGGCGATAAAATACATCACCAAGTTCTGCAGAAATAAGTCCACCTGATTTGGCGCCTCTTTTAAAATGCCCAGAATAAGCCGAGGGGCCACCACGGATTCGAAAAGCCCGGGGAATCAACGTTAATGTTTTTACCCGGAGTTACTTGGTTTCTATGGGCGATAGGGGATTGAAATCCCTAATAATCTGTACCTCGATTCACCACGAAAACACCTTGAAGATCGGCATGGTGATTGCCGAGGTTATCGGGGCGGAGATCGTCAGGCCTTTGGACATCGATCCAAGTCAGGCGGCGGCCTACGACTTACTCGGTTTCGGATCCGGAGTTTATTATGGAAACCTCCATTCATCGATCCGCGAATTCGTCGAAAGACTCCCACAATCCCGCGGGAAAAGGGTCTTCATTTTCTCGACGAGCGGCCTACCCAAGATACCCCTCCTCCACGATTACCATCGCTCGGTTAGGGAGACGTTGAGGATGAAGGGATATGAAGTCGTCGGGGAATTCACTTGCAGGGGGCTTAGCGATCATGGGCCCCTTAAATGGCTCGGTGGCGTGAATAAGGGAAGGCCCAATGAATATGATCTCAGGGATGCGCGGAAGTTTGCGGAGAAGCTGCTGCACTCTCTCCGCTAAATTTCCGGTTTATATGAAAGATGGGCTAGAATTTTGAATGGAGCGATATGGCGATTTGGGTTGGAGTAGATGACACGGACTCGAGGAAGGGGGGCTGCACAACATACGTCGCCGCAGTCCTACTCAGGAGACTTGGAAACGTAGGAGTTGAGGTAATGGGCTATCCGAGGTTGATTAGGCTTAACCCGAATTGCCCCTACAAGACCCGTGGAAATGCCGCAGTCGCCCTAAAACTCGATACATCCGACTTGGACTTGGTAAAGCGGCTGACGATCAAGGTCGTCGAGGAATATTCTGAGCTGGATGAGGGCGCGGAGACCGGCATAATCCTCCTCAGGGGAGAGCCCCCACAAAAGTTAAGGGAATTCTACTGGAAGGCGGTGAGGGAGATAGTTCCAATCGAGGAGGCATTCGTGATCGCCGAGGACATCGGTGCCGAAGTTGTGTATTATGGTGATGGTAAGGGCTTGGTGGGGGCGCTCGCGGCCATTGGGGCAGACCTCTCACCCGGGAAGACCTATGAACTGATTGCCCATAGGGCCAGGGAGTATTGGGGCATGGTGAGGAGGGTGGATCCGGCGTCGATATATGAGATGGATGAAGCGACCAGAGAATATACCTTCGATAACGTGGACTATGAGACCGGGGACATCAAGATAACCCCGCATACTCCGTGCCCAGTTCTCCTTGGGGTCAGGGGTATAGATCCAGGTGTCTTGAAGAAGGCCTTTGAGATGCTGAGGATAGGGGAGCCCGTCGAATACGTCACGATCTTCGAGACAAATCAGGCGACCGACGTCCATTATCAGAGATGCCGCATAAGAGATCTCAGGGATTGTTTGAACGCCATAGTGGAGGGAACAGTATCCGAGGCGCCGAGGAGGGAGATCGGAGGCCACGTATTCTTCAGGATAAACGATGGAGAAGGAGAACTTACATGCGCCGCCTATGAGCCCACAAAGAGCTTTCGAGACATAATCATGCAATTGACCCCGGGAGATGAGGTAACAGTCTATGGAGCTGTTAAGCTCAAACCTCAGGGCCTCACCCTAAACCTCGAAAAAATCCAAGTCAGGAAACTGGCGAGGAAGGTGTTTTCGAGGCCGCCGCTCTGTCCGGATTGCGGAAAACGTATGAAGAGCCTGGGCTCGGGGAAGGGCTACAAGTGTAGAAAATGCGGGAAGAGGGTTGGAAAAGAGGCCGTGGATGTGGTCGAGGTGCCTCGAGAGTTACAAATAGGCTTCTACGAGGTGACGCCGGCGGCGCGCAGACACCTAGTGAAGCCCTTAGATCTGTCGCTCTAGGACTCGGAGATGACGAGCATCGTCAACGTGCTCCTGACCTTATCCAATCTCCTTCTGAGGGCGCCCCAGGGAGTCTAGGACGCTATCCTCCAGGAGATTACTTCTTTTAGCTCGTCCATCGTCTCTCCTTCGACCTTAGCCACGATGTCGTATACCCCATAGACGGCATAGGCTTCCTTGACATTGGGTATCTTCTTC
>JANXDQ010000046.1 GCA_025059415.1 Aigarchaeota archaeon
GTTTTTAAGCTGCTTAAAAAATATCATGAAATGGCCCCGGTAGCTCAGACTGGGAGAGCGCCCGGCTGAAGACCGGGATGTCGCAGGTTCAAGTCCTGCCCGGGGCAACTCTCCTCTCGTTTTGTGCCCCATTCTTTCGGGAAGTCGTGGTACCTGAATTTATATTGAGAAGAGGAGTATTTGGCATCGGCTTGGTGGACGTTATTTTCCTGTTTGCTCTTGGCCATGGCGGATCTGGGGGGAGTCTGGCGTTAAATTTTCCGGAATTACGCCCCTTTACTAATAATCTCCTCGAAGGCGCTTAGAGCCTGCTGGAAGTATTCTTTCGAGATTTTTCCAAGTGGTGTAGGCGTCTCGAATATTCTCTCGGGCAGCCTCATCTCGGTGGGCCTAAATCCCTCATCCCGCTTGATCCTCTGTTTCTCGAGGTAGATCTTCCACCCGAGCTGCTTTAATTCTTCCGGCGTGAAACTGTATCCTATGGCATTTAGGGCTTTGGAGACTTTTTCAGGCGTATAGATGGACCTTGCAAACAAGCACAGGGTTAGCGAGGTCAGGATCTGCCTCCAAGCCTCCTCCTCCGCGATCATCCTCACTGCTTCCTCCGGCTTTGGCAGCTTCTCCCCCCTCGAGAATATTTTCTGGTCCAGAGAATATGAGCCCGCATCTAGATGTGAGTGCCTTGAGCCGACCGCCAGTGAGATGAAGTATAGTGGGCCTGTCAGGTATCCAGCTGGCTCAACTTTGTTGAATGATAACGCGAATTCCTCACCGCCATATCTCTTCGCGGCTTCCTCGACGCCCAACGCCAGCGTCCTGTAGAATTCGTTGGGCTGCATTACTATGTTTTTGACCGCCTCCATGTAAGCTTTCCAATCACCCCATTTCAGGGGGACAAGTATTTCATCCTTGTTTATTATCCCGCGTTCAAATGCCTCCGTGGCCCAAGAGAGGGCTACTCCCGTAGATATGGCGTCTAGCCCCCAATCCTCAACGGCTTTCAACATCTTTAATAGCCCAAATCTATCGCTTATCCCGAGATTTGTTCCAAGGGCGTAGATCGGTTCATAGTCATATGAGATGAACTCGGTTTTGTAGAGGAATTTCTCCTCTTCATATTCCTCCCTTATCGCAGCTAAATGTATGCAGGCAACTGGGCAAGCTACACAGGCGACCCTGCGGGCCAACATCATTTCCGCCAACTTTTCCCCACTAATCTCCTCAGCCCCCTCAAATTTCCCGCCGCTGAAGTTCCTCGTCGGCAGAGCCCCCAACACGTTGAGTGGGATCACATTTTCCGCGGTTCCAAGATCGTGGTATTTCTTCGTCCCAGGGCCGCGGGTCAGCTCATATAGCTCGCGGCAAACTTCCCTGTATTCCCTCAGATTTGGAATCTTGAAGTTTTTGCCGGCGATTATCACGATCGCTTTTAATTTCTTAGATCCGAAGACTGCTCCGAGCCCCATCCTTCCAAAATGCCTAAACGTCTCCACCATCACGGATGCGTATCTAACGAGGCGCTCCCCGGCTCCGCCTATTCTCATAATGCTCCTCAATCCCGCTCCGCCCGTAACCTCTCTGAGGATCCTCCCAACGGTCTCCGCGCTTCGTACTCCCCACAACGCCCCGGCATCCCTGAACCTCACTTTGTCGGATTCTATGATGAGGTAGACGGGCCTCTCGCTCGCGTTTCTGATGATTATTGCACCATATCCGGCGAACCTTATGGCGGATGCTGATCTACCACCTGCATGTGATTCCGAGAAATTGTTGTTCAGCGGGGACTTGAAGACCGCGACCGTCTTAGAGGCCATTGGGTAGATGGCAGTTAGGGGGCCGACTGTGAATATTATCGAGTTTTCAGGTCCGAGGGGGTCCGCATTCCTCGGGACTTCTTCCTCATAGAGCTTTGTCGCGACGCCTATTCCGCCCAACCATTCCCCAAATAGGTCCTCGTGATCCTCAACCCAATAATCCTTCCTAGCAAGATCTATGTAGAGAACCCTTGAGAGTGTGCTGATCCAATTTTCCTTCCTCATCACACAACCTCCTCCAAGGCTATCACATGATGTGGACAGAACTGGGTGCAGTAACCACAGTAAACGCATATTATCGGCTTACCGGTCTCCGGGTCGAGTCTAATGGCGCCTATATCGCACGCCGCGACGCAGTGGCCGCATCCAATACACTTTCTGGGATCAAGTAGTACTCCTCCGACAGGCCTAATCTTGAGTGCATCCTCCGGGCAGGCCCTCGCACAAGGCGGATCTTTGCAGGCTCTGCACACTATGACGGTGAACCCCCTTTCTACTCCCCCAGGAGTGACAACCCATATCGCCGACTTTGTTAAACCTGCATACCCCAACCTCTCCGAGCAAACAAGCATACATATCTGGCATCCGACACACCTATTCGCATCTAGAATGGCTACCCTCTTGAACAAGGCTCAAAAAATTATGAGGGTGCTCTTAATAAAGAATTATCAAGGTATTCGTTAATTAGTTATCCGAGGAATTTCAAAGTAGATTTGCGAGCTCCCTGAACTCGATTTCAATGTCCGGTAGAACCTATTATTTTCTCCCTCAATAGAGAGATTTCTTGGGCTACCACCTTCTTCACATGAGTTATTAATATATTGGAAGATATCCCGTTGACCACGCGCTAAAATATGTCTACTTCATCATAAG
>JANXDQ010000047.1 GCA_025059415.1 Aigarchaeota archaeon
CCTTCACCATCACCTCCATCTTTGAGAGCCTTGATTAACTCCGGGAGCCGGCTCTCGCCGAGATAACAGTAATAATAAGCCTTGTTCAGATGATCGTATACCAGTGAGTCCTTGAAGAGGCCAAACCTCATTACCGGGGATCTTTTATCTGGCTCCCGGGCGAGCTCCAGCTCACTCCAGAGATGGCAGGCCTCGTAGGAGGCGTAGCCAACCAACCCACCGACGAACCTCGGAGCATAGCCAATCTTATGTGATGGGGCGACAAATCCTCTTAAAACCTCGAGCGGCTCGTCTTCGAGCTCCTCGACCCACCCGTCACTGATAACCCTCACAAATCCCCAATGAACCTCCACCAGAAGAGCTGGGTCAAAGCCGAGGAAACTATACTCGACCAGCCCCTCAGGCCCCTCCACCGACTCTAAGAGAAATATGTTTTGATGCGTCTCCCTTAGCGCCTGAAAGACTTGGAAAATGGAGTAATCTGGGTTAAGCCTCTGAATGCTGAAGGTATCTCCAGAGCCGAGAGCGCTGAGAGGAGGACTTTTCATGTTTTTTAGGCATTAATGCAACAATTTAAACATTAATAGACAAAAATAATCATCAACCCCCAGATAAATACTAAAAAGCACCCCGCAAAACCCAACCGCATTTTGGGTCATATTCAGAACACTTCTTAGGCCGGTGTTTGCATTCTTATTAAAAGGCCGCTTAATGACAATCATTATTAACCTCTTCCTAAAAATATGAGGTTAAAGGAATAGGGGGACGTTACCCAATGATGGCGTTTGAATTTTATAACCCCACTAGGCTCATCTTTGGCGCGGGCTCGCTTGCGCAGCTTGGAAAAGCGGCGCGTCCATATGGTGAAAGGGCCTTACTCGTTATTGGGAGGGGGAGCGTTAAGAAAAGCGGAACATTTGACCGAGCAGTATCCATCCTGGAAGAAGCGGGTATTTCTGTGTTAGAATTCTCCGGCATTGAGCCGAATCCACGTCTGTCAACTATTACGCGTGCTGCGGAGGTAGCAAAGAAGGGAAAATGCGATATGGTTATAGGCCTGGGTGGCGGCAGCGTCATGGATGCTTCAAAGATAATAGCGGCCACGGTCTTTTATGAGGGCGATCCTAGGGATATGTTCACGCGGGCGGGTAAGGTTCCTAGACTTCCGGAAAGGGCCCTCCCGATCATTACCGTTCCAACGCTCGCAGCCACCGGGTCGGAAATGAACAACGGCGCGGTCGCCACGATTGATGATGAGGAAAAGTTGAAGACATATGTTAGAGCTGAAGTCCTCTATCCCCGCGTGGCGGTCGTTGATCCCGAGCTCACTTTGACGGTGCCCAAAGACCATACGGCCTATGGGATTAGCGACATATTAAGCCATTTAGCAGAGAGTTATCTCAACGGCATAGATGGGACCCCCATCCAGGACAGGCTTGCTGAAGGGGTAATTATGACGCTGCTGGAATGGGGGCCAAAGGCGGTTGAGAATGGAAATGACTTGGAGGCGCGTACTCAGGTGCAGTGGGCGTCGATTGTAGCGTGGAATGGCTGGATACAGGCTGGCACGGACACAACGCTGCCAGTACACATGATAGAACACACGCTCTCCGCGCTTTACGACATTCCCCATGGAGCAGGATTAGCAGTCCTGATGCCGGCATGGATGCGTTTCGCTGCGAGATTTCGCCCTGATCGCTTCGCCCAATTTGCCCGGCGTATATTCGGCCTTCCGGCAACTGGTAGAGACAAGTTGAGCCTAGCTATTGAGGGCATCGACAAATATGAGGAGTTCTTGCGGTCCATAGGGTGTCCGACTCGGCTATCGGAATTGGGCATCGGAAAAATCACCGATGAGATGCTTTTCCACTGGGCGGAGGAATCGCTTAGAGTTCGCCGGGATGAGGAGGGAAGACTTCCCGGCCGCCCCCCTCTGAGAAAAGAGGACATCGTAGAAATACTACGCATGGCCTTATAATCCATAATCACATCATCTTGTGCAGGAATTTCTTCCATTTTTTGATTGGGTTAATTTTTTGGGTTTTTTGGGGTGGTGGGCCGGGTGGGATTCGAACCCACGACCTCCGCCGTCTCCCCTCATCGCTCCAATGCGATGTAAGGGCGGCGT
>JANXDQ010000048.1 GCA_025059415.1 Aigarchaeota archaeon
CCGGAATCAAGGACCCGGACTTAATCAATTTATTCGTGAGGCGCGCAAAGGAGGTGGCCCCCTAGAATGGAATACAGGTACGAGGTTCCGCGCGGGGGGAGATTCGGGCGATTTGGCGGGAGATATGTGCCGGAGACCTTGATGGAGGCCTTGAGAAAACTCGAAGAAAACTATCTCAGATACAAAGATGACCCGGGCTTTAGGAGCGAGTTGGATGGGCTCCTGCGGGATTATGCTGGTAGGCCGACGCCGCTTTACTACGCCGAGAACCTGAGCAGGAGAATTGGGGGTGCGAAAATCTACCTCAAGAGAGAGGATCTACTGCACGGCGGAGCACACAAGGTAAACAACACTCTTGGCCAGGGGCTCCTAGCGAAGAAGATGGGTAAGAGGCGAGTAATAGCAGAGACCGGCGCCGGACAGCACGGCGTGGCGACGGCGATGGCCTGCGCGGCACTTGGACTCAGAGCCGAGATCTACATGGGGGAAGTGGACATGGAGAGGCAGCGGATCAACGTATTCAGGATGAAGCTCTTGGGGGCCGAGGTCCACCCGGTCTCATCCGGATCCAAGACCCTCAAGGACGCGATAAATGAGGCCCTCCGTGACTGGGTCACAAACGTAGAGGACACATATTATCTACTCGGATCATGCGTCGGCCCACATCCATACCCCATGATCGTCAGGGATTTTCAATCGGTGATAGGGAGGGAGACGAGGGAGCAAATACTGGGAGCCGAGGGGAGGTTGCCCGACTACATCGTGGCCTGCGTCGGCGGCGGAAGCAACGCCATAGGAATATTCCACCCATTTATAGGTGATGAGGATGTTAAGTTGATAGGCGTGGAGGCCGGCGGAGAAGGGCCCGAGCTCGGAAAACACTCCGCCTCACTAACGCGTGGAATGGAAGGAATACTCCATGGAGCATACACGTATCTCCTACAGGACGAGGATGGGCAGATCGCGCCGACGCACAGTGTGGCGGCTGGGCTCGATTACCCGGCCGTCGGCCCCGAGCACGCATACCTAAAGGACATCGGCAGGGCCATGTATCTGGCGGTGAGCGATGAGGAGGCTGTGAAGGCCTTTCTTACATTATCGAAAACCGAGGGAATAATCCCGGCGCTCGAATCGGCCCATGCCTTGGCCTACGCCATGAGGCTCGCGGAAAAATGCAGCAAAGACTCCATCATCATCGTCAACCTATCTGGTAGGGGCGACAAAGATCTAGAGACGGTCTTGAGGAGGATCGGCGAATGGACGAGCTAGCCGATAGGTTCATCAAGGCCAGGAATAGCGGGAGAACGGTCTTCATACCGTTCCTAACGGGCGGGTACCCCGACATCGATAGGTCGAAGAAGATCCTGGAAGTCATGGCCGATGCCGGCGTCGAGGTAATGGAACTCGGGATACCATTCTCGGACCCGATAGCGGATGGCGTGACGATACAGGAGGCGAATATGAGGGCTTTGATGGCCGGCGCGACCCCGAGGAAAGTCCTGGAGATCGCCTGCCATATAACATCCCGATACGACGTCTCCATGGTCATCCTAACCTACCTGAACCCAGTA
>JANXDQ010000049.1 GCA_025059415.1 Aigarchaeota archaeon
CGTTAACCTGGCCATCATCCTGCTGTCGCCCCCGGTAAGGTCTCCGGGAAGGGTTGAGGGGTCCGGAGTGAATACAAGGTTGATTTACCTTTCCTCATCCTTTTGAGCCGACCAGATTTTTCGAGTCTTCGGAGTGCTTCTCTAACGCTACTTGGTAAAATTCTCACCTCGAGGCATATTTCCTCAACATTCCAATTCCTACGTGGGTATTTGATCATTAGTGACAAAATTCTGTTCTGCGTCGGCACTTCATGTCCCTTGAATCCTCCTATTTTTCCAGCGCGCTCCCCCATCAATTTGGCCCAAGCCTCTTTCCTTGGGTCGGCAAACGGTCCCGCTATTCCATGAATTTCCAAGAATCCTTTCGTGCTTAGTCTGAAATAGGGATTGCCTCGTTTGAATGATATGCTTTGTCGTGTTGTCCATCCATGTCTCCTGCAAATTGCGAACAATCTCCTCATTTGTTCAATGTTGTCCCTCGACTGGACCAGCGTGGGTTTATCGTCTCCAAGAAAGCCGAATTCGAATTCGATCAAAGGTAGCATCAACTTGGCAGCAAGAGCCTTGTCCTTCAAGCACTCTTGATACACGCCCACAATGGAACAAAGCCCAACACACCAAAATACTTTGCCCCAAACCCTTCATTCCGGCGTTGACTCCAATTAAGCCGCAACGTCCACCCCTTGTGGTGCTCCCCCGCCAACTCAGGGGAGGAGAAATTGGAGGAGTTTTTTCTGACGGAGTTTCTTTTCAGGGTGCCATGTTTGAATTTCTAAAATGTATCTGATAATCTCCTTTTTTCTCGTCAATCTAAATTGCCAACATCTACCCGTGAAAGTTAATCGGGTAGGTGAATATCCTATCTGCGTTAGAAAATCTCTTACAAACGTGAGGGACTCGTAGTTATTTTGGTCGAAAGAAAGGTACGGCTGAAATCGTCCAGTTATATTTTTTGGCATTCCTCCTTCGGCATCCCAAAAACCACGGACGTAGTTGATGATTCCTTGCGTCGATTGTTTCTTAACAAAGGTTGGAGTGTTCCAATATTTTTGAGGCGCGACGTATTCAGATAAGTTCAACAACTTTAGAACCGTTTCCTTATGGTTCACCCGCAACATGTAAGTTTTTCCCGCCCAGTGAATAATGTCACCGCCTACACCGAAAACACGACGAAAAATATCATCAAGAATCTCGAGCCATCCTACGTTGTTTTGAGCAATCCGCACTTCGTAGTTTTTTCCCTCTCTAATTTCGATGCTACCATCCCGTAGGGCACCCAGCAAATAACACAAGTCATCTGAAGCAGTTTCCACATCCTCCAAATCGTCCTCCTTTCCTTTAAGTTTCAGCCTTGCGGCCGTACTCCCCA
>JANXDQ010000004.1:0-21128 GCA_025059415.1 Aigarchaeota archaeon
GATATACCTCGTAGCGTGAACCCTGATAAGCGATGCATCAGCCGCCCTCGGGTTTTCGCCGACCGCCCTGATGACCAGCCCCCACCTCGTCCTCGCCAAGATTAAGGCCAGCAGTATTGGGAGCAGGTAGACGCCGAAGTAGACGTATGGGCTCTGTGAGAATAGCGGCCCGATGAATGGTAGATCTGCCAATGGCCCCAATCGGAGGATGGGCGTGGTTGATACGGTCGGCTCCACGAGGGGCGACCCTATCAAGACCCTGTGGACGAAATATGTGAGGCTCATCGCGTAGAAGGTTATGGCTATCCCGGCGATGTGTTGTCTATTTCCGAGGCTCACGACTAGGAAGGCGTGAAGGAGGCCGAAGAGGGCGCCTATCAGGGCCGCGGCCACGACGCCGACCCAGATGTTATTTGAGAAGTAGGCGGCCATGAATCCCCACCCAGCTCCAGCGATCATTATCCCGAGTATCCCCAAATTGATTACGCCCGTCTTCTCGGTCAACATCTCGCCGAACGAGGCGAGCGCTATCGGGGTCGCGGCGACCAGGGTCATCCCCACCACGCTCGAAATCATCCTCTCAAGCTGGCTCCCGCCTATAAATTGAGAGGAGAGCGCGGAGGCCGCGATCGCCGCGATGAAGCCGATCAACAGCACAAGGCACTTCCTAGGCAACCTGAGCGTCACATGGCTGGGTGGATTGGTTTTTATTGGGGTCGGCGACGTCTCACCCTTGAGCTTCGGCACCGGCTTCCTCCACCTTACGATGACCCTATATGTACCAAAGACTCCGACCACCAGGAAGAGGATCAATGTTTGAGCCTGGATCAGGTCAGAGAGGAAGGATGGGACGCCGGTCTTCCAACTCATCGCATTCGCGCCATTGATCAATATGCTGAAGAATAGCCCGGCCACCGTTGCCCCTATAGGGTCGAGTCCGCCGAGCATCGCTATCGCGAGTGCGACCAGTCCATAGTTCGGGCCGACGAAAGGCGTCATGTAGTAGAGTATCCCCATGAGCTCGCATGCGCCGGCCAGCCCCGCGATCCCGCCGCTGATGAAGGCCACCCAGAAGTAGATTTTCGGGAGACTCAGTCCTTCGAGTGAGGCGACACGTGGTGCGGTGGCGGCGACGATCCAGTCCCTGATGATGGTTCTATTCGTGAGGGCCCAAAGTATGGCGAGCATTAGGAAGGGCACGATCGCTCCAAGGTGGAGCCTCGTCCCGGGGATCAGTATCGGCAACTTAGCATTCACACCTATCTCCTCCGACTGCGGGTAGGTGGTATATGGGGAGCGCATGGGGCCCGTCAGGAGCCCGGCGCAGATCTGGAGGATGGCGCTCCATATCAGCAGGCTCGTCAGGACTTCGTCCTGGTTCCGGTAGACCTTGAGCCACCAGCTTATGAGGCAGACGGCGGCCCCTCCAAGCCACCCCATCGCGCATATGAGCGGTATGAGGATGACTGGGGGCAGGTGCTTGAGATGTACGCCGAGATAGGCGGCCACCAATCCGCCGACGATGAATTGGCCGTGTGCGCCCAGGTTCCAGAATCTGGATCTAAAGGCTATGGATACCGCGAATGCGAGGAGGATTAGTGGCGTTGCGGTGACAAAGATCTCGGGGAGGTTCTCAAATGGCCACGTCAAGAGGTAGTAGTATACGCCTATTATGTCTCCGCCGGCCATGAAGACGTAGATAGATGAGGTGAGGAGAGCGAGGCAGACAGCTATGATTGGTAGGCCCAGTCTCTGGAGCGTTGGAAGGGGCTCCCTGCGTTGAAGCCTCAACTCGAACAATTCGCCATCAACCCGCTTATGATCATCCCGAGCCTCCTCACATCTATCTCAGATGGATGATATGTTTCAATGATCTTTCCATTAACAAACGCGGAGACCCTGTCGCAGAATGTCAGGAGCTCCTTTATGTTGGGGGAGAAGATTAGAGTCGTCAACCCGAGCTTCTTCCTCTCCACCACTTTCTCAAAGAATATCTTGACCCCCATGGGGTCGAGGCCGACTGTCGGGTGAAGCGATATGAGGAGTTTGCTCCGCCTTCCCAGAACTCTCCCGATATAGGTCCTCTGCATATTTCCACCTGAGAGGGTTTCAATCGGATCCTTCAAGTTCTTCGCAATTATTGAGAACTCCCCCACGAGCTTCTCGGCAAGCCCCCTCTTCTTCTCGGGGTCGAGTATGATCCCGTGGGAGAAATAATCATCGTTTCCTATCGTTAAATTATCCTCGACGCTCGCCCCCAATATCAACCCATCCATGATTCTATCATCTGAGAGGAAGTCCACGCCGCGTCTCCTCATCTCTTGAACGCTCTTTCCCGTCACATCTTCGCCGAAGAGTACGAGTCTACCGGAATCAGGCGCCCTAACCCCATAAATGCATTCAGCGAGCTCCTTCTCCCCAGTTCCAGGGATCGTGGCGACCCCATGTATCTCCCCGACCCCCACTACGAGGTTGAGATCCTTTATCACGAGTTCTCCCCTATCATCCCTAACGCTAAGTCCTTCTACCCTGAGGGCTTCCCCATCCAGCCGCATGGCCTCCACCCCCCTCCTAACATCGATTAATGGGACCTCTTCGAACATGCTTCTCATCAATTCGTTGAAGTCGATTTTATCCGACTTCATCATCGACACTATCTTGCCATTTGACATTATTACCACCTCATCGGAAACATCCAGGATTTCGGATAAGTCATGAGAGATGAGCATCACCGTGTAGTCTGCGTTGACGAGCTTCTTGAGGTAATCCTTCAGGGAATTCTTTTGCTGGATGGGGAGATATGCCGTGCTCTCATCCAGTATGAGGACCGGCTTTCTCCCGAGATCGCGGAGCATCCTACAGAGCATGAGCGCCCTAATTATCTCAAAGACCCTTTGCTGGCTAATTGAGAGCTTTTCAACCTCCTGGTCAAGAGCGACATGAACTCCTAATTCTCCTACGAGGCTTCTGACTTCAGATCTAAGAGAATCGAGATCGGAGAAAAATGTGGGGATTAGGAGGGCGAGGTGCTCGAGTGGTGTTAGGGCGGGTGCGAGGTTTGGATGCTGCTCGACCTTGACGACCCCGGCCTCGATCACCGCTTGGTGGTACTCCTCAATTCTCACGCCATTCACGTATACCTCCCCCTCGTCAGGAGCCAGATAGCCTGCTATCACGTTCGTAAGGGTCGATTTTCCAGCGCCATTTGGGCCGACGAGTCCATAGATCTTCCCGCGTTCCAGCTCGAAGCTCACGCCATCTAGGGCCACCGCGCCTCCGACGTACACCTTTCTCAGGCCAACCGCCTTCACCGCGATTTCATCCATGGCGCCTCGCCCTCCTTACTCTTACTGTCGTCTTCAGCGCCTCGCAATTTTAGCTTCGGAAGTTTTCCGCCTCATTATCTTTGTTATAACCAAGCATATGACGAATCCTGCAATTATTCCTGAAATAAGAGAGGCGGCCAGAGGTACGATTGGAAGTTCAGCTGCTAACGGCTTAGTCCATACCTGTTCTGGTGGAAGCTCGATTATCGGCACCCACGTCATTCCGGTCTCTATCTTCTCCTCCCATTCGTTCACGAGGCTCAGTATCTCCTCATTTAGTGGCGGGCTTGGCCTTCCAAAGTGGTGGAAGTCAGCTAGATATGATCCTCCAAAGCTCATCCACGAATATGTTCCGAGATTGTCAGCTGTGAAGGATCCACTTAGGACTCTCTCGAACACTATTCTAACGGTGGGCCTCATGTCCCATACCAGGCTCGTTATCGTCACCTCGGGCGCCCTCTCATATTGATCCGCCATGTTGCCTATGACCCAGACCTCCTTACCCTGCTGATACGCCTCCCTCGCCGCCTCCTCCGCTCCAACCCTCTCGGCGAATATCACGTCTGCACCATTGTCTATGAGGGTCTTAGCCAGCCTCTTCGCTGTCGCAGGATGATACCACGGAGATTCACCCGGTGGAATGTTCCCGAGCAAGTAGACCACCATCGCCTCAACATCGGGATTGGCGGTCTTTGCGCCGTGTATGAAGGCATTAACTATCCTATTGACCTCGTTAATCGGCATCGCGGCGACGACGCCTATCTTATTTGTCTTAGTTATCTTACCCGCAATTATTCCCGCGAGGAATGCTGGTTGATGTAACCAGTTATCGAATACGGCAAAGTTGGGAGGTGTTGGTGAGTACTCGCTTCCAGCCGCGAAGGCAACATTCGGAAAATCCCTTGCCACCCTCCTAGCTATATCCTCTTTTAGAAACGCATCTAAGAACACGACATCCGCGACTTTTGCAGCATCCCTCAATGCGAGTTCAAACTCCTTCGGATCAATTTTCTTATCAACGAATTGATAATCGACTTCAATCCCCTTCGTTCGATACTCCTCTGCCACCGCCATGATTGCGGTGTGGATTGCGCCATCCCATGGCTCACTGACAGGAGTCTGGAAAACCGCTCGGACGACTAGCTTCTTCGCTACTTGGGCTCGAGCCGCGGTATTTTCCACGCTCGGCCCCTCTAGAATTTCAGCACCAATAGGAGCCATCGCCATCAAGATACATATCATCAGGATCAATACTGCAGCTGTCTTCCCCACTCCAATCTCACTATTCTCTATGGGCATATTATTCAAATGCTAATGGATAATTTATAGCTTCTTTCGCCGCAATTTTGCCGCATCGACGGGATAATTGAATAAACTTCCTTCCAAAATTTAAAATTCGCTAAGGAGAGACGCGGCAATATATCACCGCATGATGTTGGATTAAGACCGGCCTTTAGGGGGATGGCTTGGGAAGATTGGGAACGTTTTTAAGCTGCTTAAAAAATATCATGAAATGGCCCCGGTAGCTCAGACTGGGAGAGCGCCCGGCTGAAGACCGGGGGGTCGTGGGCTCGAGTCCCACCCGGGGCACATCTTCCAAACCCGGTTTTGTCGTTGAGAAGACAGTATTTTGGGGTATGCTTGGTGGATGCTGTTTCCATCTTCTCTTGGCCATGGTGCGTCTGGGAGAAGCTCTGGCTTTAAAATTTCCAGAATTAAGCCCATTTTCCCATGACCTCATCGAAGGCGCTTAGAGCCTGCTGGAAGTATTCCTTCGAAATTTTTCCAAGCGGTGTAGGCGTCTCGAATATTCTCTCAGGCAGCCTGATCTCAGAGGGCCTAAATCCCTCACTTCGCTTGATCCTCTGTTTCTCGAGGTAGATCTTCCACCCGAGCTTCTTTAGTTCCTCCGGCGTGAAACCGTATCCCAAGGCATTAAGGGCTTTAGTGACTTTTTCAGGCGTATAGATGGACCTCGCAAACAAGCATAGGGCCAGCGAGGTCAGGACCTGCCTCCAAGCCTCCTCCTCTGCGATCATCCTCGCGGCTTCCTCCGGCTTTGGCAGCACCTCGCCCCTAGAGAATATTTTCTGGTCTAGTGAATATGCGCCCGCATCTAGATGTGAGTGCCTCGAGCCAACTGCCAGTGAGATGAAGTACAGGGGGCCTGTTAGGTATCCAGCCGGCTCAACTTTGTTGAATGATAACGCGAATTCCCGACCTCCATATTTCTTAGCGGCCTCTTCGACGCCCAATGCCAGCGTCTTGTAAAATTCATTGGGCTGTAACACAATGTTCTTGATGGCCTCGATATAGGCCCTCCAATCACCCCATCTCAGGGAGACGAGTGTTTCATCCTTGTTTATTAATCCGCATTCAAACGCTTCCGTGGCCCAGGAGAGGACTACTCCCGTGGATATGGCGTCTAGCCCCCAATCCTCAACCGCCTTTAACATCTTCAATAGCCCGAATCTATCATTTATCCCGAGGTTT
This sequence comes from Aigarchaeota archaeon, assembly GCA_025059415.1. GTDB lineage: Archaea > Thermoproteota > Nitrososphaeria_A > Caldarchaeales > Wolframiiraptoraceae > Wolframiiraptor. Next base: position 5,820 of record JANXDQ010000004.1, read on the forward strand.
GTTCCAAGAGCGTAGATCGGCTCGTAGTCATATGAGATGAACTCGGTTTTGTAGAGGAACTTCTCCTCCTCATATTCCTCCCTTATCGCGGCTAAATGTATACAGGCGACTGGGCAGGCCGAGCAGGCGACCCTGCGGGCCAACATCGTTTCCGCCAACTTTTCACCACTTATTTCCTCGGCTCCCTCAAATCTCCCACCGCTGAAGTTCCTCGTCGGTAGAGCCCCCAACACGTTGAGCGGGATCACATTTTCCGCGGTTCCGAGGTCGTGGTATTTCTTCGTCCCAGGCCCGCGGGTCAGCTCGTATAGCTCGCGCCGAACTTCCCTGTATTCCTTCAGATCCGGGATCTTGAAGTTTTTGCCGGCGATTATCACGATCGCCTTTAATTTCTTAGATCCGAAGACCGCTCCGAGCCCCATCCTCCCGAAATGCCTGAACGTCTCCACCATCACGGATGCGTATCTGACGAGGCGCTCCCCGGCCCCGCCTATTCTCAGGATGCTCCTCAATCCCGCCCCGCTCGTAACCTCTCTGAGGATCCTCCCAACAGTCTCGGCGCTTCGCACTCCCCACAACGCCCCTGCATCCCTGAATCTCACCTTATCAGGTTCGATGATGAGATAGACAGGTCTCTCGCTCGCGTATCTGATGATTATCGCACCGTACCCCGCGAACCTCATGGCGGATGCCGATCTGCCGCCCGCATGTGACTCCGAGAAATTGTTGTTCAGCGGAGACTTGAAGACCGCGATGGTTTTCGAGGCCATGGGGTAAATGGCGGTTAGTGGGCCGACCGAGAATATTATCGAGTTTTCGGGTCCTAGAGGGTCGGCATTACTCGCGACCTCTTCCCCATAGAGCTTTGTTGCAACTCCTATTCCTCCCAGCCATTCCCCAAACAGATCCTCGCGATCCTCAACCCAGTAGTCCTTCCTTGCAAGGTCTATGTAGAGAACCCTTGAGAGCGTGTTGACCCAATTCTCCTTCATCGTCATAACACCTCCTCCAAGGCTATCACATGATGTGGACAGAACTGGGTGCAGTAGCCACAGTAGACGCATACTATCGGCTTACCGGTCTCTGGGTCGAGTCTAATGGCGCCTATATCGCAGGCTGCGACGCAGTGGCCGCAGCCGATGCACTTTCTAGGATCAAGTAGTACTCCTCCACCCGGCCTAATCTTAAGAGCTTCCTCGGGGCAGACCCTCGCACAAGGAGGATCTTTGCAGGCCCTGCAGACTATGACCGTGAATCCCCTCTCCACCCCTCCGGGAGTGACAACCCATATCGCCGACTTTGTTAAACCCGCATACCCCAGCCTCTCCGAGCAAATAAGCATACATATCTGGCATCCGACACACCTATTCGCGTCTAGAATGGCTACTCTCTTGACCAAGGCTTAAACGAAATTATGAGAACGTTTTAATAAATAATAGCCCCCCCGTATTCGTTAAATAGTTGTCTGGGTCACGGTAGATTCGCGAGCTCCTTGAACCCGGGTTTTAACGCTTGGTAGAGCCTATTGTATAGCTCGTAATAACGTCGATAAGTTTCATGAGCTTTTTCATCGGGATTAATGGGGTCCCTGGTCTTAACTACGCTATCAACTGCTTTCTCAACTCCGCTGTAGAGTCCTGCCCCGACGGCTGCCAGTATTGCAGCTCCGTATGATGACCCTTCATCGACCTCGAGTAAATACACCTTTAAGCCGAAGACGTCGGCCACGATCCTCCTCCAGAGTAGGCTCCTCGATCCGCCGCCGAGGATTCTCAGCTCCCTGGGTTCGATTCCGACATTGATCATCAGTTCGAGGGAGTTCATTAACCCAAATGCAACACCTTCAAGTATTGCCCTCACAAGGTGTCCTTTGCCATGCTTGAGCGATAGCCCGAAGAAGACTCCACGCGCATACGGGTCGGCGTGTGGGGTTCTCTCTCCCGAGAGGTATGGGAGGAAGATCAGGCCCTCAGATCCTAAAGGGACGTTATCCGCCTCTTTCACGAGGAGATCGTATGGATCCTCATTGATTAGTGAGGCGGCGGCCTTTTCCAAGTGTCCAAGCGAATCCCTGAACCACCTCAGGCTCCCGCCAGCGGATAACATGACTCCCATCAAGTGCCACTTTGAAGGAGATGCGTGGCAGAATGCATGGAGCCTGCCCTCTGGATCAAATCTGTATTCATTCGACCCCGTGAAGACGACCCCCGATGTCCCGATGTTCACCGAGACTACTCCTTCGGAAACCGCTCCAGCGCCCACGCCAGCGGCTCCTTGATCTCCAGCCCCCGCAACGACGGGTAAACCAGGTCTGAGTCCAAGTTCTTTCGCAATCTCGCTACTTAATTCCCCTCGAATATCAGGAGACTCTAGGACCTCTGGAAATATTTCCCAGGAAAGGTCAAGTTCCGAGATCAGTTCATCTGACCACTTTCTCTTTCTAACATCAAATAGGCTGGTTCCTGAAGCGTCATTCACATCTGTTGATATATTTCCTGTGAGCTTGAATCCAACGTAGTCCTTCGGCAACATGAACTTCTTCATTTTTCTGAGTTTTTCGGGTTCATTATTTCTAACCCAGAGGATTTTAGGGGCTGTAAATCCGGTGTGGACTATGCTCCCCGTTATCTCTATGATCTTCTTGCCGAATTCCTTATTTAGAAATTCAGCTTCCGCGGCAGTTCTCTGATCATTCCAGAGTATCGCGGGGCGGATCACCTCCAGCTCCTCATCTAGCATCACGAGTCCGTGCATTTGCCCCGTCAACCCTATCCCCTCAATGCAGCTGGAATCTATTCTCGCCTTTGCTACGATGCATTTGATAGCCTTTTTCACCGCCATCCACCAATCCTCAGGGTTCTGCTCCGACCATCCTGGCTTGGGCGTGTGGAGTGAATATTCAACGACCTCCCTATCGATTATCTTTCCCCCATCGTCTATGAGTAGCACCTTTGACCCGGTAGTCCCTATATCTACCCCAATAAAACTGGGCATGCTCTCCACCTCACCAAAACCGTTTTGAGACATAGGTACAAGCCAATAATTCTCTATAAGCATTTCCGCGGCCTTCATTAATCCATTCAATCTAGTAGTGCATGCCGTTAAGGTCCTCCATCCAAGGGCCTTCTTCCCGCAAGTTATCATTAAAACTGTATTGGGGGACACCCCGTTGACCACGTGCTCGAATACATCTATATCACACCATTTTGAATAGCGGTTAGGTTAAAGGCCTGTCGACTGGGGACAATAGTGGTTTTCAATAAGAGTTTTTTGAGAGTTCTAGACTCTTCTTCCCCTCCTTCCACCCTTTCTCCTAACTGAGTCGTGTGGAATCGGGGTCACGTCCTCTATCCTGCCTATCATGACTCCTGAGCGCGCTATGGCCCTTATCGCGGCCTGTGTTCCCGGACCCGGGGTCCTCGCCTTAACCCCTCCCGGAGCCCTGACCCTGATGTGGACGGCGTTTATCCCATTCTGCTTGGCGATCTCCATGGCATAGCTTGCCGCCCTAGTCGCGGCGTAGGGCGTCGGCTCCAATCTACCGGAGTCAACGAACATCCCACCTGAGGCTCTCGCAATGGTCTCAGCGCCCGTGAGATCCGTCACATGAACTATTATGTTGTTATAACTTGAGTAGATGTTGACTACACCCCATTTCAGGGCCTTCTTGGAAGCGGGCTGCTGCTGGGCTTGCTCGACTTGCTCCTTGCCTTGGGGCTCGGCCTTCCTTTCCTCGAGCTGCTCTTGGGCTTGATCGCTCATCCGGGTGCAGGTTGCGAGTCCCATATTTAAGCCTTGATGAGAATCTTGGAGGGCAGAGTTTATTAGATAAGTCGTTGAGCCTGTCCCGAAAAAGAGGGAACCTAGTGGGATGGTTGAAGGGGTTTATATCCCTGATTTGTCGGCCATTCAGCTCAAGGCCGCAGCACACCTAGCTGAATCTGGGCTTATACGGGGTAAGATGCTACTCCACAGGCAAATCTTGGCGGATATAGAGCACCAAGCCGCGGAAGGCGACACGCTTGGACTGGAAGGCCTCGAAAAGCTAGTGAGGGCTTGTATTAGGGCCGGCATAGAGCTGGATTACGTGGGCAAAGAAGTTAATGGTAACAGGCTTCCAATATTGCAGGAGGCCAGGAAAAAAGGTGCCAAGCTGATAACATGCGACCCGATAACCGCTAAGATCGCCGAGTCCATGAGAATCGAAGTCGTTTATGAGCTCCCCCCTCCACCATTAAATATCCACGAGCTATTCACCGAGGATGTCATGAGTTTACACCTCAAGGAAGGTCTTCCTCCGAGGGTTAAGCGGGGTTCGCCGAGGAATTGGAGGCTTGAAAACGTATCAGAAACTTCGACGAGTAGGGAGGAGATGGAGTTAATACTATCCCACTTGATGAAGGAGGCGTATAAGGGCCTGGGCATCGAGGCGTTCCTCGAAGTTGATAAGCCGGGCGTCAAGATATTCCAACTCAGAAACTTCAGGATAGTCGCGACCAGGCCTCCCTTCTCGGATGGATTCGAGCTGACGATAGTCAAGCCGATAATCAAGAAGTCCCTCACCGACTACTACATACCGATACAGGTAATTGAGAGGTTAGAGTTCCAGGCGGAGGGGATATTGATCGCAGGACCCCCTGGGATGGGCAAATCAACGTTCGCCCAGGCATTAGCGGAATACTATAGATCGCTCAATAAGATCGTCAAGACCATTGAGAGCCCGAGGGATCTACACGTCTCGCCGGAGATCACCCAGTACTCCAAATCCGCCTCTAAACATGATGAACTCCACGACGTACTCCTCCTCAGTAGGCCGGATTACACCATCTTCGACGAGATCAGGGGGCCGGAGGACTTCGACCTCTTCATAGACCTGAGGCTGGCCGGAATAGGCATGGTCGGGGTGATCCACGCGACGACGCCCATAGACGCGATCCAGAGGATAGCTAACAGAGTCGACATAGGAATGTTGCCCTCCATCGTCGACACCGTGATCTTCATGGACAAGGGAGAGATCGCTGAAATCTACGCGCTCGAGATGACCGTCAAGGTCCCGGCGGGGTTGCGAAAAGCCGACTTGGCGCGGCCAACCGTAATCGTCAAAGACTTCCTGACAGGCGAGCCGAAGTTCGAGCTATACGTATTCGGGGAAAGGAACTTCGTGGTTCCGTTGAGGACGGAGGAGCCGATGGAAGAAGAGGGGCTCAGCAAACCGGCACACAAGATCTCAAGCCTCCTCCACGAATACATCCCAGACTTCAGGATAGAGGAAGATGGAAACGTCATCAGAATATTCATACCCGAGAGGTATTACAGGGTCTACATCAGGAAATGTCAAAATAAGCTCCTAAAGATCGCGAAAAGATACAGGATAAATGTGGAAGCCTTCCCACGCTAAAAAGACCTTAGAGCGTCATCAGCCCATTCCGACTCGTTGTTTTTTCACCAACTCGATCATCCTTACGTCTTCACCAGCTTCGTTAAGCTATGTCTCCCCCGATCCCGAGATTACGAAAGATATACGAGGTCGCGGCGACGAGGATCATGCTAAGTGGAAAGACCAGTTGAGCCGTAGTTGATCCCAGAGAACTGAAGAGTAAACCGACAAGTAATGTGGAAACAAATGAGCCTAGGGTTGCGAACGTGTATACGGCGCCTGATAATGTTCCGCCAGCTTCCGGACGAGTTGCGGTTGCCCATGCAATTATCGTTGGATAAGCAGGGGCGAGCAATAAGCCGGAGCTAGCCCATAAAATTGTCTTGACTTGGACTGGGATTGATGTGGATGCTAAGAGCATCAATGCGGCGCCCCCAAAACCCGTGAGAAATATTACACGCCAGTAACGAAACTTGTCTACAAATGGTGCCCATATAACTCTTCCAATACCTATTAAGGCCCAGAAAATGCCGACAGTTAATCCCGCCTCGGTGATGGAGCTTCCTTGATCAATGAGAAGTGAGGGAAGCCAATTGCTCATGCCGAGTTGACAAAAAACCAGTAAAAACGCGATCATCATTAATGGGAGAAATCTCACTACGATGGAGGATTCGATTTTTGTCGACCCGCCTTTCGAATCTTTTATACTCACATGGGAGGAGATAGTCTTGGTGTAAATCAAAAACATGATCGAAGCCGCAGCCAATATTGGAAAGATGACAAAGTATCCAAGTCTCCAAGTCCCGTAACTCAGAATGACGAGCGTCATGAATAAAGGCCCGGCTGTGGACCCTATACCCCATCCTATATGTAGAAGGTTTATGGCCATCCCCCTCTTTTCATGGTATATTTCTGAGATGAACGCATTTATCGAGGCCTCAAAAAACCCGATTCCCACGCCCAATATGAAGAATGCAGCTCCGAGAAGCCAGATTAGTGGAAGGGAAGATAACATTAACGCTCCTACGCCCATAATTCCCAGGGATAAGGCGATGATCATCGGTTTCCCGAATCTATCGGACAAAAATCCACCAAAAACTGCGAGGACCCCGGCTAGCGATTGAAGGCTAACCACGAAGCCTATGATCGCCTCATCTAACTTCAACTCCGAACGCATCCCAGGAATTGCCGGACCTATTTCTGTTGCAGCAATAGCATAAATTACATAAGATAGAATTCCCAGAATCATTAATCTTTTCTTCGCGTGCATATTAGCAATTTTAGAACCGATAAAAGATAAAAACTTTCGCAACAAGATCGTAAAAAGGGATATTGAGGAGTGTTAGGATTTGATCCCGAAAAATGGTTAAGGTAAAGGACAAGCGGCGATTTTGGGCCGGCAAGGTCTTTTTAATGAAATGATACTTATATCGGCGCCAACATAGCCCTGGGAAGATATAAATTCACTAAAATCAATTAAAACATCAGGGGATGAGGCAGCCGCTCCAGACTGAATTGTGATGCAGGAAGAGCCGGGCCGACCCCAATACCGTTTCGTGGCCCCCGGTTGGTTTCCTGGTTTAAATCGGAGCGATTGGAATTTATGTAAGGTGTCTGTGCAGGCTCTTTATGGCCTCGTCGCAATCGGCGTTTCCTTGAAAAGATTATTTCCAGGACGCGCCTCCACCTGATTTTGAAGATGGACTTGAGGAAGCTCCAGGAATTGATGGCGGAGATTTATCTGGATCGGGACTCGAGGAGGGGCGCCGATAAGACTTTGCTCTGGATGATCTCTGAAGCCGGAGAGGTCGCCGACGCTTATCTAAAGTCGGATCTAAGGGTCTTGGAGAGCGAGGTCGCCGACCTCCTGGCATGGCTTCTCAGCTTCTGCAATGTCGTTGGGATAGACCTGGAGGGAGCTATCCTGGCCAAATACGGTCTCGGGTGCCCCAACTGCGGATCAAAGCCCTGCAAATGTCCACCTAAGTGAAATATAGAGGCATCACCGCGTCATTTTGGTGTAGGGTTGCCGACGCTGAGGAGCTATGGCTTAGCGGCCGCCGCGGAGTCCGGTCAGGAGAATGCCGAGTGCCCGGTGTGCAGGGGGGACTACAAGAGGTGTAGGCTGGAAATATGCCCCTACCTGAAAGATGTGAGGGAACTGCTTAGAAGGATTAAATCATCTAGAACGGTCTTCGGATCCTCGCCGCCTTCAACATTCATCGGGTCCTGGGGATATCCGAGGGTGCTGGCAGGCCCATTAGTGCCCCCACTCCAAGCAGATACAAGCTTGTTAGAACAATATGACAAATGGCTCGAGATCCCGCTTGAGGAGCTCGTCGCGATGAGGGTGAGCCTTGTCAGGGGGAAGCGGCCGACGAATGTGATAGATGCTAGGAACCCCGACAAGATACTGGCAACCCTACACGAGCTCGCCATGGCGAAAAACCCGATCGACATCGAGCTCGAGCTCGAAAAGGAGCCCACCCTACACCCGAATTTCCTGGTCAGGGCCTCTCCAACAGGCCCTTCGGCGCCGATGCGGAGGGCCATCATAGCCGAGAATCCGAGGATACCGAAGTCGGTCGAGAAGGTGGTTTATGACGTCGATCTACGGGCATACGAGGCTATCGACCATCTCTACTCATCTGGAATACGCGAACAATACATTGTCAGGCTGCTCTCGATGGGTCTCTTGGGCTCGAAGAGGTGGAGGAAGCTCGTCCCAACCGAGTGGAGCATAACGGCGGTGGATGATCAGCTCGGGAAGAAATTCAGGAGCGAAATCAAGAGATATCCATGGATAAACGAGATAAGGCTCTTCAGCCACTTCGCCCACTTCAACAGGGTCACGGCCCTCATGATCCCGGGGCCGTGGATGTTCGAGGTATTCGAGGCCTGGCATAAACAAAACATAATCAAAATCTACTACGACGCCGAGCTCCCGGGAGATGTCGATCGATACCCGGAAAACGTTGGAGGAGCCTATCACGCCCTGAGGCTCCCGGTTCTGGAGAAGTTGAGGGATGAGAGGAGACAGGCCTCAGTAATAGTCATAGCCGAGGTCTATGAAGGCTGGATACCACTAGGAGTCTGGAGATTCAGGGAAATCTGCAGGGCAGCATTAAGGCATCCACCGCTGAAACTCGAAAATCTCTCAGAAGCGTTCAAAGCCCTCGAAGGGGTCGTCGGGCTCTCCTCAAGCACCCTAGTAACCCAAAGCAGGATCCTGAAATTCCACTTACAACAAGCTAAATTAACCGATTTCCCGGAGTCCCCGGTCTAGCCAAATACTTTTAAATCATCAATTTTTAAGAAATCTAACCTTGACGCGTGGCTATGGCAAGATAGCGGAGATAGATCTCTCATCCGGCGGAGTCGAAGTGAAGGAACCCGACGAGAGGCTTGCATACGACTTCATAGGCGGGAGGGGTTGGGCGGCATACATAGTCTTCAAGCACCTGAATGAGATAGTGCACGGCACGCATCCATCGAATGTGCTCGTGGTGGCGACCGGCCCCCTCGCGGCCACGGGTTTCCTCGGTGGATGCAAGACCACATTCGCCGCGATAAGCCCTCAAACAGACATCTATGGGGACAGCAGCGTCGGCGGATACTTCGGCTACATGGTGAGGAAGGCCGGATTCGACGCCTTAATAATCAGGGGGAGGGCAAGTGAGCTAAGCTACCTGTTGATAGAGAATGGGAAAATCGAGGCCATCGCCGCGCCCGAACTGCGGAAGCTGAATTCAAAAGAGGTTGACGAGAAGCTACGGGGAAAATATGGCAGAAACTGCTCAATAGCTTCGATAGGACTCGCGGGAGAGAACTTGGTAAATTATGCCTCGATAAACGTGGATTGGGGGTTGAAGGAGCGGAGACAGGCGCAGGCGGGTAGGACCGGGATGGGGGCGGTGATGGGTAGCAAGAACTTGAAGGCATTGGTCGCGAGGGGGAGTGGGGAAGTCGATGTCGCCGACCCCGAGAGATTGAGAGAGGTGAATAAGCGGCTGATAAGGGAGGTTAAGTCGAGTAGGATGTATGAAAACTGGATGAAGTATGGGACGAATATGACCGTTGAGTGGGCTAACTCGGTGGAAGCGCTTCCAACGCTCAATTTCCAGAAAACGATATTCGAACACGCAGACGAGATCTCCGGCCGGGCGGTCCACAGTTCCCAGCTCTACGTCTCGGCATGCGCGAACTGCATAATCCCTTGTGGTCACGTGGTTGGATTCGATGGCGGAGAGGCCACCATGGACTATGAAAATCTGGGGATGCTCGGATCAAACCTCGGGCTAGGGAACTTGAAGGAGGTCGCTAAGGCAATATACCTCTGCGACTACTATGGATTGGACACGATTTCTACGGGAGCCGTGATCGCGTTCGTGGCGGAGTGTTTCCAAAGGGGTTTGCTGACAAAAGACGATGTCGGATTTGAGGTCACGTGGGGAGACGCCGAGAAAGTGTATGAGCTCATAGGGATGATAGCTGAACGCAGGGGGTTTGGCACATTAATGGCGCTCGGCGTCAGGGCCTTGGCCAAATACGTCAAGATGGGGTCGGAGAAATTCGCGATGCACGTTAAGGGACTGGAGATCAGCGCGTATGATCACAGGGCCGCGCCCGCCATGGCCCTCAGCTACGCCACCTGCGATATCGGAGCACATCACAACAGGTCATGGGCCATAACTTACGACGTGGAGGCCGGGAGGACCAGTTATCAGAGGGATAAGGCGGAGAGGGTGATCTATCTCCAGCATATGCGGCCGCTCTTCGACATGCTCGGAGTATGCAGGCTATATTGGGTTGAACTTGGAATAGATCCAAATATCTATGCAGAGGCGTATTCAGCCGTCGTCGGTAGGGAATTCACCCTCGACGAGTTGCTCACGGCCTCAGAGCGTGTTTGGAATCTGACCAGGGTCATGGCCATGTTGAGGAGGGGGGTCAGCGTGAAGGATGATGCGCTCCCCGACAGAAACTTCGAGGACCCAGTGCCGGAGGGATCAACAAAGGGGATCCTACTTGACCGCGGGCAATTCATGGAGCTCCTGAAGACATATTATCGATTAAGGGGATGGGATGAGTCTGGGAGGCCGACTAGGGAGAAACTAATCTCCCTCAAATTAGAGGATGTCGCCGAGAAATTATATGGATAGCCCACGTAGAACCCCATCAATTCTCGATGATTTTAACTTAATCTCATGAGGGCTTCTACTCCTCTAGAATATGCAATCCCGGACTTTCTAGAAAGCTAAGCCTTAAACAATAGCTACTTCAACAAACTTGGGAAGATAGATGTGTGGTATAATTGGTTGCGCTGCTGAAGGCGGTGAAGTGGCGTCGCTACTACACCGCGGGTTAAAGAGGCTGGAATATAGGGGATACGACTCCGCCGGGATGGCGACGATCTCAGAAGCCCGGATATATGTGAAGAAGGACTCTGGCAAGATCGACGAGATACATCAAAGGCTCAACTTTGATAATATGCCTGGATCTATTGGGATCGCCCACACGAGATGGGCTACTCATGGGGCTCCAACACAGGTAAACGCGCACCCACAGCTTGATTGCGAGGACAAGATAGCAATAGTACACAATGGCATCATCGAGAACTTCCTCGAGTTGAAGGAGGAGCTTATCGAGAGGAAGCACGTGTTTAGATCTAGGACGGATACGGAGGTCATAGCACATCAAATCGAGGAGAACCTTAGGTCCGGAAAAGACTTTCTCCAAGCGTTCTTCTCCGCTGTTAAGAGGCTTAAGGGAAGCTATGCTCTTGCCATAATATCATCACATGAACCGGGGAAGATCTTTTTTGCGAGAAATGAATCGCCCCTCGTGATCGGCTTGGGCGATGGCGTCAACTTCGTGGCGAGCGATGTGGCCGCCTTCATAGAGCGCACCCGCAGGGTGATCTTCCTCGATAACGGAGATGCGGGATACATAACTCCCAGGGAGATTAGGATCTACAAGCTCGAATCGGGCATAGAGGTCAAGAAGCGGATAATCGAGCTTGAATGGACGATCGAGATGGCGGAGAAGTCGGGATACCCCCACTTCACCCTTAAGGAGATAAATGAGCAGCCGTACACCCTCAGAGAAGCCCTCAGAGCTCAGGAGAAATATCTGGATCTCTTGGCGGAGTTTCTGGATAGGGCTCGTAACGTCTTCCTCGTCGCCGCCGGAACATCACACAACGCGTGTGTCGCCGGCTCCTACATGTTCTCAAAAGTCGCCATGCTCAATGCGACCCCAGTAATAGCCTCGGAGTTCATCGAGAACTATGGGAAATCGATAGGTATAGACACCGTCATATTGGCCGTCAGCCAGTCCGGTGAGACCGCCGACGTACTAGCTGCCGTTGATCATGCCAGGATGAGGGCCGCGACCGTTTTAGGCATAACGAATGTGGTGGGCTCAACCCTCACCAGGGTCTCTAGGGCCTATGTCCTCCAGAACTCTGGCCCGGAGATCGGGGTGGCGGCCACGAAGACCTTCACGGCCCAACTCACCGTCTTAGCCCAGCTCGCTCTGACACTCGCCAGGAAGAGGGGGAAATTAGCGCAATATGAGATAGATGAATTCAGGGAGGAGCTTGAAAGGCTCCCCGAGCTCATGAAAAGGGCGATAGAGATTTCCCACGACCCCATAAAGTCTCTCGCCAAAAAGTTGGCTGATGCGAAGAGCATATTCTTCCTCGGAAGAGGGGCGAGCTATGCCACGGCGCGGGAGGCGAGACTCAAGGTCATGGAGCTCAGCTACATCCCCTGCATAGCCTACCCGGCTGGAGAGAGCAAGCATGGGCCGATAAGCGTCATCGAGGAAGGGTATCCAGTATTCTTCATAGCGCCAAACGACTCGACCAGGAAAAACGTGATCGGGAACATGATGGAGATGAAGGCCAGGGGGGCCGAGATCTACTGCGTTGGAACAGAGGGAGATCAGGAGCTTCGCGGCATCTCCGACTGGTGGCTCGGATTACCGAGCATACATGAAGCCCTCAGCCCAATAATCTACATCGTCCCCTTCCAGTTCCTCGCATACTACCTGGCCATCGAGAGGGGACACGACCCGGATAAACCCAGGAACCTCGCCAAGAGCGTGACCGTCCAATAACTTTAAAGACTCCTATGAGTTGACCGGGCCCAAGATGGATTATTGAGAAGAAGACACGTCCCCCCTCCAAGCCAAGTCCTGCGGCCGCTCAACTTCATGGGGAGTTGCGGAGTAATACTAAGAGCGGGGATTCGCATATATTAGAGGCAGTAGATTCACTTACATGCCTAAGAAGCCTAGGGATGCTTCATCACCCCGTTATAAGGCGAGAATGGGATATGAGGGCGAATATTATTTAATCCAGAAGTTCGCCATCGAGGGGAAGCCGGGAACCTATGCCGTTAGAACCCCGGGAAGCGGGGCCGGCAAACTCCCCAAACCAGACATAATCGCGGTCGATGGGGGAGAGCTTTTGGCGATCGAGGTCAAGTCGAGTAATAAGCCGTATGTGGCGTTGAATAGTTTACAGGTTAACCGGTTATTAGACTTCTGTAAATTCTTCGTGGTGAGGTGCCCGCATTGCGGCGCTGAGATTAGGCCGAAGCCGATCCTCGCGGCGAGATTCCTCGGAAAGGAATGGCGTTTTATCGAGATCCCAATGGACTGGAAGGGCTCGATTATCTTGAAGAGAACTTCCCCAACTTCTGCCTCTGGGGAATTACCTTCCCAGAGCCCGGGGGATGGGGAGGAATCTTCTCGATAGAAGAGAGTTCGAGTAGGTATTGGCTCAAGAAGTGGCTGAGCGTTGGAGCATTCTTAACCCACTTCCGTTCACTGGGCTTAGAGAGATAACCAAGCGAGACCAATCCTTGGAGCAGGTTCCCAACCCTCCTCCGCTTATTCCTATCCACCCTTATCTCATCTGGGAGCAAACTTATCACTTCGGTCAAAGTAAATGGCCCATCATCGAGGGAGGCGATCGCCGCGAGGACGCGTTGAACATCTTCAACCCTCAGCTTCTTAACCCTCCAAGCTAGCATCTTGATTATGGGGTTTACCGGCCGCCCCTCCCCCAATCCCTAATCAACCCTCCACTTTCTTTAACAATAGCTGGATCGAGACATCAAATGACTTTCCGCATCCACCGCACGTGAAAACGAGCCTACAGTTATTTGAGGCGAGCTCTTCAAGCTCCTCCTTCGGCGGGATGCCCATCACCACGGAGCTCTTGCAAGATGGGCAGATGATCCTAATCTTCTTACCCTTGTCTAGGTTTTTCAGATCTAGGGGGCTTCCATCGGCTGTGAAAGCTTCTATACGGGACTCCTTGGGGGGCGGCGCCGGGGCTTCCTCCCTCTTCGCTTCAAGGGCCCTTCTAAGTGATGTGAGTTCCTCTTCTAGAGCTACCCTCTTCTCTTCAAGTCTCTTAACCTCCTTCTCCAACTGCTCGAAGACCTTCTTCGGGACGAATTCGTTTCTGACATATGGGAGGACTAGGGAGATTATGTTCTCGCGGACGCGATTTAGTAGGTGGGGTTCCAGCGGCTTCAAGGCCGCGAGCTCTCCACGCTTTATCTTGACTATCCTCTGAAGTTGATCTACTAAGGTCTCCAGATCCTCGACCTCAATCCCCTGCGGATCCGTGAAGAGCTTCAGCATCGTATGCGCCGCCGAGAGCTCTCCCTCCAAGATCTCGAGATAGGCCTCCCTACTCGAAATCTCCCTCTCAAGTCCCTCCAATTTCCCACGTTCCTCCTCAATCTTCCTCTTGATCTCCTCAATGCCCCCCTGGATCCCCAAAAGTTCGGATAACTCCTTAGAAAGCTTCTCATTTTCAAATTTGAGCTTTTCGGCGTCGGCTTTAAGCTGCATTATCAACCCATCCAATTCTTCTAGGCTGGCTTTTCGACTTAAACGGCGCTCGAGCTCTGCATTGACCTCCTCAAGCCTTGCCTCGGCCTCCCCAAGACGTTTTCTAACATCCTGGATCTCCCGCTCGAGCTCTGACTTGAGCCTCTTCAGCTCATCGAGCTCCCCCGCGATTCCATGAATCTCCTCGATCTCATTTAGGATCCTCTGTCTTCTCTCATGGAGTTGCTGGGCCTCCATCTTGACCCCCTCTAGCGCGCTCTTGAGCTCGTTGATCGCGGATGCTAGATCTCTCTGTTCTTCGATCATTCTTATTATCTCTTGTACGTCGTAGCCCGCCCCCCTGAGGGATTCTACGACGTTTAGCGTCTTCTCCAGGTCGTCTATGTTCAGGCCTCTCTTCCTGAGAGCGTCGATGAGCCCCGTTAATTTCCCGACGAGCTCGAGTGTTAGCTTATATTGCTCGAGGTAGAGATTTAGGTCTTCTTCAATCCTCTTCCTCTTCTCCATGAGCTGCTCGATGGAGTATCGGAGCTTAACCTCCTCGCTTGACAACCTGTTGTAATCCCTTAGGAGCGATGCGTAGCTTTTGCCCGCCTCGCGTTCAAGTTTACTCAGCCTTAGCGCCGCGTTGATGTAGCGCTTTATCTTTGATTTATCCCAACCCAGTTCCTCGGCGAATTTGATAAATAAGATAAGTTTATCCCTCGGAACCTCCACTTCGACCTTCGGCGTCTCAACGGGTATGATTTGGAACTCCTCATCGTCCAAAATCTAGCTCAAAATATTTTCCCGAATCCCGTATATAAGTGATTTTCCCCGGGCCGCCGCCTCGCCTCCCATCGTAGTACCCAGAATTCTATCTCCTAGGTCTGAACCGTCTTCGAGGTCTTCTATCGCCGAAATCCCTGACTGGTTGGGGGGCTTCGGAGAGGTTGTTCTCGAGATTCAATTCTTCAATCTCTTCCTCCGCCTGCTCGACCGTTCCATATCTACCTAGGTTTAGCTGCATTTTTCCCTTGAACAGTTTTATGAAGCCGTTTACAACCTTGATGGTGGCT
>JANXDQ010000004.1:21227-44554 GCA_025059415.1 Aigarchaeota archaeon
TCCATGAGCTTGGGCACCGTTTGGAGGGTCAGGACCCTAGTCCCCGTCACGCGTTTAAACAGGAGGAGTAGGAGACTTTCTGGGGTCCCATACCTATACCATAGCTGGGGGGTGAAGACGTTTCCAATGGATTTCGATATCTTCTTACCCGATTCATCTAGGAACATCTCGTACCTGATGTGCATGGGCGGCTCGAATCCTAGAATGTTCCTCGAGACCCAGTCATTCACCTTAACGGAGTCCGCGATATCCTTCCCGTATGCTTCGAATCTTATGTCGAGCGCTGCCCACCTCGCGGCGAACTCCGTCTTCCAGGCCAGTTTTCCATCATCTTTCGTAATATCAGCCTCGCCCTCATATCGACATCCATCGAAGCGCCTGCCGCCGACTTCCACGCCAACGCATCTATACTTCACGATTCTGCGTCTGGGATCATATTCGTATGCCTGTGTGGTATAGATTCTACCGCATTCCCTGCAGATGGCGAAGTATGGGAGCATTTTCTTGAATTTATCCTGGCCCGTGACTTCCTTGATCGCCTCCCCGATCCTTTGAGCGTTGAGGAGGATCTTGTGGATCTGGACGGTTAGAATCCCAGAGGCATAGGCCTCTCTCCCGGACATGTATTTGCACTTTACCCCGGCTTCTTCGAGCGCTTCCTTCAACATGCCGCTCATGTGCTCCGAGAAGCACATATGGCATCCAGATGGGTCGGGGATCGAGGAGACGGGCTTCAAGAGGTATTCCTCGAGCCATTTCGGCATTCCGGCCGGGATCTTCCTCAATCCATCCATGTCATCTGTGAACGCTATGCTCTCCGAATTGTATCCGAGTTCTTTTAGGGCAAGTGTCACGCCATATGCTCTCACGGCGTCGGCCATGCTCCCGATATGCGGTATCCCGGACGCCCCGAGCCCGCTCTCGGTCCTGATTAGGTCTAAGCTCCTCCCAAGCTCTTTCTCCCTCCTGACGAGTTCCGCCGCGACTTTGTCGAGCCACGTCCCATGCCCAATTATCTCCCTTTCAGCCATCTCTTTCCGACACTGAGGCATTTTGGCCCGCTATTATTGTTTCCGATACCCATAAACGCACCTCGTTCTCTCGTCGTATCTCACGTCAAAGCCCGCCTCCTTCATCCTCTCCAAGATGCCTTTCCAGATTTTTCGGCCCCTGTGGATTCCGGGCTGGCCCACGTAGTGCACTATCTTTCCACCTGGCCTAATTGCTTTTGCAAGCTTCTTGTAGAAATGTAGTCCATAGAGTTCCCCGGCTAGGGAGAATCTTGGGGGATCGTGTATCACCACATCGAATTCCTCGTGATAATCTCCTACGAGCTCAACAGCATCGCCTATCCTAAGCTCTATGCTCTCGTCTTCTAGATCCCATGACCATGGATTATATTGCGCGAGCCTGATCACGTTCACGTCCTTCTCGATCGTCGTTATCTCGCAGGCGCCCATCCTCTTAGCCGCTATCGCGGTATATCCCAGGCCGGTGCATATGTCGAGGACTTTCTGGCATTTCAGTTTTCCGAGGAGCCCCACCTTCATCTCAGAGTCCGCCTCAGGGGAGCCCTCAAGTATTCTATGCATATGTATTCCATCTATTTCGAGGGTTGGTGCATGCCCCCATGATACTAGGACGAGCTTATAGAAGTGGTCTGATGTTATTGAGAGTGGGAGGATTTTATCGCCTTCGATGCAATAGATATCCCTATCCCTGTTAGCGGCTAATTCTACATAATCCCAGCCCAGCTCAAATTCGTGCGAGCATATGCCCTCATCCGATAACCTTAGTTCCCGTAGGCTTCTCCCGAGATCTAGGGAGACTTGGACCACTGTCCACCCCCTACTCCGAGCTCGGAGGAGCTCCTCTGCGACAGGCTTGCAGATTAGCGGCCTCCTAATCGGCTGAAACCTCATCTAGGAGAAGATTCTAACTTCATGCAAATATTTTTGATGTGCGCCCCCGGTGTTCCCTCGAAGTAAATGAGGGTTATAGTCGCTTCTAGGGCTGATCCGGTCTCCATGAACATCGTCGATATCCTAGTCCAATCCTATGGATTTAGTGAGGGCGGCTTAAACCTTTATCGAAGGGGCGAGATCTTGCTGAAAATCATCACCAAGAAACATATCTTCGCAGATGGCCTAGCCGAGGACTTAGATCCGGAGCTGGCGATCGTTGTCTCATCCCACAGATCTGAATCCGGGGTATCCGCCCTCTTAACGCATCCAGTTGGGAATTGGGGGGCTGATGCCTCGATGGGCGGCTATCCGAGAACGCTCTCACCTACGAGCTCCGCGGCCCTCTACATCTCACTACACGCCCTATCGGAGCAACTTGCGGACTTGGGCCTTAGTGGATGGAGAGTTGGCCTAGAGGTTACCCACCATGGGCCGGCTACCAGGGTCCCAACGATATTCATAGAGGCGGGAGGGCCGCCAGATAAGCTCCCGGAAAGGAGGGCCATAGAAGCGGTTGCAGCCGCATCTCTTAAGGTCGCCGAGTCCCGTCTCAGCGTTCCTCCTGCGGCGATCGGATTTGGGGGCGGGCATTATGCGCCATCTTTCACGAGGCTGGTCCTAGAAGGAGAATACTCTTTCGGACACATGTGTCCAAAGTATGCGATGCCTATTGACCGCGATATGGTGATTCAGGCGTTCGAGAAGACCATTGAGAGACCTGGGATCGCCGTGCTGGACTGGAAGGGCTTGAAAGGCGGAGATAAGTCGGAGATAATCTCGATCCTAAATGAATTGGGAATAGAATGGGTGAAAGCCTGATATACTATCTCCTTTCACGATAGTGGAGGGAACCAACTTGAGGGTTGTGGTTAAGGCATTCGCGACCCTGAGGGATGTCTTTAAGGGAAGGGCGGTCATGGAGCTGATCCTGCCCGATGGAGCAATGGTTAAAGATCTAATAATGGAGCTGGAATCTAGGTTTGGATTCGAGATAAAATCCCGCACATCTGGAGAATTAGATCCAAATGTCAAGATACTTGTCAACGGTAGAGAGATAATCTACCTCGACGGCATTAAGACCAGGCTCAAGGACGGAGACATCGTAGCATTCATACCGCCGGTGGGAGGCGGCTAGGCCGTGGAGGGGCTCTCACAAGAGGAATTCGAGAGATATGACCGCCAGCTGAGAATACCCTACTTTGGCGTAGATGCGCAGATGAAGCTGAAGAAGTCGGCGGTCATGGTGGCTGGGGTCGGTGGACTCGGGTCGTCGGCGGCAATATTCCTAGCGGCGGCGGGTGTCGGTAAACTCAGGATAGTGGACTGCGGCGAAGTGGAGCTCAGCAATCTAAATAGACAAATTCTCTACTCGACCGAAGATATAGGCCGCCCCAAGGTCTTCGCGGCTTTGGAGAGACTTAGGGCAATAAACCCCAACGTGGAAATAGAGGCGATCAAGGAAGAGATAACGGAGGACAACATCGAGGAGTTATTAAATGGCGTTAACTTGGTCGTTGATGGGCAGGATAATTTCGAGACGAGATTCATAATAAACAAGGCATGCGTCAGGGCATTTAAGCCATGTATCCACGGCGCAGTTTATGCCTTTGAGGGGAGGTTGATGACGATAATCCCCGGGAAGGGCCCCTGTCTCCGCTGCCTTATACCACAGGACCCCAAGGAGATGGCATCCATCCCCATCCTCGGCCCGCTTCCCGGAATAGTAGGCGCGTTTGAAGCCCTAGAGGCAATAAAATTGCTGACCGGAGTTGGCGACCCCCTTTTAGGAAAGCTCCTGATAATAGATGGTGAAACATTTTCATTTTACAAAATAGAAATCAAGAAGAATCCAAGCTGTCCAGTATGTGGTAATGTGAAATAAAAAATGGGAGAAATAATTTGGTGCTCAGAGGATGCCGAGTTCCCTCAAGGTCTCTTCTGGGACCGTTCCCTCAGAGTTGTATTTATGTTTCTGATAATATTCGTCGAGCATCCTCTCGAAGGCTTCGCGGTCGTATATCTCTCCGCTCGCCGACCTTTCCTCAAAGAACCTCTTGGGCAATCTGTCATCTTTCCTCGAGAATCCATGGAGCTGGTTGAAATAGCGCTCCTGAGTCCATATCCTCTCGCCGATCTTGTCTATGTCGTCCTCGGTTATCTCAACTCCAGTAAATGTCGAGTATAAGGCGGCATAGTCCTCCCTGGTCAAGGCGAAGGTGCCGAACTTGCACACGGTTAGGCTGTCGACGAAGGCGAAGAGCCTTTCGAGGGATATGACCAAATCTACCTTTCCATCGTAGCTGAGTGGATCGGTCTTGTATGGCACACCGAGCACCTCTGATGAGATGGCGTAGGCGCGGAGGTGGCAGGCGCCCCTATTCGAGGTGGCATATGTTAACCCCATGCCTTTAAATACTCTCGGGTCATAGGCAGGTATGCTAAGTCCCTTCACTGACATTGAGAGCTCGGGCGCCCCAAGCTTTTCAGCGGCCGCGGCCCCTCCCTCCGCCAGCAGATTTCCCACCTCGCCCTCGCGGTACGCGAGTTTTCTAACAAGCTCGGCATATTTGTCGACGTCTCCCCAGGCGATCTTCTCTTTTAGGAGTCCCCTCTCGGATGCCTCGGCCGCGACCGCCAGGGTGTTTCCGAGCTCTATGGTGTCGATGCCGTAGAGGTTCGCGAGGTAGTTTAAGTAGGAGATCGCCTCGATGTGGCCTACTCCGATCATCGCGCCGAGCGCCCAAATTGATTCATATTCCGGCCCCTCGCTCCTGTGCTTAAACTTCCCATCCTTCACTTCGGACTCCCTCTTACATGAAACCGGGCATTGATAGCATGTCGGCGTCTTCCTCAA
Source organism: Aigarchaeota archaeon (assembly GCA_025059415.1). GTDB lineage: Archaea > Thermoproteota > Nitrososphaeria_A > Caldarchaeales > Wolframiiraptoraceae > Wolframiiraptor. The sequence continues at coordinate 26,046 of JANXDQ010000004.1, forward strand.
GATCGTCCCCCTAAGATTTTCACCGGATGTATAATATGCGTTCTCGAAGCGCGTCTCCTTCGCGTTTCTCGTCGGGTATCCTGAGAGCTCGTTTATTACATTGACGAGCACTCCAGTTCCATATACGGATAACCCGCCTTTGCCAGGGCTAGTGACGGCGTTCTCCCGTATCTTCTTGAGCGCAGTCGCCAACGCCTTAGCAAACCCGTTCCTGTTGGCGGGCGCGGGCTTCTTTTTAATATCTGCCAGAAACACGAGACCTTTAACCTTCTTGCTTCCCATGACCGCGCCGGTCCCACATCTGCCAGAAGCCCTACCTCCCGGCGCGAATCTACTGAAATGCATTATGTTAGCTAATCGGGCGAGGTTCTCTCCAGCAGGCCCTATTCCATAAAAGACTGCTGCCGCGCCGTATTTCCTCTTAATTGACTGATAGGCATCGAAGGTAGTTTTTCCCCAAAGTCCCCTCGCATCTTCAATCGTTATTTCCCCATTCCTCGCGACGAGGTGTACCGGCTTCTCAGATGCCCCGGTTAATACTATACCATCGAATCCAGCTAGTTTTAAGGCTGGGCCGGCGTAGCCTCCGCAGTGGCTATCGGCAAAGAAGCCGGTCAGGGGAGACCTCGTCACCGAGACGATTCTGTTGGACATCGGGGTGTCGGTTCCAGTTAACGGCCCGGTCATGATTATTAGAGGGTTCTCGGGGGATAGCGGATCTTTGCCTACACCATTTTTGAGGAGTATTCTGCCACCGAGCCCCCTCCCACCGATGAACTTTAATGCATCTTCTTCATCCAATTCTTGATATTCAATCTTTTTCTCGTAGAGGTCAACCCAGGCTATCTTATTCATATATCCATTTATCTTGGTCACATTATCTGGATGCACTATTGATATATAAAAGCGTTTAAAGCTCATGGGAAGATCCTTTCACCAGTTTTTTCATGAGTCTTGTAATGCGGCATTTCCCTTATTTCCTCAACGAATTCCCTGCTTCCCAAACTTTCGATTAACTCCTTCACGGAGGTCTTTGATAACCTATCCTTTCTAACTGCTATGTCGAAGTACTCCTCTGTGAGTGGGATGAACTCTAATCCATAGAGTTTCGCGACATAGCCTATCGCGACGCCGACATCCGCCCTTCCCTGCAGTATGGCGGCGGCGACGGCGGTATGCGTCCTCGCCTGGTATGTATATCCATTAATTTGTTTCTCTGGGTCCTTGACTCCGAGCTTCTTGAGTTGTATATCGATGTAGGTCCTTATACCTGATCCCTTGACCCTGTTGACGAATACTACGTCTCGTCTTAACAGGTCTCTGAAGTCGGTGATTCCCTTCGGATTGCCTGGGGCGGTCACGAATCCCACCTCCCTCGTGTATCCACCATAGATCTCGACCTCATCCTCTATGCCGAGCTTTTCCGGGATGTGGACGTTATATCTCATCGTATCTTCGTCGAGGAGGTGGGTTCCCGCTACATCTGCCTCTCCCCTCTTCAAGGCCATCCACCCACCCAATGAACCAACATTGATTATCTTTACATCGCGTATCCCGGCGACTTGGACTAGAACGTCAATTCCCGGGCAATGGCTTCCGATTATGTATATGCTAGGCGGCCTGAACTCGTGGAAAAGTTTGACCTCGATTTCTTCTTCCTTTTCCAAAAACTGTTTCTCTTCAGGAACCATGATGAAGCCATCGGCTTCGAGCAGTGCCGAGGTTGACCCGGAGTCTCCGAGTCTCGGATACGCGTATAATCCCATTGGACTTTCAACTAGTTGAATGGGTATGAGGTGTGCTCTTCCACCCACGTTTATCCTGAATGGTAACTTGGCCGAGACGGATAGGTGATCAGATCGGGTTTCCAGGCCGGTCATTTTTATGATTGCGGGTTTAATTATCACCGTGAAGATCATCATCGACGAGAGGGGGAACCCTGGTAGCCCTATCATCAGCTTGCCATTATGCGAGATGGCGATCACCGTTGGTTTGCCGGGCTTGACCTTGATCCCGTGAACGAGTATCCTCCCAAGCTTCTCGAAGGCTTGGTAAACTACGTCTCCTAACCCGGCCGAAGTGCTCCCCGAGCTAATTACCAAGTCGTAGTCATTCAACGCCTCCGAAATTTTTTCATATATGATTTTGAAGTCGTCGGGGAGTATGCCGAGAAAATTCCCTTCAAGTCCCAGCTCTCGGAGCATGGACAAGATCGAATAAGAGTTAACGTCGTAGATTTTAGCCGGGGGTAATCCGCAGGAAGGTGGAGTAAGTTCATTGCCGATGGAGAATATGGCCGCCCTCGGCTTCCTATAGACCTCGACCTCCGAGTATCCGAGTGCAGCTAAGACAGCTATCTCCCTAGATGTAAGCTTCCTCCCCTTCCTCATCACCAAGTCTCCGGCCGTTATATCGGATCCAGTCTGCGCGATGCCCTCTCCGGGTTTAACACCCCTGAAGAAGAGGACTTCGTCCCCGATTTTCTTCGTGTACTCGATCATCGCGACCGCGTTGGCTCCGGGGGGAATTGGAGCCCCGGTCGCTATCTCGGCGCATTCTCCGGGGTTGATCTTAATCTGTGGTGGTTTTCCGACCTCGATGAATCCTATGAGTTTTAGCTTTACAGGGTTGCTTTCATCAGCCTGGTAGATGTCTTCTGCTCTAACGGCGTATCCATCCATTAGAGCTCTATCAAATGGGGGAGAGTCGACCTTCGCGTAAACATCTGATGCCAAAATCCTCCCGAGGGCATTCAACAAGCCGACCTTCTCCACTCCGGTAGGCGCGGCGTATTTTTCCACAATCTCAACGGCCTCGTCCAGTGACGCGAGCTTATGGAAGATTTTCCTCACGTCTCATCCCCCAACCTTATCACCGGCGAGAATAACTCCACATCTACCGCTTCGCCTTCCTCGTAACCCTCGACTTCCTCGGGGATTACTAGAAGTCCATTCCCGAGTGTGAGCGTCGAGAGGACTCCCGAGCCGGTGAGCCTTAAGGGCTCTATGATGATTTCGCCACCCCTCGCCTCCAAGACCCTGACCCTAATAAAGCTCCTTATTCCCGGGGGCGAGGCAACTCTCCTCACGAGCCTTCCACGGATCCTGGGGGCGGGATCAAATCTGCACCCGGTCATATGCTCGATTGCGGGGATCACTAGTTTCCAGAACTGTATCAGTGACGCGACTGGGAAGCCGGAGAGCATGTAGACGGGTTTACCGTCGATGACAGCTAAGCCCGCTGTTTTTCCGGGCCTAATAGCTAGGCCGTGCACAACCACTTCGCCGATCTTTGAAACGGCCTCTGGGACGAGGTCGCGAGCGCCAATACTCGTCCCCCCAGTAACGATAACCAGATCACATCCCCTCACGCCCTCAATCATCTTTGCCAAGATCTCGTCTGGGTCGTCCCGCGAGGTCCCCAGGTCGACTACGCTGCATCCAAGAGATCTCAACGCTGAAGCGAGCATGGGTTTCGTGCTGTTATAGATTTGGCCTGGCCGGAGCCCCTCCCCAGGCTCCACGAGCTCGTTCCCCGTTGATAGAAGCGCCGCCCTCGGCTTTCGGAGAACCTTCAGCTCCCTCATACCGAAGGTCGCGGCCACTCCGATGTGCCATGGCTTAATGAGTTCGCCCCGATGGATTATCGCCTCTCCTGCCTTGAAGTCCTCTCCCTTCTTTGAAATATTCTGCCCCGGGTAAACCTCGCCGTGGACTTCGATTTCGCCGCCCCTCCTCTCAGCTTCCTCGGCCGGGATTACGGCCGTTGCACCGCGTGGAATAGGCGCACCTGTTAGGACCTCGACAGCCTCTCCCCTCCCCATTTCGGGTATCTTGGATGGATCCATTCCCGCTTCGATCTCCGCTACCACCCTTAGCTTGATGGGGTTCGTCGGGGAAGCGCCAAAAGTATCCTCGGCGATCACCGCGTATCCATCGACGGCGCTCCGTCCATAGGGCGGATAGTCCCAGGGCGCATAGAGGTCTTCGCCGCAGATCCTTCCACATGCCGACTGCAGGCTTACATACTCGGAATCCGCGATCCTATGCGTAACTTTCCTCCTCAGCCTTTCTAGGGCCTCATCAAGCCTCACGAGCTCCCTGAACCCACGCATCCGCTCCCGCATCCTTAACCAAGTCTATTTCCCCGGGGGAGGATAAGAGATTAATTCTTCTACAAGCCGGCTCCGCGCTCAATGGCTAAATGACGGTTAAATAGGTCGTTAAGTGGTGAAATTTCAACATTTTGACGAATTTTCCGTTAAAAAGACAAATACAAGCGAGGCCCACTCCTACGTTCAAGATGAAAGGCCTCGTTGAGGAATTCGACCCCGAAAGGGTTGCCCTGATTAGGGAGCCCATGGATGAGAGGCGCCTCGCCATCTTCAGGGTCCAGGGAATGGTCTTGAAGACGATGGCGGACATACTCCTTAGTAAAGGCTTCTATTGGTTCCTACCCGTAATCCTCTCCAGGGCCACGGACCCCCTCTGGCCGGATCCGGATTTCAGCATCGAGAAACGGATAGAAGTTGAGATCTATGGGAAAACCGTGCGGGCGATGCAGAGCATGATCGTTCACAAACGGGTCCTGGTCTCCCTCGGTCCGGAGAAATTCTTCATACTCTCCCCGAACATCCGTATTGAGAGGAGTGAGAGGGCGAAAACCGGAAAACACCTATACGAGTTCACGCAGCTCGAGATCGAAGTAGCCTACGCGAAGATGCAGGAAATATTCAAGATCTACGAGGAACTCATAACAAAGTCGATAGACGCGGTCCGGAAAACCATGAAGGATGAACTGGAAATTTTGAAGAGAGATCTCCATAACCCCGAAATACCCTTCAAAATATACAAGAGGAGTGTGCTTGAGGAGAAATATGGAAATAATTGGCAGGAGAAGATAGCATCGGAATCCAAGGACCCCGTCTGGGTAACCGATATTCCGAGGGAATTCTACGATTACGAGGACGAGGAGACCGGGGAGTGGAGGAACTTCGACCTGATCCTGCCTGAGGGCTACGGCGAAGTGATCTCTGGGGCGGAGAGGGAATATGAGTACGAGAAGATCCTCAAGAAGCTTAAAAGAGATAAGATAGACGTGAAACAGTATCAGATATTGCTCGACCTGTCCCGTGATGGTAAGCTAAAGCCATCCGCCGGAGCGGGGCTCGGAGTTGAACGCTTCATAGCATACCTCGTGGGGGCAAAACACGTCGCGGAGGTACAGCCCTTCCCGAGAATACCGGGAATAGTCCCCGAAATCTAGGGAAGCGTCTCCGGCATAGATTAATTTATATTAACTCACTCGGCATACCTCATTAATGTGAAGAAGTTTAATCTGATAGCCACGACCCCGAGAGGGCAAGAGAATTTAGCGGCAATAGAACTTGAAGACCTATTGAAATCTCTCGGAGATGAATCGCCAAAGGTTTCTTTGACGAGCGTTGCTGGCCTCCTTACAGCGAACACGAGAATCGATCCATTTAAAGTGATAAATGATGTCAGGAAGATAATTGAGGAGGAGCCTTGGAGAATTGTAAACCTGAGAAGGCTGATACCGATAGAGGAGGTTGTTGAATCGACTATCGAGGAGATCTCCAGGGCCGTTCAAAGGCTCTCCTCCAAGATCCCGGAAGACGCAACCTTCAGGATAACGATCGAGAAGAGGCACACCTCGCTCTCGAGCTCCGAAATAATCGAGGCGGCGGCGAAGAATGTGAACAGGAAAGTTAACCTGAAGAACCCCGACTGGGTAATCCTGATAGAGGTCGTCGGCGCTTTAACGGGCATATCCGTGATAAAGCCTGATCAAGTACTGAGCATATCGAAGGCCCAGAGATAAGATAAAATACTCAACCAACATCGTTTTGACGCTATGATCGAGGAGATCGGGAGAATAGCGGTGAAAGTGGCCGGGCGCGAGGCGGGTAGAAAATGCGTCATAGTCGATGTCCTCGAAAAGAACTTCGTCTTGGTAACCGGTCCAAGGGAGCTGACGGGGGTGAGGAGAAGGAAAACCAACATAGTGCACCTCGCCTTCACACCGTACAAAATCGAGATACAGAGGAATGCAGGTGATGAGGATGTCATGAAGGCGCTTGAGAAAGCTGGGCTGATAGACTACATGAAGCAGAAGGTGGGAGTCGAGCCAAAAGCGATAACCCCCTAAAAATGGTTTTATTCAATAATAATGTCTTAAGACCGGATGATTACCGAGTTCACTAAGCCCCCCTGGGAAGTTGAGCGAAGGTTACTCGTCAGAATCGATGCCGAATCGAATCCCGAATACGGTGAAGATCCATACGAGAGGCCTATAGAGAAGCTCATCAAGACGTGCGTCCTGAATATTGATAAGCCGCGTGGGCCGACGAGCCACGAAATAGCTCACATCGTGAAGGATCTGCTTAATGCGGAACGCGCAGGCCATGGTGGAACACTCGATCCCGCGGTCTCAGGAGTTCTCCCGATACTCGTAAACGATGCGACTAAGTGCGCCGGCGCGGTGATGAAGGGTGGAAAAGAATACGTCTGCCTCATGAGGCTTCATGGGGATGTATCGGATGATCTATTGGAGGAGGCTATAAGATTTTTCACGGGCGACATCTACCAAGTTCCGCCAGTTAGATCGAGCGTGGCCAGGACGCTGAGAATCAGGACTATCTACAGGATACAGCTCCTCGAAAGAGAAGGCAGAAACGTGCTCATGAAAGTGGCGTGTTCAGGCGGGACATATATCCGAAAACTGTGCCACGACATGGGATTATATCTTGGATGCGGGGCCCACATGCAGGAACTGCGGAGGATTAGGGCTGGGCCATTCTCGGAATCTGATTCCCATACGTTAATAGACCTCTACAGCGCTTTGAAGGATTATTGGGAGCAGGGGGATGAGGAGCCGCTTCGAGGATTATTAAGACCTGTCGAGGAGGCTGTAAAACATCTTCCAAAGATCTATCTATTGGACACCGCGGTCGATGCCATCTGTCACGGAGCAAACCTCGCGGTCACCGGTGTAGCGAGACTCGAGGACTCCATTAAAGGGGGGGACGTGGTGGCCATGATGACTTTGAAGGGGGAGCTAGTAGCGCTCGGCAAAAGCAGGATGGATGCCGAAGAGATGCTCGAAGGAGATCGCGGAATCGCGGTTGATGTGGAGCGGGTTATAATGCCCCGCGGAACATATCCACCTATATGGAAGGGTGGTAGAAGGAAGGTGGAATAGGGGACCTAGATGATTAACGAGAGTAAGGCGAGGGCTTCCGCATCCCGACGGATGTTCTCTATCCTGCAGTATTCGTTGGGTTTATGAGCCATCACATCTGACGTCGACCAGGCCACGGCGGGAATACCCCTGGCCCTGAGAAGCGCCGCACACGTCCCACCCCCTATCCCGATGATCTTCGCATCAATCCCCCTCATTAATCTCAGGACTTCGGAGAGTTTTTTAACCACATTTTCACCAGGAGACGTGGGCGGAGGGGCCTCCCACCTCATAACCTCCTCCACATCAATCTTCACCCCATACGCTGACTCAAATTCCTTGCATAGATCTTTCACGGCCGACGAAACCTCGTCCAGAAAATATCTGGGGAGTATCCTGCAGTCAAAGTAAAAGACATCTGTCCCGGGGATCGTGTTCACATTATCAACATTCGGCTCCTTTTTCGTCGGCTCGAAAGTCGACCTAGGAGGGATGTACAATTCATCTAGTTCGCCGAACCTCTCATGCAACATGTTGTCCAAGGCCAGGAGTAAGCGCGCCCCAAACCTGTGAGCATTTATTCCCTGGTGAGGGAACGCGGCGTGGGCTTGGGCTCCACGCACGGTGAATTTGAGCCAAAGCATGTGCTTCTCGGCTACCTCTATCTCAGACCCGTCGGGCGAGCCGTAATCGAGGACCACAGCTTCATCCCCCTCTTTGAAGAATCCTTTGTTGACGAGATGCTCTAGCCCATACTTGCTGCCGGCTTCTTCATCGGAGACGAAGGCCAACCCGAGGTTGGTCCGGGGCCTCAACCCCAGCTCCGCGATCGTTCTGACCGCCAATAGGATGGAGGCTATCGCCTGGCCGTCGTCCTCGGCCCCCCTAGCATATATTTTACCATCCCTCATCACGGGCACGAAGGGATCCGTTTCCCACAGCCCTAAATCTCCCTCGGGGACGGTATCCATGTGCGCTATCAACCATAAAGTTCTCTTCTCATCTTCACCCTCAACTATCGAGATTATGTTGGGTCTAACGCCCTCCTCAACTCTATTATCAGCGACGTCCACCCTTGTGATATTCTTGACCCCGAACTCCCTAAGCACGGACTGCAATTTCTCAGCTCTCTTAAATTCTCCACATCCACCCGAGGATGGATTTACAGCCGGGATCTTAAGGACCTCAATGTATGCTTCGACGACATCTTGCAGAATTCGATCCGATGCTTTCCTGATTCTCCTTATGAGTTCCTCCACAATGGGTTGTACTATGTAGATGTATTAAAAATTTTTTGAAAAAGTCTCACACTATTTCCGCACATAAAGCCAACATGAAACTAGGTGGCCCTCATCGACTTGAGTTTCTAGAGGGGTTTTTTCTTTACAAAGAGGCATTGCGGACGGACATCTCGTGTGAAACCTGCACCCCTGGGGAGGGTTAACGGGGCTGGGCGGCTCCCCTCGGGGGATCGTCTTTTTCTCAGATTTCCTTGAATAAATATCCGGAACCGAAGAGAGAAGGATTTGCGTATATGGGTGGTGTGGTTCTTCGAATATTTTTTCAGTAGGCCCCTCTTCCATGATTTTCCCGAGGTAGATTACCATGGTTCTATCGCTAATGTATTTGACTATAGATAGATCGTGGGTGATCATGAGGTATGAAAGCCCCAGCTTCTCCTTAAGCTCGGATAAAAGATTCAATATCTGAGCTTGAACGCTGACATCCAAAGCACTAGTTGGTTCATCAAGTATCACTAATTTTGGTTCTAGGGCGATTGCTCTGGCTATCGCAATCCTTTGAGCCTGTCCTCCGCTTAGCTCATGAGGGAACTTATACATGAAGGAGGAGTCAAGTCCGATAATTTCCAGCAATCTCGTAACGCGTTCCTCAATCTCCTTCCTGGTAAGCTTCATGTGAGCCATGAGAGGTTCGGATAGTATTTCATTAACCCTCATTCTAGGATCTAGCGATAAGAATGGATTTTGAAATACAGCTTGAACCATCCTTCTATATTCCTTCAACTTTCTACCAGAAATCTTTGTGATATCCGATTCACCAAAAATGATTTGTCCAGAAGTCGGCTCTTCTAGCAGTAGAATGTTCTTAGCTATGGTGGTTTTACCCGAGCCCGACTCTCCAACCAGGCTTAATACCTCGCCGTCCTTAACTTCAAATGTGACGCCATCAACTGCCTTGATATATCCGACTATCTTCCCGAATAACCCAGCTTTTATCGGAAAATACTTCCTCAGATCCAACACCCGTAGAAGTGGCATCTTCATCTCATCCCCCTGGAATAAAGGTGACAAGCAACAGTATGATTTTCATAGACTTGGACCATTGAGGGTTTTATCATTCTGCACTTTTGTATGGCCTCGCTACATCTTCCATAGAATACGCACCCGCTAGGGGGGTTCCTCAGATCGGGCATAATTCCAGGTATATGTTTCAGTTTTGAGTATCTGATGCTTGTTCTGGGTATGCATTCAAGCAACCCCTTGGTGTATGGATGTAGAGGGTTTCTGATAAGTTCATTTGATGAAGCTTCTTCAACTATCTCTCCGCAATACATGACGATTATTCTCCCCCCCATCTCTGCGGCGATCCCCAAATTGTGGGTTATTAGAAGTATGGATAGACCGAAGTCATTCTTTAGATTTAGCAGCAACTCAAGTATTTGAGCCTGAAGTGTTACATCAAGCATTGTCGTAGGCTCGTCCGCTATAAGCAACTTAGGATTAACGGATAGAGCGGTAGCTATTACGGCCCTTTGCAACATCCCCCCACTTAGCTCATGTGGATATGACCTCAGCATCCTCTCCGGATCCGGAAGCCCCACTCTTCTTAGCATTCTCAAAGCTAGATCTTTAATCGCATTAGGATTATGTACTTTCAAATGAGTTTTTATCACATCCGACATTATTTCACCTATCGTGAATAGTGGGTTAATCGAAGCCGCTGGATCTTGGAAGATCATCATTATTTCCTTTTTTGAACATGTTCTTGCTCTCTGATTTATCAGATCGTGATCTTGAAAAATTATCTTACCACCGCGGATTATGGCGTTCTCCGGAAGAGCTCCTGCAATCGCTAATCCTATTGTTGATTTGCCGGAGCCGGATTCGCCTACTAAACAGACTATCTCCCCTTCATTTATGTCGAATGAGGCGTTTCTCACGGCCTTTATTGTGCCCTCTTGAACTACGTATTCTATGCTCAGGTTTTCAATTCGTAATAACGGCTCACTCATCATTGCTTAATCCCCAGCCTCATCAGTATGGTCCTTCTAAGCCTGGGGTCTGCTGACTCTCTTAAAGCATCTGCAAGTAGATTGAACCCTGTGACCGTCACCAATATTGCTAGCCCTGGAAAGAAGGCTATCCACCAAGCAACGTTTATTGACTGCCATCCTTCGCTAACCAGCAACCCCCATTCTGGGGTTGGAGGCTTAACGCCCACGCCGATGAAGCTCAGTCCGGCTGCCTCGAGTATGGCTGAACCCATATCTAGGGCTGCTTGAACGATCGTTGGAGTCAATGCATTGGGGATTATGTGCTTATAGAGTATTCTGAAGGTGCTTAATCCAGCTATTTTCGCGGAGTCCACATATGGCATGTTCTTAATAGTGTTTGTTTGGATGAATACCAACCTCGAATACCAAGGCCACCATGAAATAGCTAAAGCGATTATGAGGTTGAGTAAACCTCTTCCGAGGGTCGCGGCCAACACTATCGCGAGGAGGAGGGGTGGAAAGGCTAAGAACATGTCGGTAACTCTCATTAGAAAATTCCCGATTTTCCCACCATAGTAGCCCGCTATGACGCCCACTGGTATGCCTATTATAAGTGCTATTCCAATCACTCCCACGGCTATCATCAGGGAGAACCTTGCTCCGAGTAAGACCCTACTGAATACGTCTCTTCCTAAAGCATCTGTTCCAAATAAATGTTGCAAACTTGGAGGCGAGAACCTATTCTCAACATTATAGGCTAATCCCCAGGCATCTTCCGGATATGGAACTAGGTAAGGGGCGAGAAATCCTACGATCACGAATCCGAAAACTATAATCAAAGCTATAAGTGAGATGGGTTTCCTGATTATCAGATTTAATACCATTCGTGTTTCCTCAAGCTGTTTCATAACTTCACCCTCGGATCGATCACCGAGTGAATTATATCGATTAACGTATTTATTATGCAGTAAAATATGGCGACGATTATTACGCAGCCTGTTACTGCGGGGTAGTCAAAGCTTAGAAGGGACATAGCGGCGTAGAATCCTATTCCAGGCCACACAAACACCAGTTCAACCATGAACGCGCCGATTATCATGTAGCCGAAGGAAAGGCCTAGAGATGCTATGAGCGGGGCGAGAGTATTTTTAAGACAGTATTTGAAGAATATGAGCCTTTGAGGTAGACCCCACGCCATTAGGCTCCTGACATGTTGCTCAGATAGGACCTCTATCATGACCGCTCTCGTCATCCTCGCGCTTAGACATAAGGGGTAGGCCGCCAAGACTATTGCGGGCAGGATGATGTGTTGTATAGAATTTACCAAAACTAGGAGATTCCCCTGAAGCATGCTATCTATTATGTAGAATCCCGTGATTGGTTTAAAACTGGTTGTTATAACAACCCATTCGTCCACCCTCTTCGCCGAGGGCAGTAGGCCAAGCCACATCCCAAATGCTAATTGGACGATTAGTGCTAGCCAAAAGACGGGGACTGAGGCACCAATAACCGTGAGGACTCTAATGACGTCATCAATCCAGCCATGCTTCTTAATGGCGGCTAAGATCCCCAGCGGAATCCCGGCCATCACGGCTATTATGAATGCAATAATTATCAGTTCTAAGGTTGCTGTTAATGAGGAAATTATATCTGAGAGTATCGGCGCTCTTGTCCTCCAAGAAATACCCCAATTTCCAAAAATCAGGTCTTGTAGATACAGAATAAATTGCAAGTAAATATGTTTATCCAGGTGCAGCTGCCTCCGGGCTTCCTCTATCTGCTCAAGTGTGGCATGGGGACCTGCCCAGAGTAGCTCAGGTCTAGCGGGGATCACCCTGGTTATCATGAACGTTATGAATATAACCCCGAAGACCACGAAGGCTAGCAATATCGTCCTTTTGAAGAGGTATTCTTTACTTACGGGCATGAGTTTCTTCAAAAATAAAAATAGAAGTTATATAAAATGTTGTTTTCATTTCTCGACGCTCAAGACCTGTGCGAAGATTACTGTGGGGTAAGCGGGGTTGATAGCCTTATCTAGGTTTCCTATCTCCGCCCTACCAACCCTCACGTCCACCATATCCCAGAGCGGGATTATTGGGACGTCTTCGTGGGCTATACGTTGTGCTTCGTAATAGAGGCTGAGCGCCTTTTCTTCGTCTATCCCTTCGTAGTATACTGCCTCTTCGATTAGCTTCTCAAATTCTGGGTTCTCGTAATAGGCTAGGTTAAATGCCTTTGACTCGCTGTGATACATATTATACAGGAAGTCAAATGGCGTGATATAAGTCGGCCACCAATACATTATGAATAGATCTTGTGCTCCCTCAGGGTTCTCCCAACCAGATTGAGCAAGCGCCCACTGCTCCTCCCAGCTCATGGGTCTTATGTCGATGTTTATACCAATCTTCTTAAGACTGGTCGCTATAAGCTCGGCCGTCCTTTTCTCGTATATGTCTCCAGCAGTATACGTTAGGGTTAAGGTTCTCTCTAATCCATTTGGGTAGCCGGCTTCGGATAAAAGCCTCCTCGCCTCATCTAAGTTATATTCGTATCTAAAATCATCAGAGTGCCCCCACATCCCAGTTGGTATCGGGCCGCTTGCAACATGAGCCAGCCCCGACCTAGCTACCTTTACTATATCCTCATATGGTATAGCATGCGCTATCGCTTTCCTAACCAACACGTTGTCCAAGGGGCTCTTCTTGGTATTAATGAACAACAACAGATTTTGGAAGCTCGGCTTTATGACGACTTTCAAGTTGGGATTTTCCTTCAATTTTTCAACATCTTCTATGGGGACGTATTGTGCGATGCTTACATCTCCTGAGATTACAAGTCTTTCCTGGGTAACCGCATCCTTAACGATCTTTACGACGAATACATCTGGTGCATTGGGAGAGGCCATTTCGTAGGATGTTAGCTTCCAACCCCACCAATCCTCAAATTTCTCCAAGATCACCTCGTTTTCTGGATCCCATTTAACGAGCTTATAGGGGCCGCTTCCAGCATCATTTCCCTCGTTAAACCATTCAGGGGTATTAGGGGTCTTGGGGCTGAATATCCACGCAGCATATGAAGAAGCTACAATCCTCTCCATCGGAGCGGGATACTTTAAGATGAATGATACCGTATAATCGTCTACGACTTCTATTCTATCTATCGGATCCCAGATGAATGCCGCTCCTTGCCCCAAATTTATTGTCCTTTCTATGGAGGACTTTACGGCCTCAGCTGTAAAAGGTGTCCCATCATGAAATACTACACCCTTTCTGAGATGGAACGTCCATATCATGCCATCCTCGCTGGCTTCCCAGCTCTCAGCCAGAGCTGGAATAAGCTTATCCTGCAGGGGATCATACCACAGTAGTGGTTCATACACTAAACATAGCCATAGGATAGAATTGGAGAATTCTGTGCTCGGGTCGGCTGTAACCATCTCCGATAACGATGCGTAAACAACGACGCTCTTCGTAGTGGTGGAAGGAATTGTGGGGGTTGTAATAGGTGTGGGCGTTGTAGAGCTCACAAGAGTTGGCGGCGTTGTGGTTTCAAAAGTAGGTCCAGTAATCCTAGCAAGGTACACCACTGCCCCAATTGCCGCTATCAATACCGCAATAACCGCGATGAGGAGGAACTTAGAAACAGCCTTGCAGTTCATATTCCCACTTCCCTAGAGACTCTGTGGCGGTTAGCTTGTGAAATAATATATAAATTTTATTGACATTTCTTAAAGACCATGTTTCTCTATTTAAATTTATATTAAAAACTTCTTACTGTGCCTAAGACCCATCTCCAAAAATCCTTCAGCGATCTTTAACGTCACAATTGTCGGATCTATCACTGGTACATTTAGTTCTTTCGATAGCTCTTCAGCGAGGCCTATCATTCCGCCACAACCCAAAACTATTACTTCGGCATCATAATTTTCCACGGCTTTCCTAGCTTCCTCTAAAAGTGCTTGCTTAGTTCTATCTTCGCTAGTTCTTAGATCCAGAACTCTTAACGGTATTCCCGAAGAATATGCAAGCCTTTCCCTTACCCCAAGTTCTCTGGCCTTTAACTCATAGGTTACCCTAGACTTTTCACCCGTGGATATTATCGCGAACCGGTATCCAAGATGTAAAGCAGCTATGATTGAGGTCTCACCTATTCCCAGGACAAGTATTGAGGCTCTTTCCCTCGCAGCGTGGAGACCAGGGTCATCAAAACAGTTAATCACGACGGCGTCGAATCCATTTTCCTCGGCTTCGATAACTTTCTCGACGACGAGTGGAGCAGCTCTTACAACATCCGTCTCGGATTCGATGGATTCTGGCCCATCGATTAAATTTTCGACAAATACTTTTGTGCCCACGTGCGCCTTCTTCTTGAGATATCTTTCTGTGATGTCATTCCATATATTTGTCGAAACTGGGTTCAAAAATAAAATGTGACTCAATCGGTCACCAAAACGCATAAATAACGATGATCTTATAAAGTTTACAATGATCTGAATAGGTGAGTAGTATGTTAAGTGTTACTACTCTCGAGGAGGCCAGAGACTTTGTCAGAGGTGCGACTATTCTGGGTACAGGAGGCGGTGGGGATCCTGGGGAAGGATTGGCATTATTGGAGGAAGCATTGTCAAGTGGAAAGAGAATATCTCTTGTAGATCTAAAAGAGCTCGAAAAGGGCTCGTTGTTAGTTGTCCCCTACTACGTAGGGACAATAGCTCCGGAGGCTAAGACTAGGAAGCCTGTGAAGATAGAGAAACCCATCGAGGTGGCTTTCCAAGAAATGGAGCATATTCTAGGAGGAGAGATCTCCGCGGTGGTGGCATCCGAGTTGGGTGGATTTAATGCCTCCCTAGCCTTATACATGGGCGCCTACATGGATCTCCCAATAGTAGATGGAGACCTCCTCGGTAGGGCCGCGCCCGAACTCCACCAATGCGCGGTTCATATCTTCGACATACCCATGTACCCCTCAGTAATAGTCTCTGAGACGGGAAATAAGGTTGTGGTTTACCAGTATAGTGACATAGATGATTATGAATCAATTGCGAGATACCTCTCTGTTCTGTCAGGTAGATTCGTCGCGGTGGTTGATACTCCACTTAAAGTAGAGGATGCGGACAAAGTCTTGATCAGGGGGAGTATGAGCCTCTGCTTGAAATTGGGAAAGGCATCCCGCTTGGCAAAAGAGAAGGGATCAAATCCAGTAGCCGAAGTTACTCGCATTTTAAATGGTTGGAAAATATTTGAAGGTATTGTTAGATCTTACGAATACAAGGATGAGAAAGGGTTCCTTGTCGGAGAAGCAGTAGTTGAGGGCGCTAACAAGTGGAAGGGGAGGAAATTGAAAACGTGGATTATGAATGAGCACCTTATGGCTTGGATCGACGAAAAACCCGCCGTAATGGCCCCAGATCTGATAATCTTTATGAGCGATGATGGCGATGGTATAACGAATTCAGACCTCAAGGTTGGCATGAAGGTCAATGTGGTGGCCGCGAGGGCTCCGGAAATCTGGAGAACGGAGAAGGGTCTAAGATTCTTCGGCCCAAAGAGATTCGGCTTCAACTATGAGTATGTTCCGGTTGAGGAATTGTTGGGGGAATCGACTTGAGGGTCCTAGTGATAAATCCAATTGGCGATAATAGTTGGGATGAAAGCGATAAAAACTTTTACAAAGTTAATGCCTGTCCAACAACAAACATCGATGTAGTGAGCTTGGGGCGCGGGCCGCCTAGCGTCGAAACGCTACGTGATCTAGAAGTGGTCAAGCCTCTCATAAAAGAACTGGCCCTTCAAAAGTATAAGATGTATGATGGACTTATTATAAACTGCTTCCTAGATCCTGCCGTAGATGAGTTGAGGAAGATTTTAGATAGACCCGTGGTGGGCCCCTGTGAAGCTTCATTGGCGTTTGGAAGCCTTTTCACGGACAGGCTTGGAGTAGTCAGTATAGAAGGTGAGGCTCTGAACTTGATAAAGCAGAACATTAAAAAGCTAAGTTACGGCCATAAAGTGGTGTCTATTAGGGGAATTAAAACCAGGGTGGTGGATCTGAGGGATAATTGGGATAGAGTGAAGGCCGAGCTCAGGGAGGAATCTAAAAAAGCTCTAAGCGAGGGCGCTGAGGTGATAATTTTGGGCTGCACTGGCCTAGCCGGATTAGGCGACACCATCTCAAGAGATATTAGCAAACCCGTAATAGACCCGGCCGTCGCAGCGCTCAAGATGATTGAAAGCTTGATCTCACTAAAATTGATGCGAGGTGGAATATGAGATGTGCCCCGACTTACTGTCATTGGAATTAAGACGAGCAGCTTACAAGTTGGTGAAAGAGGTGCTTAAGATCGAAGATGGGGAAAATGTAGTAATCACGATTGATACGGCTGGCGATTGGAGGGTTGCTGAGGCGGTGGCCGAGGCAGCGTACGCGGTTGGAGGGAAACCCTTAGTAGCTTGGTATGCGGCTCCTACGGCTGTTGGGAAAGCCGCGGATCCCTACCTACCCCTTCGACCGCTGACAGAGGTACTTAAGGCATCTGATGTCTGGATCGAGTTGAATAAGAGTTGGCTTCTATATTCCACAGCATATGAAGAGGCCATGAAAACGGGGAAGACTAGGTACATCTGTCTAGTAGGAATGACAACCGATATGATGGTTAGGACTGTAGGAATGGTTAATGTGCCGGCGCTTTACCAATTTCAGAGAAAGCTTGCGGAGATAACTCAAAGGGCTAAAAGGATAACCATAACATCTCCAGCCGGAATGAACGTGGAATTCGATAACGACCCGGAGAGGCCGGTGCTCGTCGAGGGAGAAATTTCAGGACCCGGAGAATACATGCTTTTCGGGCAGGTCGATTGGGCCCCCATAGAGGAGTCCATAAACGGCGATATAGTTTTCGATGGCTCAGTTTATCCCCCACAAGATTTGGGTTTGCTAGATGAGCCGATAACCTTACATGTGGAGAATGGCGTGGTAAAGGAAATCACTGGGAGGAGGGAGGCTAAGATCTTTGAATCCTGGTTAAAGAGCTTTAATGATGAGAATATGTTTCGAGTCGCTCACTTATCCTATGGATGCAACCCGGGAGCGAGACTTACGGGGAATATACTGGAAGACGAGCGGGTCTGGGGAGTTGTAGAGTGGGGCCTGGGAAGCCAATCCTCAACATTTAGGGGTAAATTGGGTTTAGCGAGCTCCCACACGGATGGCATATGCCTAAGCCCCACATTAATCGCGGATGGGGAGAAGATACTTCAAAATGGAGAATACGTGCACCCGGAGCTGAGAGAGCTTACAGATAAATTGCTTCGCAGAAGATGAAGAACCCCAAACCCCATATCTAACCAACACGCTGAGCGATAAATCCCAACCGGAGCCCCCCAGCATCCTAAAGTGCATCATGTCGAATAAAATAGTTTAATATCGCCACGCGGTAAAACGATGTGGCGGCGGTACCCTAGCCTGGTAAGGGGCAGGCCTGGAGTAATTCTGGAAAGCCTGTGGCCCATTGGGCCTCGAGGGTTCAAATCCCTCCCGCCGCGTCAAATCTATGATGGCGTCGGCTCAAAAATAATTTTTGATTCATTTAGTCGCCTCTTCCTAGGGAGGTGGCTCCTCCTGAGAATCGCAACGGACATATGATATATCCTTCGGTATCTCTTTGTCGCCCTCTATTACCCTCACTTGCACTTTCTCAATCACGCAAACATCGATTTCCCCACCATCTTCATAATCCTGGATTCCGTAGTCCGCCTCCTTGGAGCCGAGGTAGGTTCTTTCACTCAACATGCCCTTCGCATTCTCAATTCTAATTGTGTAGGTTATCTTCTCGGGAGCGTTTCCCTTTATCGTGAAATCGAAATTTCCCAGGTACATCTCTCCTGGGTAAAGTTTTGGAATAGGTTTTAAGTCTATTTTCTTTCCGCCGAGTTCTATGATGACGTTAATTTCTTTAAGTGGCTCCGGAAATGTTTCAAGAGATATAATATACGGGATCGTTACCTTCCCCTCGCTCCCTCTAACTATAAGTGTCAGGTTTTTGTGTATCGCATCCACTCTAAGGGGGGCGATC
>JANXDQ010000050.1 GCA_025059415.1 Aigarchaeota archaeon
TACCTCTTCCGGGGGCCTGAAGACGTTAACTATGTCCACCTCTTTATCCAATTCCTCAAGCGATCTATATGACCTCAATCCGAGGATGCTCTCAACATTCGGGTTCACGGGGATGACTTCATATCCCTGATGTATGAGAAACTTCGGGACGTAATGTGAGGGTTTCTTCGGAGAACTAGAAAAGCCCACAACCGCTATCCTCCTATACCCTAGAATTTTCTTAATCTCCTCATCGCTCAGACCATCCGACCCAATTTCTCCCAACATTTTCCAATCAAGTTTTTCACCATTTTAACTATTAAAGCTACCCGGCAACCCCCATTCCACATAATTCTTACTTCAATGATTGAGCTCAATTAGCCCCTTAAAGAACTGATCAGTCTAATCTCAGAAAAACTTCATCACAAAAATAACAATTTAAGGGAAAGTGGGGCCGCTGGGATTTGAACCCAGGACCTCGCGGGCCCGAGCCGCGAATCGTAGCCAAGCTAGACCACGGCCCCAACCACTTAGGAACTTTATCACATTATTTTTAGCTTTACGCACCCCCTTAAGTGATTGACGTATTTCAAGTTTGGGTTTTGGATGTAGTTGTTAATGAATTGTACTCCAATTGCGTGGAGAGCTCTTCAGATTATCTCGACATGTTTGAGGATAACTTCCCTTGCGTGTTCGATTACCGGTTCCGGGGGACGCCTTCCTAGGACTCTTGCGACTTCATCCCTGATTATGGTTGGAGGCTTGGTTGCCAAGGCATCGATAACCCCCTTAACGGATCCATAGGTCTTGAGCAAGGCCTTAGCTAGGGCTGGCCCGATTCTCGGCAATCCCTCAACCACGTATAAAGCCTGTTCTTCTATTGCCATCGATGCGGAGCTGGCCCTAAGCCTGAGATCTCTGGGCTCCCTCCTCTCTTGAAGGCTCTTATATTTTGCTATAAGGTAAAGCGCTGTTCCCCTCCAGTCTGCGGTGTGTATAACAGGGATCGTGTAAGATCTCTGGATGCTCTCAACGAGCCTGTATACACTCGCTTCATCCCACTGGGTCAGCTTCCGGACGAGGCCCATCCACCCCTCCACCAGCAATATCTTCTCGCAGGAATCTATCTCGGAGAGTTGGTCGAGTTGGGACCATATCCTCCCTCTCCCACTTTCATCGGGCTTCATCGAGTTTAATAAATCCGTTATAGTCTTCCGCTCAACCACCGCGACGCCCTCAATTCCATCAAGGAGGTAATCCCCGACCTCATGTTTTCTCACTACAACCT
>JANXDQ010000051.1 GCA_025059415.1 Aigarchaeota archaeon
CGCTCGGACGATTCCGAGCGCCCCCTCGGCATCGGTGAGCAGCGCGTGGTGCGGGATCCAGAGGACGTCCCGGGTGACGGCCTCCGCGTTAGGTAGCGGTTTCAGCTCCGCTCCCACGGACTCGCAATACTTCACGACGCCCCTATGTTGGTGGAGGGGCACGGTGTAGCCCGGCGACGCGGGGACGCCGCGGGACCTGAGCGTCTCGACGACCCGGGCCTTCTCGACGTTCCTGAGCCTCCTCCTGTCGATCCTCAGCGGGACCATGTAGACGTTGAACCTAGTCGTGCCCTCCGGCGGCCTCACCGGCTCCAACCCGTCGACGCCCTCCAGCTCCTCGAGGAGGAGCGCGTAGTTCCTCTGCCTGACCTCGATCTGGCGGTCGAGCCTCGAGAGCTGCGCCGAGAGGACCGCGGCCTGGAACTCCGTCATCCTGTAGTTGTACGCGAGCAGGTCGCTCTCGAACCAGTCCTTCCCGGAAGTGCGACCGCAGTTAATCAGGGACCAGCAGAGCTCCGCGAGCTCGTCGCTGTCGGTTGTGATGCACCCTCCCTCACCTGCGGTCATCACCTTGCTCGACTGAAAGCTGAAACATCCCATCGTACCCAGTGAGCCGGTTCTCCTGCCCCTCCACTCGGAGCCGTGGGCCTGGGCCGCGTCCTCCACTACCGCTACCCCCGCATCCCCGCTGAGCCTCTGGAGCTCGTCCATGGGGTTGGGCATCCCGGCGATGTGGACCGGGATTACCGCCTTCGCACCGACCTTCTCAGCGACGTCCGCGGCCTCGGCGGGGTCCATGTGGAGTCCTCCATCGATCAGGTCGACGAGGACTGGGACCGCCCCCAGTTCTGCGATCACCGAGACGGTCGCGACGAACGTGTATGGCGACGTCACGACCCTGTCGCCCCTCCCGACGCCCGCGGCCCTGAGGGCGACCTTGAGCGCGACGGTCCCGTTGGCGCAC
>JANXDQ010000052.1 GCA_025059415.1 Aigarchaeota archaeon
GTTCCATATCTACCTAGGTTTAGCTGCATTTTTCCCTTGAACAGTTTTATGAAGCCGTTTACAACCTTGATGGTGGCCCCTTCGTCTACTAGGTCTATTTTTTCATCCCAGAGAACAAGATTTATCGCACCGGTTTCATCAGCTATCAATACCTCACTTAGCCTATGCTCCCTCTGGTCATATTGAGATGAAACAACCCTCTCCGGGGATTTGCTCACAACTTTTGCAACGAGGTTCACGTTTCTCGAACGGGGGTTTAACTCGCCTATCTTAACTAACTCACTCATCCCTTTACGACTCCCTTTGGACGGATTATTGAGGTCCTGTTACTATATAAGTATTCTGATAATCATTCAATCGCTTTCTCCAAGATCCATGTGGCTTTCTCTTTTCCGAGATCCCAGATGTATGGTCCGAGCCTCGGCCCCTTATCCCTTCCCAGAAAGATCTTGTAGAGTGTTTTGAAGAAGATTTTGGGAGCTAAGCCGTTTCTCCTGGCCGCGTCGAAGATGCCTCCCTGTATCTCTTCGGGGTCTTTGGAAACTCTGATCCTCTCAATGAGATATGCTATGGCCCTCTTCTCCGGCTCCGAAAGCTCTATGAATTCTTTTTCGACGGGCCCCAAGTCTACTGCGTAGTTTATGGCCAGCCTAATCTTCTTCTCAGCCCCCTCATCTATCTCATAGCCATACCTCCTCAACCTGTCTACGACGAATTCGAATCTCCTATCTTCGGGTGCAGCCGTCGCGAGCTCAACTATGAGCGAGTAAGGTATGTGT
>JANXDQ010000053.1 GCA_025059415.1 Aigarchaeota archaeon
TTATTTAAAGTTTTCTATGGTTTTTTCCGTGTCCCCGGCCCCCCTTTTCCCTTGGTTCCCCCCGCATTTTTGAGGGGTGAGGGGGGGTGGTATTACCGCTCTGGAAGCTTTATCCCCCTCCTTTTCTTTGTGGATGTGGGGTGGATGGGGGTGGTCATACTGACAAAGGCCTTGAGGAGATTTTTGCAAGATCCGGAAACCATTCCGTTGAAGCATAGGAGAGTTTACCGCTTCCTCTTGAAGAAGAGGCTGGACTTTTCCCTGAGAGAGCTTGAAGAAATTAATGACATGTTTCTGGAAGGTGGGAAAGTGAAAGTTCTGACGCGGCGGAGGTCGTGGGTTCGAATCCCACCCGGCCCATGCTCTCCATTTACTCCGCTTCGCCAATTAAGCCTTATGTGCCTTCAAACACCATTCCTAGGCTCTTTTAACGCATTTTAGGAGCAATGACTATCTTTGATAGATGCCTTTTACCTTCATTAGTTAATAATATTGTTACGATTATGTTTGCGATCTCAAGGATTATGGCAGCTAATATGACCATAATTGTTACATCGTTAAGGTTGGAGGTTGAGGTAGCGATCGCCTGCCCTCACATCTGAGGATTGATAATCGAGACGAGGCTTAAGAGGCCATGAATCTGGATTTGCTCCTTCCCCACATAATGTTCTCGAAAATTTTGAATGGATGAGTATGATGATTTGCTCCTTCTCATCCACATACGCTAATCCCCAAGGAAGTAACCAAGCGGTATT
>JANXDQ010000054.1 GCA_025059415.1 Aigarchaeota archaeon
GAAATACAGAAGATGGCTATAGCTGTTTTATTCACTGGTCTTTACTTCACCCTAACAATAGCATTGGCTCCAATAAGCTATCTACCATTCCAAGTCAGGATTTCAGATGTATTGATAGTCATGTCCGTAGTAGTTGGTCTCCCAGCAGTTTACGGAGTATTCTTTGGATGCATCTTGGCAAACCTCTTCCCCGTTGGCTATCCACCAAACCCAATCGACATAGTGGCCGGCAGCTTGGCCAATCTATTGGCATCCTACGCGGCATATAGGATAGCTTATCAGAGGTCTGGGAAGCTGAGGATCGTGATTGCGGCATTCACCTCGACGCTGATAGTTAGCTTGATCGTGGGATCATATCTCCCATTCATAATAATGCCAAAAGTCTCGTGGAGGGACATATTCTGGGTGGGATATCTTGGGGTATTACCGGGCGAAGTTGTTTCTCAAATGGCCCTAGGAATCCCGGCAATCATGACCATTCGAAAGTTAATCCATATGAAGTCTATGAATACATGAAATCATCTGTTAAAACATATTCGAAAATTTTTGGAGACGGTGAGTTTATTCAATCAGGTGACTTCCGAAGAATGATGTGACATTAAAACCTTTAGCCACATCATAGGGAGAAAAGGATATGTTTTTCAAAAAAACATTTTGATTGATGAGGTGAGCTCTGGATGATTTTCGCGATAGGAGA
>JANXDQ010000055.1 GCA_025059415.1 Aigarchaeota archaeon
AGTCAAGTTTTGAGATAGTTGGAAATCTAAGATGTAAAAAGTGTGGAGAAACGTTCACCTATTACTGTCTCTTGTGTAATTACAAGTTTCAAGTTAATGAACACGTGGAATATTGCCCAAAATGTGGATGGTTTAGATGTCCACAATGTAATTCATGTGGATGTTTTGTCAAAGCATTGGTTGAGTTTTGGAAATCATTGAAAAAGACGGAGTTTGCCAGAGAGAATCTCAAGGTCAGAGGCTTCATGTCTTCTGCGTCTCTGGATTTTGGCTCAGGGGAAGGAGGTGAGGATATGGGTGAGAAAGAAGTGGTGGTGACCCATTTCTTCTACACCACCACCTTTAACAAGCGGAAAAGGAGGAAGAATGGGCAGCGCCTATTTCAGGGGTAGACGCTTTGAATACCGTGTGAGGAAAGAGTTGGAGAGTTTAGGCTTCTACGTTTTACGGTCTGCGGGAAGCCACGGAATAGACTTAGCGGCCATAAAGGATGGAAAAGTTTTCCTAGTAGAATGTAAGGCGGCTTTCTCACATGGGGCCATGGCCTTTCTCAAACAGCTTTCAGAAAAACTAGGGGTAAAAATCTTCATAGCATTAAAGAAAAAAGAGGGTATTGTTTTCATTGATGTTTGTGGCGGAGGGGTTTTTTCTCTGGGAGACCTACCCATTGAATAAAGTTTTTCTAAGCTCCGGT
>JANXDQ010000056.1:0-245 GCA_025059415.1 Aigarchaeota archaeon
GCTCACAGCGAAGCCTCACCCGAACGACGGAGGTCTCGGATTCAGAGCCATGATGGGTGAGCATGTCGTCCTGAGGGACCGTTACGTGCCCAGTTCGGAGGTCGGAGCTTCAACGTCTGAATCGTCGGACCGGACGCACCTGCTCGAAATCAACGAGACGCTGACAGACGCGGATCGGCCGCCGGCTCACGTTACATTTTATAGAGCGCGAGGGAGCCGTAGGAGAAGGGGGCCGTAGTCTAGCA
>JANXDQ010000056.1:255-681 GCA_025059415.1 Aigarchaeota archaeon
GAGGTCGCCGGTTCAAATCCGGCCGGCCCCACGCTGCTGACCGGTTTCCAAGCTTTTTACTCGGGAGGAGGTCGGACGGTCGGTGGGCGCGGAGCACCTGAAGGGGATCAGGGGGACTTGGGGCGACTGGCTCTCCGGGAAGAGGGTGGCCCTCGCGGTGACGGCGAGCGTCTCGGCCTACAGGGCCCCGGACGTCGCGAGGCTGCTGATGAGGTACGGCGCCGACGTCGTCCCGGTGATGACCGAGGAGGCCGCTTCGATGCTGAGCCCCGAGGTGATGAGGTGGGCGACCGGGAACGACCCGGTCGTCGAGCCCACGGGCCGGATTGAGTACGTCGAGCTGACCGAGGGGAGCGGGAGGGTGGACGCGGTCGTCGTGACACCGGCGACGCAGAACGTGCTCGCGAAGCTTTGCGCGGGGATCTC
>JANXDQ010000057.1 GCA_025059415.1 Aigarchaeota archaeon
GTCGTCCCTGAGAACGTAGACGCGGTCAGGGCGGTCCTCAGGGCCGCATCGGCGCGTGAGAGCATAAGGGCCACCAACGCGAGCCTGGGGATCCCGCTGCGGATTTAAATTAAGTCGGCGGGCTGTTCCATCGGGGGTGGTCAGGGGTGCCCCGGTGCGAGCTCTGCGGCAGGAAGACCGAGAAGCTCTTCATGGTGAAGGGGAAGAGGGTCTGCGACAAGTGCCAGACGAAGGTCGGGTAGCTCAGCGGACCAGCCTAGTCCCGAGGACCGGGAGCCCGAGGACCGCGTTCGCGACCCGCTCCGGGAAGAGCCCGTTCACGATCAGGACCTCGACGCCCGCCTCGACCGCCTCGAAGGCCTCCTCGACCTTCGTCGCCATCCCGCCGGTAGCGTCCGCCACATCGGCGTACTGCGTCCTCCTGTGGCCCTCGTAGTCGAGGACGTCCGCGACCCTAGTCCCTCCGCCGGGCTCCCTGACCAGCACACCGTCGACGTCGGTCGCGTAGACGAGCCTCTTCGCCCTGAGCCTAACCGCGAGGTGGACCGCGATCGAGTCGCCCGAGAGGACCGTGAAGCCCAGCTCCCTGTCGAAGACGACGTCGCCCATCGTGACCGGGACCAGCCCCTCCCCGAGGCACCCGAGGAACGGCTCGAG
>JANXDQ010000058.1 GCA_025059415.1 Aigarchaeota archaeon
CCTCTGATAATGTGCACCCGAATGCCGTTAAACTTATGCGGGAAGAGGGGTTTGATATAAGTAATAAGAGGCCAAGACACCTCACTAGGGAAATTCAGGAGCAGGCCGATTTAGCGGTTATAGTCTGTAGCGGATCCCAGTGTCCGGTGATATATGCAGATATAGTCCTTGAGTGGAATATCCCGGATCCGGCAGAAATGCCGCTGGATGAAGCTAGGAAGATAAGGGATGAAATTAAGGGGAGGGTCCTGGATCTCGTCGAGAAGATAAAACGGGGAGAGCTTGAAGGGATGGGGCAGGGCTATGTGTTGGGAGATTAGGTTTCGGAGGTGCCTGAATGGATCTTGGACTACTCGGGAAGGCCGCGATAGTTACGGGATCGAGTCGGGGGATAGGGAAGGCCATAGCCCTAGTCCTGGCCCGGGAAGGCGCCAAGCTCGTCATATGCTCGAGGAAACGCGATGAAATACTTAAGGCTGCCGAGGAGATTAGAAGCGAAACGGGATCCGAGGTTCTCCCCCTCGAAGTCGACCTGAGGATCCGAGAACAAGTTGACCACATGGTCGAAGCGACCCTAAGGAAATTCGGCAGGATAGATATATTGGTCAATAACACTGGTGGGCCGCCCTCCGCGCTCTTCGAGGAGACATCCGATG
>JANXDQ010000059.1 GCA_025059415.1 Aigarchaeota archaeon
TGTTCACCTCGGCCAGCATCCCGTTGCTGAAGCGAATGTCGTGGGCCCACTCCGGTGGAAGGCCGGGGCCGCGCGTCAGCGTGCGGACAATGAGCGGGCGACCGATAGCTCCTTCGTCTATCTGACGTTTCGCCTCTACAAAAGGAGGGTCAAAGCGGCGCATAAAGCCGATCTGGAGAATCACACCAGCCTGCTGGGCTGCCGCTATCATCTGGTCACATTCTTCCAGCGTGAGGGCCATCGGCTTCTCGCAGAAGATGTGTTTCCCGGCCTCTGCGGCCTGTAGAGCCAGGCGGGCATGGGTAAAAGTCGGAGTTGCAATTACCACCGCATCAAACGAAACTGCCAGAAGTGCCTGCTCCAGATCAGTGTAGAAGTGATTACCCAGGTCCAGTTCATTCGCGGCCGCCCTGGCCCGTTCTTCGTCGGTATCCACCAGAGCGACTAATTCGGCATGGGGCACATGCCAGCGAAAATTGCGGGCGTGGACCATCCCCGCCCGCCCGACACCAATCACGCAGACGCGGACTTCACTGGTCATAGACGCTCTCCTCAGAACTGTATCTCTTCTTCTATTCCCCGCAAATAGCGGATGCTCTCCTCGGCATATGCATCCCGCATGGCGACGTTCTCCGAG
>JANXDQ010000005.1:0-4802 GCA_025059415.1 Aigarchaeota archaeon
AGTCCCCCGGGAAGCCGCCATGGCTTTGGCAGTTTTGCCGCTACTTTTCCAATCGATATGGGTTATCCGGAGGGCCGTTAGCTGGGACTGGAGCAGTGATATCAATACCAGTAATAATACCTGTGATCACGATCCAGAATTTGGTCAGAGAATTTACCACGGGGGTTTCGTAGACTGATTTCATTGCCTAAATCATCTCAAACTCTTTAATTCTAATATATTGCTTTCACCAGCTGATTCTGACTCTTAGAACATGAATTTAAAAGAAACGTCATCTAAATAATATCATTTAGTGTTATCACTGCTTCTGGAGCTCGGTTAATCTCTCTGGGAGGAATTCTTTAACTATGAAGTCTAGGCCGTATCTGCTGAACGCCTCTAGCTCCGCCTTCCGTTTTATGTTCCAGAACTCCTTGATTTCGCGTTTCCAAGGATCTGTTTGATACCTTGGATCGGCTTCGAGGTCCTGTATCCGCTTAATATCCTGTTCCGAGAGCTTCATGGATGGGAGCTTATACTTCCTTATGTCACTCGGCCACACACCCGCCCAGATCGCATCTGGCACATTGATTTCCTTTATGTGAGCGCTTAGAGCCGATCCGTGTATCAAGACGCTGGCGATGTGGACTCCCCACGGGTCCGCATCGGTGAAGACGTATACCGGGAGATTTAATTCGTCATGCAGCCTCCTGATCAGCTTTCTGCAGTTCCTCGGAGACTGGCCCGCGGTGTGTATGAGTATCGCTTTATATTTTTTGTCAGCCCCTTCCTCAACGAACCTACTGAAGACGGCGCCCTTCTCTATCACGAAGACCTGTTCGGCGCCACATTTAACGAATTCAGCCGTTGTCAGGGCGGGGCCTATTGCGAAGCCATCTGGATGGATGGAGAGGTCAACGCGCTTACCCCTGAAGCCTGGGACCGTGTATTCTATTATTAAGTCTCCGTAAATTGATGCGCGTTCTTCTGGGAAGATGTTGAAGTCTTCTCTTGGGAAGTCTAGGATCGACTCCAGCTGCATTATCATCTCATCGCTCTCGTTCTGGTCCTCGAAGTCTATTCCCTCGCCTATGGCAACGTAGTAGGTATCCCTGAGCGTTGAGGTCTTACCATCATGCAGTAACTTTTTTGCGAACGCTGCTATCCAGAGGAGCTGGGCAAATGGCCTTAGATGCCGTATATTCTTCGTAGTCCTCTCGACCCTCTTTTCCCCGAGGACATATTGTCTCAGCTTCTCATCGTAGACTATGTTCGCAGTAGTTCTAGCGGGCAATTCTAGGTATGGGAACTTACCCCTTTCAAGATCTGATACTATCTGTTTCCCAAGTGAGCGTAGCTTCTGTGAGGCCATTATCTTTATCTGGTCAGCTTTGTACATCCGCTCAGACAACTACGCAACACCTGCTCTTTAGTAAATTCACGGACCTAATATCTATTAATGTTCAAGGTAAATAAGGTGAATGATGCCGCTGGTCACGCTATAACGCAGCTAGCCCACCCGCAATCCAAACACTTGGTGCACCCCTCCTGATATATTAGATTCGAGCCATCACATATAGGACAGTGCTCCATCTTCATCGAGAAAGGCTTTGGCCTCGATTCCTTTTTCTCCACCGTCGCAACACCTTCCTCAGAATATATCATCTGTATTATCCTCTCCTTTCTATCCACGTTATTTGTTTCTCCACCCACCTTCGGGGGATCAATTCCTAAGGCTTTCATCATCTTTAGAGTTTCATTCGGAGTCATGTTGAAGTATCTAGATAATCTTTGAGAGGGGGTGACTAAGACCTGCGCCGACCTAGATGTATCCCTATAAACAGTTAGGCCCTTTAAGCCGAGCTTGTAGGCAAATAGATATGCCTTCAGGACATCCTCCACCGTGACCCAAGCAGGCATATTTATCGTCTTGCTGACCGATGCATCGACCCACTTCTGAAACTCATACTGAGCCCTAATATGGTCCCACCACGGGATATCATATGCGACTAGGAAGATCTTCTGCATATCTTCTGGTATCTCATTAAGTCCCTGAATCGATCCACCGTTCTCCGCGACTTTCCTCAGTACTACGTCGTTTAAGAGGCCACGTTCCTTGAGCTGGCGTTCAAACTCTATGTCAACGTAGTAGAATGTCCCCACAGTTACACGTTTCTCGTATACTAGGGCGAATTGGGGCTCGAGTCCCGATGAGACATCCACGAGCATGGAGATGCTTCCGGTGGGGGCGATGGATGTGACGTGGCTATTCCTTATTCCATATTTCTTTATCTCGTCGACTACTTTGCCCCAGTCAAGCGTCCACCACTCCGGGTGGTAGAAGCCCTCTATTGGAAGCTCTCCCTTAGGATAATTTGATTGGTGGTAAAGTGGGAAGGGGCCGCGTTCCTTAGCAAGTTCCGCGCTCGCCAGATATGAATGATACGCTATGAATTCCGCAAGTCTACTCATGAATTTGAATCCTTCCTCGCTGTTATATGGTATCTTTAATGCAAAGAGGGCGTCGGCAACACCCATAACCCCTAGACCGATCCTCCTCGTCCTCTTAGTTTTATATTCGATCTGTGGAATTGGATACTTGTTAACGTCTATCACGTTATCTAGAAACCTTACCGCTAGTCTGACCGCTTCCGCCAAGGCATCCCAATCGAAGTAGCCATGTCCCTCCTTGAACCTCACGAAGGCGTAGATGTTTATGCTCCCAAGGTTACAGGACTCATATGGATAGAGGGGCTGCTCACCGCACGGATTAGTAGATCTTATAGGACCTAATGTGTCAGCGAAGATATTCCTCCGATTTATGTTGTCGAAGAAGAGTATTCCGGGCTCAGCCGATTTCCAAGCGGCCTCGGCGATGCTCCTCAGGAGCCTTATTGGATCAATCCTTTTCCATATACTTCCATCCCTCGGATTTATGAGTGGATATGGTTTCCGCTCAATGTAGTGTTCCCAGAAGTCTGGTGTGGTTAACACTGAGATGTTGAAATTTTCGAAAAAGCCCTCCTTCTCCTTTGAGTGGATGAATGTCTCGATGTCGGGATGCCATGTCTCGAGCACGCCCATATTCGCCCCACGGCGCTTTCCACCCTGTTTAACGACCTCGGTAACGGTGTCTATTATGCGCATGAACGAGACCGGGCCCGAGGCGACGCCATAGGTCGAGAAGACTATGTCGCCCTCAGGCCTCAGCCTCGAATAATTTATCCCAACGCCTCCACCAGATTTGAATATTAACGCCGCATCCCTCGCCGCCTCCATTATGGATTCGATGTTGTCGTCGATTTGGAGCACGAAGCAGGCGCTCAGCTGCCC
This sequence comes from Aigarchaeota archaeon, assembly GCA_025059415.1. GTDB lineage: Archaea > Thermoproteota > Nitrososphaeria_A > Caldarchaeales > Wolframiiraptoraceae > Wolframiiraptor. The sequence goes on from JANXDQ010000005.1 coordinate 3,313, forward strand.
CAGCCTCGCCCCCGCGTTGAAAATTGTCGGGCTATTGGGCATGAACCACTTCTTTACCATGAGATTGTAATACTGGAGGTAATTCTCATGATATCTGTCGAATTTCCCGTTCTTCAGTAGCTCGAGGAATGTGTTCCAAGAGACCTTCATGGCGCCCCTGCGATTTAATTCATCGTATAGGGCTTTCATGCGCTCTAAATGCCATCTATTCCATGTCACCTCGAAGCCGCCATCAGGGGTCCTGCCTAAACCAAGCTTGCCCTCAAATTCCTCGGGAAAGAATTCCTCCATTGGATATTCTGGTTGATTGAAATTCCTGTCAAATACCTCGGGGTCATGGAGTATGTCGGAGATCACTATTAGGGCTGCAACGCGCTGGAACATCCGCTTCGGATCTTCCTTCAACCTCCCCTTCTCATCCTTCATCAAATACCTCGCGGCCATCAGCCTCAGGGCATTTACGCTAAATGCCTTGTCAACTTCGTCGACGTAGTCCTTTTCGAGGATCTTCTTTTTTTCCTCCCTGATCCGCTCCCGCTCCTTCCTGTAGAGTATATAGGCCTTGGCGACTTCGTAGAGGTCGAACTTCACCAGGCTGAGCTCCACTATGTCTTGGATTTCCTCGACGTGCGGTATCTTCTCCGCGCCATACTTCTCCGCGATTATCTTTAGAACGTTTCCTACCACCTTGTTTAGGCTCTTCTCATCATAGCGGTTGACGTGGACCATGGCCTTCCTTATGGCCTCGCGTATCCTCGATGGATCGAAGTCAACCACCCTGCCATCGCGTTTGACGACCCTTTTCACCGGGAACTCTAATTTTTTAGACTCATTCTCCAATTCCCTATATGCCCCGAAACTAGTTATGGACTATACCTAGCTATAAAGAATTCGAATGAGGGCGTGATATGGCCTCCGGAAAAGTGAGGAGCGTCATCTCAAATGAAGCGATTTTTACCTCATTTTGAGTATGAAATTGCCCCCAAACTTCTGGAAAGGGGTGTTTTCCTCAAAAGCGCCTCTCCTTTCCCTAGGTCGGGGTTTAAAGGGGTTTTGGCCATGTTTGGAAAATCACGCTAGTGAGGTCTGGATAAGCTCATGGGGGCCCCTGTATAGTTAAAGAAAGGCGTATTTCCGACCTCGCGCTAAAATCATTAATTAGGTGGTATCCGCCCTTATTCCGTCTTGGAAATGGATCTAGAGCGGAGGCTCGAACTCATATTAAGGCCCCCTACCGAGGAAGTCATTACGCTGGATGATCTGAGAACATTGCTGGAAATGGAGGAGCACCCGGTAGCCTACGATGGGTTTGAGCCAAGCGGCCTAGCCCATCTCCCCCTCGGAGTCTTGAGGCCCATCAAGCTCCAGGACTTGTTGGAGGCGGGTTGTAGGTTTAAGCTCTTCTTGGCGGACTGGCACGCGATGATAAACAACAAGATGGGCGGCGACTTGGAGAAGATAAGAATGGTTGGAGAATATTTGCTGGAGGT
>JANXDQ010000005.1:4810-31923 GCA_025059415.1 Aigarchaeota archaeon
AGGAATTATCAAGTAGCTTTTTGTAACGCAATATTTGCGCAATTAGTGCTAATCGGTAAACACTCAGCGCAAACGCTGCTTCCACTCTTATCATCATCTAAAGAGGTGGCAATCGGCTTCGTTTCAGGGTTCTTTGATGCAGAGGGGCGTTCCGGATGGGGAAAGAAATACTTATACGATGCGCCAAGAGCCTCAAATTCGAAAATCGAAATCATCCATCTAATCAAAGGACTTCTAGATTACTTAGGAATACACTCGACGATATTAAAAAGCAAGAATAATGAATTCATCAGTCCTAGAAATAATAAAAAATACAAGCCAAAATCCGATTACATATATTCCGTGAGGATAAGACGGTGTTGTGTTAGACGTTTCTACGAACTCATTGGATTTAGAATAAAACGAAAACAAGAGGAACTATCGAAATTGGTTCAGACCAAGTTCAGACATGTTTGCCCAATATAGCTCCCAACTCCCCCTCTTTATTTTAATTTAAAAACAAAACTGTAAATTGGATTTGGTTTATCTAACTTTTTTAATCATTTCAATTAATGTGTTTGTTACGGCGTTTTTAACCTCTAATGCCGTTATTTCTCTCATTTCCCATGACGCCTTTAATTCTTCTACACTTTTATAACATTTGGGACCTACTTCAAATTCACCCTTCCAAGGAAATATCACATATTCTATTATATCAAATAAAGGATTTCCTTCCACCTTTCCTTCAGGGCAATACGCCATTTTAATCTTATAAGCTATGATTTCGTCATCATCGTTGAAAGTTATGGCATTGTTAAGACTTTTTGACATCTTTGAAGTTCCATCAAGACCCAAGATTATAGGTGTGTGTATCGCTACTGGTTTTTTATATCCTAATTTCTTTAAAAATTCTCGAGCCATAACATGTATCTTTCTCTGGTCCATTCCACCTATCGCTACATTAATATTTAGATACATAATGTCTACACATTGCATTAATGCATAAATCTCTGAACTTACCTTAGGGGCCACTTCCCTTTTACTGATAATGTCCATAGCTTTTCTCGCCTCACTCGCGGTAACAAGTTTTGATAACTTCAATACTAGTTTAATGTACTCTTTATCAAACTGATAATCGGATCCATATACGAATTCGACTAGGTCTGGATTAACGTCAAATATCCTGCATAGACGTTTCAAAACATCTTCATTATTCTTTCCAATCAACCTTAACTCGTCTAATTCACCTTTCCCATTCAGCCATGCATGTATATCTGCTAACAATATTTTACCTTTAAAACCGAATTTGAGAAGTGTCAAGAGAGGTTTACACGCAACCAATGAACCTAGATGTAGAACATTACTAGGCTCATAACCAATATATGCCACTACTTCTCCATTCTCCAATAAAGAGAGGAGTTCATACTCTGTTAATATTTCTGATGAACTCCTCTTTAGTAAAGAAAATAACTCTTTAATTCTTCCCCTATCAGAGGAGACCGTAATATCTATCAACTTCTTACCAAACAAATCCGAATCCTTCTATTATATATATGCTATCATATATGTGTTTAAGTTAGATTATAAAAGAACCCACTTTTAGTCTATTAACCTTACTGGCACGCGATGATAAACAACAAGATGGGCGGCGACTTGGAGAAGATAAGAATGGTTGGAGAATATTTGCTGGAGGTCTGGAGAGCGGCTGGGATAGACTTGAGCAAGGTCGAGGTCGTCTGGGCGAGCAACCAGGTCGCCGACCCGGAATATTGGAAGTTCGTCATAAACGTGGCGAAGAATGTTACCTTGAAGAGGGCCTTGAGGGCTCTACCGATCATGGGCAGGGTCGTGGGGGAGCTTGAGGAGGCCGCCCAGATATTTTATCCGGCCATGCAGGTCGCGGACATCTTCTACATGGGGGTGGACATATGTCAGCTGGGGCTGGATCAGAGGAGGGCGAACATCCTCGCCAGGGAACTCGCTCCAAAACTCGGCTTCAAGAAGCCCGTGGCGGTTCATCACCACATGTTGATGGGTCTTCAGGGCCCGGTCAAGCCCAGGGGATTCGAGGAAGATGAGCAGATGGATTTAGAGATAGCCTCCAAGATGAGTAAGAGCATTCCGGAAACGAGCATCTTCGTCCACGACGATCCGGAAACTATAAGAAATAAAATACAGAAGGCTTATTGCCCGCCGAATACTGTGGAGGGCAACCCGATCCTCGAATACGCGAAGTACATCGTCTTCAGGAAGCTCGATAAACTATACATAGAGAGGCCGAGTAGATACGGCGGCCCCGTGGAATATAACTCCTACGAAGAGTTGGAGAGAGATTACACGGAGGGAAGGCTGCACCCCATGGATCTAAAGATGGGGGTTGCTGAGGCGTTGGAGCAGTTAATAAAACCAATACGGGAACACTTCGAGAAGGATACGCGTGCGAGGGGGCTTTATGAGTTCGTTAGGGAACAGGAGGTAACCCGGTGATTATGTGGATTCCTTGATTTTTATTTTCGTGATGTACCCCACCACCGACAACTCTCCATCATTGCCGAGGCTTAACGCCTCTCTCCGAAGAGCCAAACGAAGTGGTGGGGCATGAGAAAATACATCCTCCGAGTATTTACGGTTTTTTGGCCAACTCCTTTATCACCGTTAAGTTGAGCTCTAAGGCGGCGGCCGGCATCGTTATGCCCCATTCCGTGAGTACCGCTGGATGGATTTCACCGAAGAATCCCGCTGTTCTACCCCTCCACCTTATCTCCGCCGCCCTGCCCTCTATGAATGGCATAGCGTCATATGGCTCCAGACTCCAGCCGGTTGCCATCAAGTTCTTCAACAATTCCTCTACGATGGACTTCATCTCCGAGTATGAGGAGTTTGAGTGGCAGGAGACCGCCGCCATCATCATTCTCCTAACCGCCTTCTCGGGCCTGCTCTCATCCGGGTGAATGACGTCCCCAACCTCGAATATTCTCTGCGGATAAAGGCTTTTGACGTTCATTGAGAGGGCCTTCATCAAGCTTGGGAGCATCCACGTCCTGAGGATGGAGTATTCCGCGGACACGGGATTCTTCAGCTTGATGTGCGGATGTGGTTCGACGTGCATCTTTTCATAGGAGTCCTCTAGGTTCGTGAGCGTGAAATTCATGACCTCCGTGAAGCCCAAGCCTATCATTATATCTCTAACAATGTCCTCTAGAACCGTATCCTCGTGAATTCTTCCATAAGTCAAAACCTCGGGTTGCTTAGGCTCAAGGGAGTGATACCCAATGCCCATAGCCACGTCCTCGACCACATCTATCTCATGCATTATGTCAACGCGGTACGGCGGGGGGATTACTAAGAGCTTATCACCATCGATCTTAATGCCGTACCTCATCTTCCTCAAAGCCTTAACGACGTCTCTAGTTGAAAGCTCCAATCCAAGCACCTCGTTGACATATTTGACCCTGAGCCTCCATCGTTTAACCCGGAAATCCGGGGTTGTCATGGTTTTACCCTGATACTTCACTTTGATGCGCTCGATTTTACCACCCATGTCCGCCAGAGTTGTCGTGATGATGTTTAGTGTCTTAACGAGGGCATCTAAATCGGTGCCTGTTATGTCGATGAATATGTCGCGAGTATTCTCACTGAGCTCTGTTAACCTGGAATTGATTATGGGGGGGAATGAAAGGACTTGATTCCTTGAATCAACTATCAGTGGATAATATGGCTTACCCTCCAAGATGTGGGCATACTTAACGCCCTTTTCATGCCTCTCCAGTATTTCATCAAGAGTCATCGGGGCATGGTTTCCAAGCGGAATAAACTCGTATTCATCTCCCCTAGCGGCGATGTAGTGGAATGGGGGCTCCACGGCCCCGAGGTCATGTAAACCTATCGCGACCTTTTTCCTATCTCTGCCCAAAATCCAGTGAAGATCCTCCTGCATGTTTATCAATTCCTCCAACTCCTCCGATCCCATTTTCAGGCCCCTAACTATGGCGGATACCACATAGGGTCGGACATCTTTAAGCCTAGGATCAACATCGATGAATGTCTTAGGGAAATGGAGTCCATACCTCGGCAATCCCAACTCGATTCCTAAGAGGCCCTTAGCCGCCCTAGCTATGCCTACCGGGCTGGAGTAATCCGGCCTATTCGGATTATATTCAACGTGGATATATTCCTCGGTGACCTCTTCGACATCTAGCCCTAGGTCATGCATCAGGCTCAGTAACTCCTCGTCTTCAAGCGCCCTCCCCAAAAGCTTCCAGAAGCGTTGCTTCCTCATGGTTAGAGCCGGCATTTCCTAAGACCCCACACTCAAACCGGTCTAAATGATTTGTTCTGAAGTTTATTAAATGCTTATTTAACCATGGGCTGGATGCCCGAGGACTGGGAGCTAGAGAAAATTAAGGAGAAGAAGCTGAGGAAGCTATTTAGAGAGGCTGAGGGAGGGGTGGAAGGCGCCGTGATCGAGAGGCCGATACAGGTCGATGAGGAAAGATTCGAGGAGGTGCTCAGAAAATACGAGTTTGTCTTGGTTGATTTTTGGGCTGAGTGGTGCGGTCCCTGCAGGATGCTAGCGCCTATAATCGATGAGTTGGCTAAGGAGTATGCGGGCAGGGTCGTGTTTGTCAAGGTCGATGTCGATAGGGCTAGGAGGCTTGCGGAGAGATTTGGTATCATGAGCGTGCCTACGCTGATTTTCTTCAGGAATGGCAAGCCCATTGACGTGGTGGTGGGATGGCATCCCAAACCCGTCCTCGAAGAATTCATTAACCAATATCTCCAATGACCAGAGTAAACTCCTTAACATCGTCGAGATCTAGTAACTTGTGTTGATAATGGCGCAAGAATTCTTAGAGATCCTACTGGCTCTGGGTTTTTCTTGGGCTAGAATGACGATCGCCCTACTACTCTCGATACTCTTCTCCCTTTGCGTGGGGATACTCGCGGGGGTGAATAGGGTTGCCGAGAAGATTATAATCCCGATCCTCGACGTCCTCCAATCGATCCCGATCCTGAGCTTCTTCCCACTCGCTCTCTACATCTTCATAGGCATACATCCAATAATCGGTCCAGAAGCAGCTGCAATATTCCTGATATTCACTAGCCAGGCATGGAACATCGCCTTCGGCGTCTATGAAGCGGTGAAGCTAATTCCAACAAACATCCTTGAATCCGTTAGAAGCCTTGGACTCGGAGCACTGCGGAGGATACGCAATCTCTACATCCCAGCAGCCTTCCCCAGGATCGCGGCAAACATCCCGCCATCATGGGCAAATGGCCTCTATTTCCTAGTAGCATGTGAGATAATAACGATAGGTGAGGCGGAGTGGAGGCTATTCGGGATAGGTACAGTCTCAACGGGCTTCATGCTTGCCGGCAAGATCCCCCAATTCTTCATCAGCCTAGCGGCAGTCATGATAGCGGTCGTACTCTCCAACATCTTTCTATTCATTCCATTAATGCGGCTTAGTGAACGATATAAGTTCGAGGAATACGCGGCAGAGGCCCCAAGGGTATGGATAGAGCGGGTTACGAAGTCTATAAGTGGAGTAATCGGTAAGCTCCTCGCGGATAGGAAAATTCCCAGCTACGCATCGGCCTCGCAAATCATTTCCCGCTTCTCCTCGATGGTCAGGAAAAACAAGATATTGGCCTCAGCTTTCGTGGTCATGGCTGTTGCCGCATTATCCATATACGCAATAAGTTCCATAAATGTTCTTTATTATCTGGAGGTCGTTGCTTCAGGATTGGGGAGGTTTGGGTTAGTAGACCCCCTCGTGATGATAGGCTTCTCATTATCGCGTGTGGCCTCGGCGGTGTTGATAGGGCTCACGTGGGTTATCCCCGTATCCATACTCATTTATGAGAGGAGGAGGTTGGAAAAGATCTTGGTCCCCCTTTTCCAGGTTTTGGCCTCACTCCCCGCCACCCTGCTAATGCCATTAATAGTGGCGCTGGTTCTGGAGGCGAAGTTATCCTTGGAGACCGGCGCAGTAATCATGGTACTCTTGGGGACGCAGTGGTACCTCTTCTTCTTCATAAGCGGCGCTATGAGGGGCATCCCGAGGGAGGAAGAGGAACTCTGTAGATTACTCAAGATACGCGGACTCAAGAAGTTCAGGCACCTCTATTTCCCCAGGATCTTTCCCTCGCTCATAATGGGTTGCCTTGTCGCGGTTGGAGGAGGATGGAACACCCTCGTTATCGCGGAGAGGGTGGTTTTAGATGATTTTATATGGGAGGTGGAGAACCCTGGGATAGGTAAGGCATTAAGCGGGGCGGTAATGAGGGGAGATGTAGGGATACTCACCGCGGCCACGATCTGGATGGCGGGCTTCATAGTCATCCTCAATAGATTTCTTTGGAGGAGACTTTATCAAAAAGCTACGAGACTCTTGGTGTAACCCCATGGAGGCCGTGGCCGAGCCTACTGAAGGGATGAGGGAGAACATACTTGAACTCCGCGACATTAGTTTCAGTTACTCCATGAGGGGCGGCGAAAAACTACGGGTATTCGATAATTTATCGCTCTCCGTCTCATACGCTGAGTTCCTCGGGATTGCGGGGCCGAGTGGATGTGGGAAAAGCACGTTGCTCAGGATCATGGCGGGCCTGCTGAAACCCGATAACGGCGGGGTTTTATTTCGTGGTAAGCCGCTTAAGGAGCCTACGCCGAGGATCTCGATGATGTTTCAGAGCCCCGCCCTCTTCCCATGGTACACGGTCCTAGAAAATGTGATGCTTGCCCTGATCCACGAGAAGGAGCTTACAAGGAGGGAGAAGGAGGAGCGCGTGAGGGTTTTCCTGGACATAGTGGGCCTCATGGGATTCGAGGCCGCCTACCCCGCCGAGTTGAGTGGCGGGATGAGGCAGAGGGTCGCCTTGGCGAGGGCACTCGTCGCCCAACCCGACCTCCTATTGATGGATGAGCCATTCAGCAACCTCGATCCGCTTACAGCGATCTCGTTAAGACGGGAAATTGAGACTCTTTGGATGAATCAAAGCCTGCCCCCGAGCTCAGTCGTCATGGTGAGCCACGATATAGAGGAGCTCGTCGAGCTCTCGGATACCATCATAGTCTTGACGAAGAGGCCGGCTAAAATCGCTGGGATAGTCAAGATAGATATGGAGAGGCCGAGATCTAGGAGGAGCAGGGAGTTTTACGAGTACGTCGATAAGGTCTACACGCTTCTAGGCTAGGATTTCTGCTGAAACTTCTTTTCGTCACCGTTATATTTCACGACCTCCGTGTAGAGTAACCATTCCAAAAGCATTTGATGAACCTGCTCCGGATCCTTGTACTCCTCGACGAGCTCCCTGACTTTTCCGAGCTCTTCAAACAATTCCTCCGCGGAGATCTCCTTCTTAGATTTTATAAGTTTAAATGCGGTGGCGAATGGCTCGACGTTCGAGATGGATTTTCTGAGGATGAGTTTCCTCCTACTCGGTGCGGCCTTCACCAATTTCTCTCCCAAATCCGTTAACACGACGTCTCCATTTTCCACGGATATGAGTCCTAGGGCCTCAGCGACCTCTATCACGGGGAGGAGGTCATCCACATCGCTTTGAAGGTCGATCGCTATCCTAGCTAAATCAGCTTTACCACCATGACCAGAGACGACGTCTAAAAGCCCGATCACCATCCCGGGAGTGACGGAGGGGAGGATTTTGGGGCGTTTACTCATCTACCTTGTCCACAATGAAATTGAGGCAGATCCATGAAATAAACTTTATTGATATGGATTTTAACCCTTAAGAGCGAGGTCTTCAACCGCCGAGATAACCTTTTCGAGAGGATTCAGGTCAGCGATCAAAGCTGAATATTTCTCGGCATTTATCTTAAAATCTCCCTTTAAAATACTTTGAATGGCATCTTTAAGGCTCTCGTAGCTGAGGTCTTCTTGTGGAACAAGTATTCCGGCGCCATTTTCGATGACGGAGTAGGCGTTGCCAAGTTGCTCACCATGCGCCGGTATGGGTATCATTATGACGGGTTTGCCGAAGGAAAGCGATTTCGCCAACGTCGTCTGCCCAGATCTACATATCACCACATCTGAGAGCTTTATCAGCTCCAGCGGATCATCGACCCAAGAAAAGATCTTAAGCCCGGGAAATTCTCTTTCAGAGCCATCTCCGCCAAGCGTCGCTACGACTTCATATTCTCCTGCTAACTTCCCCAATATTGGCAAGATCATTTTCGTGAGCACGCGCCTCTCGTAGATCGGCCCACTCGCATGATAAAAAATCACGGGTTTTTCACCGGTTCTCAATCTGTATTTTTCGCGGAGCTCCTCGATCGATGGGAGATCGTCTGGAAGTTTCTCGATGATTGGGCCCATATATTCGACTTTATCCGATAAATTCTCAGGAATTACCAGGTTCTGTCTCGAGATCGTGTATGGTGGCGGATAGTCCGCGATCAATATTTTATCACTTAGTCCCCAGATATGTCCAACGAGCTGTGTTGCCGCTTCGAGGAGCTCTATCAACTTAGGATACCTAGGATACTCTATTCTGATGTTAAATTGATTGAGGATCGCCAAGACGGGTTTTCTGGAAAGCTTGCCCGCTAAGATCGCCGAGGCGCGGGTATCTGAGATGACCACATCTACATCCTCGATGTAGTTTACCTCGCAGGCAATTTGCTCAAGCAATTTTACTGGGAGGATGAGGTTCCTGTAAATGGTCATCTTTATACTAACCTTTGACTCGGGCAGTATCCCATAGGATATCCCGGGAACCGGCTTCGCCCTAACCCCGATATTCTCTAAGTATCTCAAACCATCCCCATATGATGAGATTGATACTTCCCAACCCTTAGATTCGAGAGCGGGGATAACTGCTGCAGCTCTAGATGCGTGTCCAAACCCTATGCCGCAGACGCTGAAGTGTATCCGTCGATGCCGCAACCCCGTTCACCGCTAAACCCTTCAACGATTTTTGCTCGCTAGCTTTTGCAGATCGACAACTTTTTCTCCACGACCTTACCTCTCGGCGATTCTTCCTCGAAAATCTGGGCGGTGAACTTGTAGATCTTCGCCCTCCCAGTTAGCCAATATGTTGAGGGGAGCCCCGCCTTCATACAGAGATGCATCAAATATTCCTCCGGGCCCCAGTTGTATTCAACGGGAACCTGCGGCAGTAGTAGGCCGCTTGTTACCCCCGTCTCGATGATCAATCCATCCACCCCAATATTTATCAGGTTTGGGAGCTCCCTTGGATCCGAGTACTTTATCTCCTCTGGGGGCGTGAGGACGCTGACCTCTACCACGACCTCATCCAATTCCTCGGGGCCTAGTGGTGGAAATCTTGGATCTTGAAAGGCGGATGCCACGGCGGCCATGATCGTCGCCTCAGCCAATTCATAGAGTGGCATGGGATACCCTATGCAGCCTCGGAGACTCCTCTCTGGGTAAGTGGTGAGTGTTACAAAGACTCCGCTCTTCATCCTCAGGCGTTCTGGAACATTTCCCGGGGCCTTCGGGATCTTTCCACTAAGATGAACTTCTATCGCCTTCCGCGCGAGTTTAACGAGATATGTCCCCTCTTCAAGTGTTAGCCGCTCCATGGTATCCACTAAATTATTTTCCATGCCTCCTTAAAAAGTAGGGAGTCGCCGAAAACCTATATCAACCCCGACTTTTTCTGAGAATCCTCGAACACCTTTATTATATTCTTCCAGTGAGAGCCTTTCCAATATCTCTTGCCGCAGTTTGGACATAGCCATTCTTCACGTCCCTCATTTCTCGAGAGCGTGAGCTTGTGGTTGCAGATTGGGCATCGAGTTCTATTTGGATTGAATTCGAGGCTTATCCCATATCTTGATGCCAGGTTGGCCAGAATATCGGAGGGGTCATTCTCCATGATTAAGATCACTTCTAGTCCGTTCCTCAGGGCGGATAGAGCTAGATCCCGATCCATAGTGAGGATTATCCTGCGCTCCTGCTTAGCTAATCTCAGTAGCTCATCGTCCTCTCCACCCCAGTAAATAGCATCGTAACCAAGTATCCTTAACCATGAAACGATATTCTTTAACATAGCGTCGACTACGAATTTCCTGTCCCATCCCTGATCATCGTTCATCACGGACATTTCACACTGTCGCCTTTCCCCATATATCAGACTACGGTTTTTTTATCTTTTCCAATTCCTCAATTAGTTGGCTATTCTTCCCCCTGTTTTCCCCGCCTGATTAGATCCAATCTACAGTCTTCACAGAGGTATTGTCCCTCGATATTCAAGAGCATATCAGACCACTCCCCACAGCTATCACAGTATCCCTCGACATACCCTTCGGGATTCCTTGGAAGCGTTATTCCCATGATCTTCATGTGCTCCCTGACTATTTCGAGTATCTCGGGAGTCACTTGCAGGATGTCTTTGAGGCTTATTAGGCCCGTGAGCTTGTTCTTGTATACGACGGCTAGCCTGCTTATTTTGAGTTTATTCATCTTCCTGAGAGCGTCTTCGAGCTTCGCCTCCGGGTCTATCGTTTCTAGAGGAGTATTCATGATCTCCCTCGCCTTGACCTCATCGGGCCGGAGATTCCTTGCTACAACCTTCTCAACCAAATCAGTCTTAGTCACTATTCCGAGCGGCGAGCCTTTTTCATCGGTAACCACTATGGCCCCAATCCTGTATCGCATCATCTTCTGAGCGATTTCCTGAGCTGTCTCATCCTCCTTACTCTCGATAACCGGGCTCGACATGACATCGCGGACGCGTACCTCCTCAGCGATTCGCAACCTGCCCTCACTACCCCACTATTGTTTCCATCAACTCTGCTTTTAAATCTTAAACACTCCCAACCCTCCCAGGTCTTTAACTCGAACCATTCCGCCCTTCATGGGGCATTTCTCATTATTTCGCCTCTCCCATAGGGTATCAGCTCCGCGATCGCCAATTTCAAATCCCTCAGAGTTTTCGCGTCGATGTTTAGTTCGCGGCAGAGCGAGTCGATTATTTCGTTTGCTAGTTCTCCGGCCTTCTTGTCGCCGGGAACGAGCTTAATGAAGTTCTTAATATTCTTAGAGACCGCTTCCGGAGGGCCATAAACCACCTCTAGGTTCTCTGAGAGGCCTATCGCTAACTCAAGCTTCACGGTTAAGTATTTTCTCTCACCCTTTATTATGAATCCGCCTTTAGGCAGATAATGGCCTGGAGGCGGCGTAAAGGAGACTTGATGAGGCTCGACATAGTAGACCGTCATCTGTGAGAATCCCTCTTTCCAAGCCCTGCTGTAGATCGCCGCGAACTGCGCCGCCTCATTCCTAGAGGCCTCCCCCGCCTCTTTCCCATTCTTTAGGACCACGACGGCCGCGCCCCGCACTTCGGCGTGGAAAACCAGGTCAGATGGCTCCAGGTGTTTCTTGAGTAGGGATATGTTGCTTGAGGCATCTTTTCCCGCGACCGCCAGGAATCCCTCGGAAGTGATGAACCACCTATAACGCTCATACCATTTCCCTCTACCGGACCTAATCCTCGCGGAGACCTTGACCACGGTCATTTCAACGGCTTCTAGGACGCTCTTCCTCAATCTCTCAACCTCCCTCTCGATCTCTTCAACCTCACTTAGCAATTTCTTAGCCGCGTTTGCGGTCTTCTTCGCGTCATCAAACAATTTGGAGACCTGCTTCACGAATGACTCGGTTGAGGAGAATTCAAGATACTTTTCACCTACTTTAACCTTCAAAACCTCATTCGCGGCATCGACGTCAATGATTATATCCCCGATTTCATGTCTCCCCGTCTTACCGATTATTTCCTCGATCTGAGGAGATGATTGGAATAGTTTTTCAGCTATTTCTCTTAAGGCTTCTGATTCCTTTAGAAGTTTTTGAGCAATAACTCCTCGTTCATTTGCCCTTTTTTCGAGATCACTTATCTTCTCTTTGACCGCCCTGACCCTTTCCTCGTTTAACCTTTTGGCGAGGGCATGTTCATAGGCCACCCTAAAGGCTTCATTTAGACTTGCTACCTCTTTGAACTTCCACTTCCTCGAACTCAAGCTCTCCATTGGATAGGGGAGGGCTTGTACTTCACCTTCGGGAGAAAAGGCCACGACCGGGGGCCCATGCATTACTTGATTAAGCACCCTCTGAGTCGCCTCGTAGAGTTTTTCAAATTCCTCTCGCGAAAGCTCCTTCACCTTCTTTGAGGGATCTATCCCCGCTAAATGAAGTACTTCTTCCGCGTAGCGGCCTCCAAGCCCCGCCTCAGCTGCCAGTGCCGAGACTATGCTCCTTTCATGGCTTAGTTTTTCAAGGAATTGGGGCACGAGGCCTGTCAGGATGCTTTGTTTTGGTGGGGGTCGTATGTAGCGTTCACCCGGGGCTATCCTCCTGTCGCGCATCTCAAGGTGGTGGAGGGCTTCGAGTATCACGTCATCCTCATCTGAGACCAACACCGTGCCCCTCGGAAGAAATTCGCAAACCAGCTTAACCTTCTTCTCGCCCCTCTCTAGATGAAAAATTACGATGCGCTCGCCCTCGAGTAGCTCAGCCGCCCTTATCCTAGCATTTACTAGGAGGGATCTCAGAATCCTCCCATGCCGTGTTAGCTCCTTAGGCTTCTCATAGCTTCCCTCCGTAAGGTAGAGAAATCTCCCAGGAACTATCCTGAGTTCCCCGGCAAAGTCCTCGGATCGGATCTTGAGTATTATTGAATCATCTTCCATGTGGTATAAGTTGACGACCCTAGCACCTTGGATAATGCTTAAAATCTCGTTGATTAATCGCTGTAACTCGGGGTAAGAAGCGCTCAAAATCCATCACCGGTGAGGGCCTTGAGGTTGGAGGACAAGCTCTACTGGGGAAGGTTCGTCGGAGGCATATTAATGGGTTTTCTGACGGCGTTCCTAAAACTATACGAGCCCACAATCCTCGTCGGGATATTCATCATGATCCTGGTTTACGTATTGTCAACGGTGGTGATAAGGAGCCTCATGAAGGGTGAGTCTAAAGCCAGGCTTGGTAGGAAACTATACACGAGCGGCGCGGCGACCTACGTGATAATGTGGCTAATAGTCCTAGTGATTACTTTCAACATCCTGCAGGGGCTTTAACCAGCCCTCTCCTCGGAGATTTTTACAGCTTATGTGGTTTTGGCAGGGAATCTAGGAGATCTATCAAGTCGAGCCACGCATTGATGAAGTCTGATGGGGGTTCATGAGATGTCTCAAGTAGTTCTTTGAGGGATTTCTTCAAGGACTCCTTACTCTCCCCGCCCTCGAAATATTTTCTCAGGAGGTTGAAGAGGTAGGAGTCGCGATCATCAGAGAGGTAGACGTAGTAAATACCATAGAGCGCCTTGTAATATCCATCGCCATCCTTGAAGTTGTACCTCTTCTGGATACGCTTCAGAATCTCCTCCGCCTTGCTGAGTTTACCTGAGAAGAGCGCCCCATAGAAATTCTTCAAGACCTGTTTACTCGGATATTCCATGTCACTCCTCCCCCTCCTCGATGTCCTCTATGCCGTTCTCAGTTATCTTGAAGAGCGCCTCACCTTCCGGGAGATATGGGCTCGCGACCAATCGGGCTATCCGCACATTTTTGCCCGCCGCCTTCCTAAGGTATATCCTCGTGTGACTCGTGTGTCCCACGATGTGGCCTCCGACTGGGAGGACCGCCATCGCGCTGAAGAATTCATCCGGCCTCGCCATCACCTGGTTCGTGACCACGGCCGCGGCGTTAAATGCTCTGGCCAATCTGAGGAGCTTATGCATGTGCTTGTTGAGCTTTTGCTGGCGCTCGGGCAGGCTCTGCCTCCCCACATATTCGCTCCTGAAGTGAGATGTAAGTGAGTCGACGATTATCAGGCGCACATCATTTTCTTTTATGACCTTATCCGCCTTCTCCAATAAGAGTATCTGGTGGTCACTATTATATGCCTCCGCGTATATTATTCTCTCCGCCGCCTCGTCGGGATCCAATCCAATGTGTTTGGCCATCTGCTCTATCCTCTCGATCCTGAACGTGTTCTCTGTGTCGATGTAGAGGGCGGCGCCGCCGAGGCCACCTTTTTCAGGTGGGAGCTGGACATTTACGGCAAGCTGGTGGCAGAGCTGCGATTTTCCGCTTCCGAATTCTCCGAAGAATTCCGTGATAGACTGCGTTTCAACTCCGCCCGCTATGAGCTTATCCAATGACCTGCTTCCGGTAGTTATCCGCCCCACGCCCCTTTTTAGCTCGGCCAACTGCTTTGCCGTCACCCAGCTAATTTCAATGGCTTCTCTCGCCGCGGAAATTATCTCAGCAGCCCGCTTCTCACCTATCCCGGCCGCGGCCAACTCGGCCACAGTCGCCGTCGCCAGGGCCTCTATCGTGGAGTACCCTATCTCCCTAAGCTTCTGGGCTGTGGCCGCTCCAACGGATGGGAGGTCCTCGATTTTCAGGTAAACTTTTTTCTCGGGCACTGACACGCCCGACTCCTCCTCTTCCCCACGTCTCCCCCTCTTCGACATATGGCCCTCCTTCCGTTGAAAATCCGTGGCTTCGGGTATTTATATTCTGAGACTCCCATCCTTTTCCTTACCCCTTTTTAATATCTTTAGCCATAAAACTCGATCCTAAGCATTCCCCCATGTCCACCCCCTGAATACAACTTCACGTAAAGACTGATACGAGAACTCAAGGCCATATCCGCTAAGACACTTGGAGGTTCATTAAGATCGTATGCTGAACCCCCTCCCACCTCAAGGCATGCCCCTTCAGCCTTTAGGATATTCCGGTAAAGCCCAAATATACATATCCTTAGCTACCTCAAAGATCCTAAATCACTTAAAGAAAAGGGATAATGAAGGCGGTTCAGGATGCCTCCTCAATATTTACTAATTACTCATAACAAAGTTATAATAAGATAATGAGGTGAATCGGGTGGAACGATTCTTAATGTTCATTGATGGAGGATGGGTTGAGGCGAGCGGTAAAGAATATTTCGGGGTTGAGAACCCGGCGACGGAGGAGGTTTTCGCCGAGGTTTCATCCGGAGGTGCCGGGGAAGTTGAGCGTGCCGTCCAAGCTGCCCATAGGGCCTTCAGAGAATGGTCTGAGAGCTCGTTGGATGATCGCAGGAGCCTTCTCCGCAGGGCAGCCGAGTTGGTTGAGAAGCGGGCTGAGGAAATAGCGAGATATCTCACGATGGAGCAGGGCAAGCCATTTAAGCAATCAGTCAACGAGGTCATGAATGCGGCCTATGCCCTTAGATACTTTTCTGAGGAAATTTTCAGAGTCTACGGCCAAGTCATTCCTCTACCTGATAGAGAGCATGATAGTGTTGTCATTTGGCAACCTGTAGGCGTTGTAGCCGCAATAACCCCTTGGAACTATCCTGTCCAACTTCTCTCTTGGAAAGTTGGAGCCGCGCTGGCAGCGGGGTGCACGATTGTCGCGAAGCCTCCGTCATATACACCTATATCACCAATAAAGTTCATAGAGTGTTTTGCTGATGCTGGGGTCCCGAGAGGCGTAGTTAACGTGGTCACCGGATCTGGGAGAAATGTTGGCGAATACTTGGTGACTCATCCACTTGTCCGAAAAGTGACTTTCACCGGATCGACCGAGGTGGGTAAGAGAATTATGAGTCTGGCGGCACAAAGCTTGAAGAGGCTTACGCTGGAACTTGGGAATCAGACACCGATGATAGTCTTTGACGACGCGGACATCGAGCTGGCCGTAAAAGGAGCCGTAAGGAGGTCGTTCAGGAATATGGGTCAAATATGCAATTCCATCAACAGAATTTACGTCGAAAAGAGCGTCTATGATGTTTTCTTAGAGAAGTTTGTGGAGGAGGCCAAGAAGCTCAGAATCGGGGATCCGTTTGACCCCGGTACCGATCTGGGGCCCATGTCGAGTAGAGATTCCTTAAAAAAGGTGGTGGAACACGTCGAAGACGCGGTCACCCGAGGCGCTAAGGTAATTTGTGGGGGCAAGAGACCCGACGGCGAGCTATTCCGCAAAGGCTACTGGTATGAGCCCACTATACTGGCTGATGTTACTCACGAGATGAAGGTAATGAGGGAAGAGACCTTTGGGCCGGTTGTCGGGGTGATGGCGTTTGAATCATTTGAGCAGGCCTTGAAATGGGCCAATCAAACGGAATATGGGCTGGTTGCATACGTTTACACCACGAGCCTTAAGATTGCTAGAGAGGCCGCCCGCAGACTCGAATTCGGAAGCGTGGGGATCAACAACGTCGACGTCACCTCGGTTGAAGCCCCATATCCTGCTTGGAAGGAGAGCGGATTAGGCCACGACCTCGGGAGAAGCGGCCTAATGCAGTATCTCGAGACAAAGCACATAAAAATCCACTATTAGGATCACATTAAACAATGCGCCGCCAAAATATCCTTTTTAAATTCTTCACTCTATTTTTTCCTTCAAGATGAAGAAGGACTTTCTGGATAGGGGTTTATTGGAGCACATTTCTAAGGAGATTAATAACCTCGTTGAGGAGGTCTGGGGTAGTGTTGCTAGCGTGATAACCACTAGGGTAAGGATGGATGCCTTCCTCAGGTTGATTCCGGTCAGAGGCGTTGGATCAGCCTTTGTAGTGTCGAGCGATGGATATCTAGCAACCAACAACCACGTTGTCGCCGAAGCCGAATCAATTGAGCTCCTTGTAGGGGGTAGGAGCCTTGAAGGCAGGGTCGTCGCCAGATCACCATCGCGGGACATATCACTTCTAAAAGTTATGGAATCCGGGTTAAAGCCTCTAAAACTTGGGAACTCGGATGAAATTGAGGTCGGGGAGCTAGTTTTGGCGATTGGGAGCCCCCTCGGCCTACCTGGGCCGAATGTCAGCCTCGGCGTCGTAAGCGCCGTTGGGAGAACCATAGAAGGAGAGGGATTCATACTCGAGGATCTGATCCAGACAGATGCCGCAATAAACCCAGGTAATAGCGGCGGCCCACTCCTCAACATGAGGGGCGAGGTTGTGGGGATGACAACGGCAATGATACCATATGCTCAAGGGATCGGCTTCGCGATACCGATAAACGCGATTAAGAGGTTCATGGAAATGGTTTCTAAACATGGGAGGGCCTTGAGGCCCTGGATCGGCGTCATAACGATGCCCCTAAATGAGCACATCGCGAGATACCTATCCTTAGGAGTTTCCGAGGGGCTATTGATCATAAGAACTATTCGAGAAAGTCCAGCATACCTATATGGAATCAGGGAAGGCGATGTTATAGTAGAGGCAGATGGCCATGAAGTTCGAAGAATAAGCGACCTGAGGAGAATTCTAGAAGACTCTATGGAGAAGGGGCGAATAAAGCTGAAGGTCGTGAGGGAACGTAGGGCCCTTGAGCTCGAGGTGCCCGTAGCCATAGAAGAAGAATACTAATCCAATCTGGTGCATCGTGTTATTGAAATAGCGAGTCTTAAGTCCCCTCCTGGGGTCTAATGAAATTTTATATTAGCTCATGCTTCCTAGAAAACTCATGGACTCCCAGAAGATGTATGATGTGATAGTTGTGGGTTCTGGGCCAGCTGGATGCGCCGCCGCGATATACACTTCCAGAGCTGGATTGAGGACGTTGGTGATCGCCGGGCTGACTCCGGGAGGCCAGCTGATGAAGACCACGTTCGTTGAGAACTTCCCCGGATTTCCTGATGGAGTCATGGGACCCGAATTAATGATGAATATGATGAGGCAGGCCGAGAAATACGGCGCGGAGATAGCTAATGAGGAGGCCGTGGAAGCGGACTTCTCCTCCAGGCCGTTCAGGATCTTTACGGACAAGGGCACGTATGAGGGGTTATCCGTCATAGTGGCCACCGGCGCCTCCCCCAAATGGCTCGGCATCGAGTCTGAACAGAGATTGATAGGAAGAGGTGTGTCGAGCTGCGCTCCCTGCGATGCCCCCCTCTTCAGGGGCGCTAAGAACCTAGTGGTCGTCGGAGGCGGGGATAGCGCCGCGGAATACGCCCTCTTCTGCGCCAACATCGCCCAACAAGTCACACTCATACATAGGAGGGATAAGCTTAGGGCGTCAAAGATCATGCAAGATAGGCTGTTCTCTGAGCCGAAGATCAAGATTCTGTGGAATACAATAATCGAGGAGATAATTGGCGAGGAGAGGGTGGAGGGCGTTATGGTCAGAGATTTGGTGAGCGGAGAACGGAAGAGGATAGACTGCGAGGCCGTCTTCGTGGCAATAGGCCACAAACCCGAGACCGAGATATTCCGTGGATGGCTCGAAGTCGATGATGAGGGCTACATAGTGACGAGAGACTTCGTAAAGACGAACATAGAGGGCGTCTTCGCGGCGGGCGAGGTCATGGACAAGCGTTATAGACAAGCAATTTCGTCCGCAGGGTTCGGATGCATGGCGGCTTTGGAAGCGATAAGGTATATCGAGATTATTAGGGCTAAGATGGGTGGTAGATAACGACTTTTTCTATTCCGTCTCAACGACATAGTTTGAGAATATTTTCCTAAAGATCTCGCCGTCGATTATCGGCCTTCCCTCATCTTCGATTTTCTGATGGGCCGGAGGGCTCTCCAAATACTTCGGCAGCCTCTCCGCAAATCTGTCCACCATGGTGTCTCTAGCTGGGTCTTGATAGAACACTCCTATCGGTATTTTATCTCCATCTTCAAATGCTTTCGAGAACGCGTTTAGCATTTTCTCGCGTCTCTCAGCCGGGTCTCTTACCACGGGATCCCAGACCCCCTCCTCGAGGCGGTAAATTCTCCTTTGATAATATTCTGCTGTGTGGATGTTGTTGTAGGTGACGCATGGTTGGAGGATGTCTATTATCGCGGCCCCCCTATGTCTCACGGCCATCTTGATCAACTCCTTCAAGTGCTCCGCCATTAGCGCGTATCCCCTCGCGACGAAAGTAAATCCCGAGGCGAGCGCCAGCGCTATCGGGTTTACGGCGTCGTGTATATTCGGCTTCGGGAGAGCCTTTGGCCTCAGCCCCCTATCAAGCGTTGGAGACGCCTGCCCCTTCGTGAGCCCGTAAACTCTGTTATCGTGTAACAACACCGTGATATCCAAATTCCTCCTCCCGAGGGCGACCAGGTGTCCCACCCCTATTCCAAGCAGGTCCCCATCTCCTCCATTTACGATGACCGTTAATTCGGGGTTCGCCAACTTTATTCCGAGGGCGAATGGTATGGCCCTGCCGTGAAGCGTGTGGACGCCGTTGACCTTGATGAAGTGTGGGGTTTTGCTTGAGCACCCTATCCCGCTCACTATCACGGTCTTATCTGGTGGGAGTCGTAGTTCCCCAAGCGCCTTATACATCGCTGCCAGTATCCCGAAGTTTCCGCATCCCGGGCACCAGTCGACCCAGACGTCGGTCCTATATTCTAAGGGGCTACGGGCCATGGGTCAACACCACCCTTCTCTCTCCACCGAGTATCTTTTTCACCGCCCCTACGAGCTCGCTCAGATAAATTGGCCTCCCGGTATATTTCACGATGTTTCTCTCGATCTTAACATCCGTGTGGATTTTGACGACGACCGCCGCCTGGGCCAAATAATTGTGCTCCACAGATATCACCTTACCAGCTTCGAATTTTTCCAGCATCTTCTTTGCGAACCTAGAGGGGAACGGCGAAAAGAATTTGAGGTGCATGTACGCGGCCCTGATCCCATCCCTTTTTAACTCTTCGATCGCGTCGAGCGCGACGCCTTTGACGAATCCCCAGCCGACTAGTAGGACCTCGGCTGCCTCGTCGCCATAATAAAAGACCCTCTTCTCCTCCGGTACCTCTTCGTCCGCGAGCCTCAACTTCTCCATCCTCCTCCTGTAGATCTTCTCCCTATTCTCGGGGTCTTCGTCTATGTGGCCCATCTCATCGTGTTCATCCCCTGCGTGGTAGGTTATCGCGCCCGAGCCCAGGAGATATCTCGGAGGAATAGGATATGAGGAGTCAAACCTCTTCCGCTCTCCGACCGCCTCTTTCACGAGTTTTCCCCTCTCTATTCTCACATGGTCGAGTTTTGGTAATGGCATGGTCGCGATCGAGTTCGCCAAGAATTTGTCGAGGAGGTGGATCACCGGCATCTGATACCTTTCGGCGAGGTTGAACGCCTCGATGGAGTCGTAGAATGCTTCCAGGTGATCTCCGGAAGTGATGACGATCCTCGGGAACTCTCCATGCGAGGCGTGGAGCGCGAAGAGGAGGTCGCTCTGACTCCCCCTCGTGGGCTGACCCGTGCTCGGGCCCCCCCTCTGGTAATAGGTCACGACAACGGGGACCTCGTTCATGCCCGCCCATCCAAGGCCCTCGACCATCAGGCTGAAACCCGGGCCACTTGTGCACGTTGCCGCCCTCGCACCGGTGAGCGCCGCTCCTATCGCCGAGGCCATCGCCGCTATTTCATCCTCCGTCTGCAAGACCGTGATCGCTCCCAGGTCGACGCCCTCAACGGAGATCCGCTCGTTTGCCTCGAGGGTGAAGCTCTCGTCCGCCGCCGGGGTTATGGGGTAGTAGCTCTGGAACCTTAATCCGGCCACGATCTTCCCCATAGCGATCGAGTCGTTTCCAGAGACCACCATGATCTCGGAGTGATCGAGGCCCGATGGCTGCAGCGAGAATGGCAAATCATACTTGTCCTTGACCATTTGATATACCTCGCCTACGATCATCCGGTTGATCGATACTATGTCTCCCCTCTCCCGGAAGCGCATCTTTATCGCGTAGTCGATGCCGTTGAAGCTCAGTCCGAGGAGCGCCGCTATCGCGCCATAGACCACGGCGCTGACGTAACGTGGTGCCTGGGCCGCAGGCAGAGAAATTTTCTCGGCGATCCTCATTATCAGCTCAGGGTAGTTTAAGGCCACTGGCAGGACCTTCATCTCGCTGGAAACGTGTCTTATCAGTCCTCTAATGGACCCGTCTAGGCCGAGGCTGCTGAATAACTGCCTAAGCCTAGATGTGAGGTCTTTTTCCATGCTCGGGATGTTGTCCAGTGACTTATCCTCTGTCGAGAGGTCATAGACGATCGCTCCTCCGGCCTCGATGTCTCCGAAATGTGTGAACACGGTCTCGTGATCCATGGCCCCAATTATCTGAATTGGGTAGGTTAGTGATCTCGGAATCTCCTCAGAAGACGCTCTGAGGTGTATGTAGCTGTGCCTGCCCACTATGTTCGAGAAATACTCCCTGTCCGATATCACGCCATATCTCATTCTAGCCAGAGAGGCCGTCAAGAGTTGGGCCGTGGTCTCTAAGCCAGCACCCTGGGGGCCGCCCACTATCAGGGAGACCTCTTTCCTCATGTTCAATCGGCCGCCGGGGACTCCTCATGGGCTACCTCATCTGGGGGATAATTCGCCAAAACTATGTCATGTAGGTGCTCGTAGAGTTCTTCTATCGAGTATATGGGCTTATGACAGTCTACGCAGTACAGGAACCCGTGTTCCGACAGGGTCTTTACGAGTTCATCAAATCCCCTCTCAACATAGTCACGACACGTTTCCCTCCGCAACGGGATCACCTTGTTGTCCTTGAGACAGATAACTATCGAGGGATAAGATGGGTGAACCGACACCTTAACGCACTTCAGACAACTGATGGGTTTTTCCTGCTCGACCATGTTAAATTGATGGTTTAAGCCGGTTAAAAGCATTTTATTGAATAAATACTTGAAACATTATATAACACCGTTTTATATAGAGTGGTTCTAAGGAGGGGTGAGTAAAATCATGCCCTTGAGACCCATGACGAGGGACGCTTTGCTGAGCGCCTTCTCCGGCGAGTCGATGGCCCACATGAGGTATCTGATCTTCGTGAACGTGGCCGAGCGGGAGGGGTTCCAAAACGTCGCCAGGCTCTTCAGAGCCATCGCCCACGCGGAATTTGTCCACGCAAGGAATCACTACGATAGGCTGAGGGAGTACAAAGAGGACTTCAAGGCCGTTTCCGGGACTCCGGCAGGTCCAGGCAATACCTCTAAGAATCTAGAACTTGGAATCATGGGAGAGGAGTATGAGGTCAATGAGATGTATCCCGTTTACATCGAGATAGCGAGATTCCAGGGTGATGGGGCGGCGGAGAAGAGCTTCCGGTGGGCTTATGAAGCCGAAAAGATTCACGCTCAGCTGTATAGGGAGGCCAAGGGCTACGTCGATCAGGGAAGGGACTGGCCCCTGAGGGGAAAGGTCTGGATATGCCCGACCTGCGGCCACACATATGTCGGAGAAGAGCCGCCGGAGAAATGCCCGATATGCGGTGTCCCGAGGGAGAAATACGTGGGCTTCTAAGGACTATCTATTACTCCAAATACCTCCAAACACCTTTTTCCCTAAAATTGTAGACAATAGTCTTATATGCTGTGACTTGTTCCACCGAGTAGCCGATGCCCTCCCTCCCGATCCCAGACTCCTTCCGGCCTCCGAATGGATAGTATCCCACACCGTGTCTCGGCATGTCGTTTATGTAAATCGCCCCAAATTCCAAGAATCTAATGAGCTTCCTTATGGTGTCTAGGTTGTATCCGAAGATCGCGGCATCTAGCCCATATCGCCTCCCATTCGCTATCTCGATCGCCTCATCTACGTCGTTGAAGTCCGTGATTATGGCCACCGGGGCGAAGACCTCCTCCATATAGAGCTTTAGCCCCCTCAACGTTCTCTTATCCAAAATCTCAACGAGCGACGGCTCTACATAGGTCTCTCCAAGCCTCCTCCCACCATAGAGCAGATTGCCGCCGGCTTTAATCGCCTCGTCTATACATTTTAACATCTCCTCGACCGCTTCCGGACATATGAGCGGGCCCACGGCCGTCTTCTCGTCCCTCGGGTCGCCGACGACCGCGCGGGAAAACTCTGAGACGAGCTTCTCCTTAAACTCACCGTAGACATCCTTGGCGACAAGAATCAACTTTATGGCGTCACATCTCTGCCCCGCATAGCTATAGACTCCCGCAGCGATCATCTTCGCGGCGACATGTAGGTCGGCGTCGGATAGAACTATGGCCGGATCGCCGCCTCCGAGCTCCATTATAAACTGCTTGATGCCAGCTAACTGGATCACCCTCTTCCCCGTCTTGCTACTACCCGTGAAACTTATGGCCTGAATCCTGTCATCCGATACGAGCCTGTCTGATTCTTTTCCCGGGATTGTGAGCACGGAGAATGATTCCCCAGGAAAGCCCGACTCTTCTACCAGTTTTGCAAAGAGGATCACCGGTATCGGATCGGCGGAGGGGGGCTTAACAACGACCGCATTCCCAGCGATTACGCTGTAGACTAACTTGGAAACAGTGTCGAAAAGGGGGTAGTTGAATGGAATTATTGCAAGAACCACTCCGAGGGGCTCGCGTCTAATTATCGCTTCAGTCTCTACCGTAGTTGGATCCCAATCGCCCGGTACGTATTCTCCATAAATTTTTCTAGAGTCCATATCCGCTCTCCTAAGTCTATCTATGCTTGCATTGACTTCCCCTTCAGCCTGAAGCCTAGTCTTCCCAGAGTTAAACACCAGTGAATTTATCAGATCTTTCTTATTCTCCTCCATCAACTCCGCTATCCTATCAAGCATATTGAGCCTCTTCCATCCCGGGATGTCCCTTATCTTCCATCTGCCAACTGAATATACTACGTCTAATACGTGATTAATATCATCCCATCCGAGTTTAGGAATCCTTGCAATGACTTTTAAATCTATGGGACTTCTGACCTCCAGAAACTCCCTCCCCCAAATCCACCGTCCTGCCGCAAAAGCGGCAAATTCACATATTCCATCTACCTCGCGATGTATTTCTGAAAAGATTCGACCATGTAATTTAAAATCCTTTACTGACATCGTAGCCGTTTGCTATGATTTTGATTTATTTTTATAAATTTTATTTTCGGTTTCTGAGGTAGTGAAATGATAGATGATTATTTTTGTCCCTCATAGTTAATTCCTTTTCCTTACAGCGGTTGTTCATCGATTACGCCTGATGTTTCTTCGGGCTCGCGTGCGGTAAAATTCTTCGGATGTAGCATCCTTCACTTCTTCTAACCCATTATCGGGCTCATGATCATCCCCCTCTCGCAGTCCACAGGGGGATTAAGTTTTAAAGTGGTTCATGTTTCTTCATACGGGTGCGCCGCGTCCATGAAAGCTACTAGGTATGTTCTTTTCGTCTGTGTTGAGAATAGCTTCAGGAGCCAAATCGCGGAGGCATATTTCAACGAGTTCGCTCCGGAGGGGTGGGCGGCGGTGAGCGCGGGAATCAAGCCCTCTGAGAATATTCACCCAAATGCTGTTGAACTTATGCGGGAAGAGGGGGTTGATATAAGCGGTAAGAGGCCAAGACACCTCACCAGGGAGATTCAGGAGCAATCCAATCTCGCGGTCATAGTCTGTAGCGGATCCCAGTGCCCAGTTATATATGCAGATAGGGTCCTTGAGTGGAACATCCCGGACCCCGCAGACATGCCTCTTGATGAAGCTAGGAAGATAAGAGATGAAATTAAGAGGAGAGTCCTGGATCTCATCGAGAAAATAAAGAAGGAAGAACTGGAAGGGGTGGGCCGGGGCTACGTTTTTGGAGGTTAGATCTCGGAGGTGCCTGAATGGATTTAGGGTTGCTCGGGAGGACCGCGATAGTGACGGGGTCGAGTCGGGGGATAGGAAAGGCCATAGCCCTATCCCTAGCCCGAGAAGGCGCCAAGGTCGTCATGTGCTCGAGAAAACGCGATGAAATACTGAAGGCGGCCGATGAGGTCGGAAGCGAAACGGGATCCGAAGTCCTTCCCCTCGATGTCGACCTGAGGATCAGAGAACATGTTGACCACATGGTCGATGCGACATTAAGGAAATTCGGCAGGATAGATATATTGGTCAATAACACGGGTGGGCCGCCCTCCACACTCTTCGAGGAAACTTCGGATGATATGTGGATTGAGGCGGTAAACCAGCTGCTAATGAGCGTAGTTTATTGCTGCAGATCCGTGATCCCCCACATGAAGAAGAGGAGATGGGGAAGAATCATAAACATCGCTTCCTTCGCCGCGAAGCAACCGATGCGCAAGATGGTTCTCTCGAATACCTTGAGATCGGGAATCTTAGGGCTGACGAAGACACTCGCTAACGAGCTCGCGGAATACGGAATACTGGTAAATGCCGTCTGCCCTGGATGGACCTTGACGAAGAGAGTAGAGGATCTTGCAAAAGCTGAGTCGGGAAGGACTGGAAAAACTATTACGGAGATATTGGATGAGTGGGCCACCGAGATCCCGCTGAAGAGATTCGCCAAGCCCGAGGAGATAGCTGATGTCGTAGCTTTCCTCGCATCGGAGAGAGCGAACTACATAACCGGAGCCGCCATACAGGTAGACGGCGGACTCATAAAATCCATAATATAATGGTAGTATAAACGACCAGCTATGATGATCAAAGAACCAGTGTGATTGGGCTTTGGCCCATTTTTCAGATACCGAATTGGCGTGCCTATGTGCGGATAATTTTATATACCAGATCTCCGACCGTTGATGTCATGCCCTTCGTTAAGGTGAATAAGAATACATGTATAACAGCGGGAGTTTGCTGGTCGTTAGCACCCGACATCTTCGAATATGATCCGACCACTGGAAAAACTAGAATAAAAGATCCCTATAGAAAAGATGATACGAGTTTTGAGAGTATTGGAGAGATACCGGAACGAATGAAGGAAATCGCAAAGGGTGCTGCGGATGTGTGCCCCACCCTCTCTATAACAGTCGAGTAAAATTTTACATCAATATCTAGGAAACGCCAACCCACAACTAATTGGGCCTCACCGGCGAATAATCATCATATTTACAAAAATTGTTTTTCCTGCTTTATGAATTCCTCAAATTTCAATAGACCTCGAAAACCTTTTGAATTTATCACAAATAAGATGCTTCGCCTCAAAAGGCCCGGATTCCATCTATTTCTTCTTTTTCTCTCCGGCTTTCTCCAGTATGGATTTGTCGAGGTATTCGTGGAAGAAGAACCATGCTGAGAAGACCGCGAGTGATGCCCCTATCCCTATGGCTAGGCCTGTGTAAAGTGATTGTTTTACGGGTTCGCTTAGCGCGGTGACGTCTATCAGCATCGCGGTCAGTAGGAGCGTAATTATGAAGAATAGATATCCCCTCATCCTGCTCTCCACCCTAATCTTATCGATCACCGTCGAGAACGCGACAAAGAGGATTATCACCAGGAAGATTATGCTCATGATTCTCGCTCCATAGATCATGACTGAGTTCGCGAGTTCTATGTATGGCCTTCCGAGGAATAGATTTATCAACCCGTAGACCAATGCGAGGACGACGCCGAGATAAAAGATTGTCAAAAATACGCCGTTCAAGGAGAATGGAAGCTTTACGCCCAGATATTTATCAATCAACCCGTCCAAATTGGCTATTTCGAGTAGCTTTCTGATGCCCCTTCCACCAAGTCGTAAAACTAGAAAGGCGACTATGAGCATGACCAAGAGCTTGGGTAGGAGATTGAGAAGTTCCACCGCGATGCTGGAGGCAAATTCTTCTAAGAGATCTCCCTCAAACGAGTTCATCCAGTCTCCGGAGCTGAGAGGCCTCGCGGCTATTTATATTAAACTCCGGCCAGAAAGAACACGAGCTTGTAGGTGATGTAGAGGAGGATGAGGGCGAAGATCAGTGCGAGGGACCTGAAGCTCAGAAGTATCGTCTCCCTCGCGGTCTCAACGGCGACAGCATATCCTAGCAGGCTGCCGGTATAGAGTATTTGGGAATAAGTTCTGGCGGAGTCTTCTGGGATCATCGCCACCTCGGGGATGGTCAAAAACGCCAATATCGTCGAGATCACCCGGAGTACGATGACCGACACGAATAATAACGTGTACTGTTGCCCGAGTAAGAATCCGAATGGAGTGGCCAATAGCTGACTTAGATTCGTTAGGAGCACCAATATTATGCTGGATCGGATCACGCCAAAGTACTCGCGATACCTCGCAAATAGGAGGTTCCCAAGGAACCCCGTGCCGGTTACCATAAAGCCGCCGAAGGCCGCGATCCCGATGTGAGCAGTTGGGATGGGGATTAAGGAGGCCAGTATGGGGCTTGTCATCGACATCCCTAGGGCGATCCTAAATGTCCTAAGCGATCTCTTGGCCCAAGCAATTGACCCGAACACGCTAGAAATGGTGCTCACGAGGTTCATCGCCGCGGCTAAGTA
>JANXDQ010000060.1:0-398 GCA_025059415.1 Aigarchaeota archaeon
AAAAACATCCCATTTACTACGATGTCTTCCAGCGGTACTACGAAAGGTTCAAACATGAAGGAAGAAAGCCGATGTGGAGAGCAGTCCTCAGGGTAGCTAACCAAGTAGCAAAAGACATACACAGGATAGCGGTAGAAACGCAGACGACGCCCCGGTAAAGGCTGGAGGCACCCAAAGCCAAACAGGGAAAAACCCCGGTTAGGCTGATGTGTCCATGCGGCCGCGACACTTTCAAAGGATGGCCGAATCCCGGCTGCATATCAGCCTTCACCGGGGTTCCCAGATGTTTGGCTTTGGGTGCCTCCAGCCACCACTCCCTTATTCCTCCCCCCACTTAAATCTTAAGGAAAAATGTTTATACTCAGATTGCGGCCGCCGGGATTTGAACCCGGGACCTG
>JANXDQ010000060.1:408-636 GCA_025059415.1 Aigarchaeota archaeon
CCGTCCTACCAGACTAGACTACGGCCGCTTTATCTTCGTGTATGAGGCTGCATCGGAGAGGTGATATTAGGCTTTAATAATTTTTTCCGGTTGCAGAATGTAAAGATGATGGGAAGTCAACTGATATATATTGGTGTTCGCGTCATATTTGGTGTAGCAGGTTTGATATTCCCGTTTCCATCTTCTATGGGGGGTTGGGAAGCTGTTTGGAAATGTGTCTGAGCGTGA
>JANXDQ010000061.1 GCA_025059415.1 Aigarchaeota archaeon
AGTTGGATCCCCTACAGGAGTAAGCTCGCCGCCGCGATCATGAAGGACTTGAAGAACATGTTCATCGAGCCTGGATCAAGGGTCCTCTACCTGGGAACGGCGACCGGGACAACTTCCAGCCATGTCTCTGACATAATTGGTAGAGAGGGCATATTGTATGGAGTCGAATTTGCATCTAGGGTGATGATACAGTTTAAGCAGAATGTATCGGATAAGCGGCCGAACGTCATCCCTATATTCGCCGATGCTAGAAAGCCTGGTCTCTACGCATCGGTGGTGGGGGAAGTGGATGTAATTTACTGCGATGTCGCGCAGCCGGAGCAGGCGAAGCTATTTGTTGATAATGCGAGGCTGATGCTTAGGGATGGCGGTCATGGCCTACTCGCTGTTAAGGCGAGGAGCATAGATAGCGTCCAAGAGCCTGAGGTCGTTTATAGGCGCGAGATCGAGATCTTGGAGAAAAACGGGTTAAAACCAATAGAGGTCCTCTCGCTTGAACCATATGAACGCGATCACGTGATGGTGGTCTTAGAATATTAATGAACCTGGCATCGGCATTGTTTCCTCCACTTTCAAGCGGTAATTTTTGGGAAAGAGTTTCTCCATGAATCCCCATAAATCGACCCCTTCACT
>JANXDQ010000062.1 GCA_025059415.1 Aigarchaeota archaeon
TTTGCCCTTATAGCAATTTTAGCCTTAGCAGACGTACTTCTAGCATTTTTCGTTTTAAAAGAATTAGGTTAACAGTTGTCTTTAATTAACCCATACACCATCAAAATAGCTTAAAGCATATAAAAGGGGAAAACTTAAAACGCCCCACCTAAAACTTTTATATAGGAAAAGTTTTAGCAAAACTGCTCCGGTAGTCTAGTCCGGCAAGGATGTGAGCCTCTCGAGCTCACGACCCGGGTTCAAATCCCGGCCGGAGCATCAAAAATAAGGGTTTTTGCTTCCTACACACCCCAAAATTTTGGTTTTTTGAAATATTAAGCTTAAATTATGGTTGTTTTGGTTTAGGATGTTTGAGTTTAGCTTGTTTATGTTTTGGTTCTAAGCAAAAATTCAATTACTTAACAAATTTCCCCTTTTTCCCAGCTATTAAGATTTTTTAAATCTGTTTATGTTTTGGTTAATCTTTTATCCAAAACTTAGCAAAGCTTTATGTGGTAAAATCTCTAGCTGGAAAACACTACAACATGCAAGGTTTTTGAAAAAAATATGCTCCGAG
>JANXDQ010000063.1 GCA_025059415.1 Aigarchaeota archaeon
AACAGGCACGCGCCAATGTGATGCCCAACTCACATCCCATCAAAAATGATTTGACGGGCTTCCAGATCTCTAGATCACGACGCGAAGTCAGCGGCATACGAGTATCCACCGAAGACCACGTTCCCCCTAAGGAATTACCTCGATTGTGTTGTTGTATTTCGGATAGATGACGTCCTCGAACCCGCACCCCCCAAATTCCAGAGCCTCCTTTATTGATTCTAGTCCGCCTTTGATGAGATCTATGAGGTGCGTCGAGCAGTCGCAGATCGCCTTCATCCCCTCGTCTTCCCAAAGTCTCTCCATGTGCGTGTAAAGGCATCGCGAACCGCACTCCCTAAAGTAGCTACATGATTTGCACGGCTCACCTATATCGTGCTTGTACTTTTCCAAATCTGCCCTTTTGACCTCCCCGAGCATCCCAACCGATGCCCACTCCTCCGAGACCGCTATAGGGCAGGAGACCACTCTTCCATCTGTGAGTATCGTGAAGGAGTCCACGCCGGATCCGCACGGTGGACATGGCCCTCCATGAAGAATTCT
>JANXDQ010000064.1 GCA_025059415.1 Aigarchaeota archaeon
ACCAGATATGCAGCGATTACCTACGTGTCATGGAGAGGGCCGTTACGAAATATGGGCTCAGACTACCGGATAGAGAGCTTGCATGCACGCCAGCCAACAGCCCGGAAGCAAGCCAGTACCTCAAGGCCTTCGGTTGCGCGGTAAACTTCGCTTTCGCAAATCGGCAGGCCATCAGCCACTGGGTTAGACAAAGCTTCGAGCAAGTTTTCAAAAAGCCGGCTGAAGATATGGGTATGCAGATTGTGTATGATGTTTGTCATAACATCGTGAAGCTGGAGAAACACAAGGTCGACGGAAGCGACGTGGATGTTTTCGTCCACAGAAAGGGAGCGACGCGTAGCTTCCCAGCCGGTCATCCGCTGATACCTCAAATTTACCGTGAAATTGGCCAGCCGGTGCTGATTCCGGGTTCGATGGGAACGGCGAGCTGGGTCCTGCTGGGTAACCCCAAAGCGATGGAGCTAAGCTTCGGAAGCACTGCACACGGGGCTGGACGCGAAATGAGCAGAAGCGGGGCCAAAAGAAGATATAGGGGAGAC
>JANXDQ010000065.1 GCA_025059415.1 Aigarchaeota archaeon
CACCTGTAGACAGCAGCGTCGGCGTAACCAATCCTGATAGTTATCCCCCTCTTCAGCTCCTCCGAGTGCCTCGCGGTCCAGACGCCGGTTATCGCCTGGACGAGGGTCGTCTTGCCGTTGTCGACGTGCCCCAGCGTCCCGACGTTCACCTCCGGTTGCCTCGGCATTACCGCGCTCATCCGCCGCACCGACCTCTCCCGCACTAAAAAACGCTAGCGACGAAGTGAAAGCGGACTGGGACGCAAGACCTCTGACGCGAGCTAGTTCGCGGCTAACGGGCTACGCTACTCGAGCAGCTTGGGTTCCTCCAAGTCCTCGAAGCTAACCCGGACGACCTCTTCCCTCCTTCTCCTTATCCGCTCGATGGCTAAGTAGGCGACGACCACGGCCCCCACGACCGCGCCTGCGGTGAGTATCGATTGGAGGTCCGGCTCGATCCTGTAGACTGCCTCGATGTGCTTCGGGGAGTCGACGTAGAGCCTCAGGACGTTCGCGACCCTGCAGTTCTCGTCACAGTCGCCGGTGAAGTGGCT
>JANXDQ010000066.1 GCA_025059415.1 Aigarchaeota archaeon
GGAGGACCCCCTGGAGGACCTGATAAGGAGGACGCTCGACGGGAAATCACCGTTCAAGAACAGGGATGTTCTGAGGTCCGACTACATCCCCGAGAACCTGCCCCACAGGTGGGAGCACGTCAGGAGGCTGGGTGAGATCCTCTCGCCGAGCCTGAGGATGGTCAGGCCGAGCAACGTCTTCGTCTACGGGAAGACGGGCACGGGGAAGACGGCGGTCGCGAAGCACGTCCTGAAGAGGTTCTCGCAGGAGGCGGAGAGGCAGGGCCTCGACCTTAGGTTCGTCTACGTGAACTGCAGGCTCTCCGGGACCGAGTACAGGGTGATCTCAGAGCTCTGCGGTGCCTTGGGCGTCAAGGTTCCCTTCACCGGCCTCTCGAAGGCCGAGGTCCTCTCCAGGTTCAGGAACGCCCTCTACAGGTCCAGCTCCCTGGTCATAGCCTGCCTCGACGAGATCGACCACCTGGTCAAGACCAGCGGCGATGAGTTCCTCTACGCCCTCACCAGGATCAACGAGGGCTC
>JANXDQ010000067.1 GCA_025059415.1 Aigarchaeota archaeon
TCACCGCCTCCTCAGGCCTATCTTCATTTTTCTTTATCTCGGATATGAGCCTGCTTCCCACTATTATTCCGTCAGCGCCGAGTTTGCTGAGTTTTTTAGTTTGGCTGGGGCTCGAGATCCCAAAACCGATCGCCACCGGTTTATCAGGCTTAATCTTCTTCGCCCTGAGTAGGAGTTGTTGCGCGGTCGGCGGCACCTCATCTCTTTCGCCGGTCGTTCCCTTAAGGGAGATGAGATAAGTGAAGCTCATGCTCTCCTCTAGGATTTGGGCCAGCCTTTCATCGCTAGTTGTTGGTGCAGCGAGGAGTACTAGGGAGATCCCATATTTCTCGGAGATGGGCTTTATGGCCCTAGCCTCCTCAAGTGGTAGATCTGGAATTATTAGTCCGCTGACGCCCATGCTCTGCGCCTTTTCCATGAACTTTTCCACGCCCATCCTGTATACTGGGTTCAGGTAGGTTAGGATGACCATGGAGACGTCGTATCGGGATGTTATATGGCAGGCGATCTCCAGGACTT
>JANXDQ010000068.1 GCA_025059415.1 Aigarchaeota archaeon
GCCCAAAACGCATGCGAGGCGGTTAAATCCCGTTTCAGCTAACAAGTTTCTACCATGATTGCCACGAACTTTACAAGCCGTGTTCGGCCATAACTCAGTACAAACCGACTCAAACAACTCCAGAAAATTGGAGATTGGTCGACGGTAATCACCACCGACTTAAGCGACAAATGTTTATTTGCCAGAGTGGTAAACCACTGTGGGGCCGTGG
Organism: Aigarchaeota archaeon; assembly: GCA_025059415.1. Classification (GTDB taxonomy): domain Archaea; phylum Thermoproteota; class Nitrososphaeria_A; order Caldarchaeales; family Wolframiiraptoraceae; genus Wolframiiraptor. Next base: position 212 of record JANXDQ010000068.1, read on the forward strand.
TCTAGCCTGGTGGGACTTGAAGCCCAAAGCTGCTCTCACACAGCAGAGGTCGCCGGTTCAAATCCGGCCGGCCCCAGGCGCATGAAGCCCCTTTGTATACCGGCTCTGTCTTGCAAAACAACAGCCAGCCAAAATGTTCTCTTTCGAATCAAATGGTCGTCCAAGGACACAAACATGGCTTTGCTCAAGAGGCGAATAGGTGTTAATTATGCGAAACAACATATTCGGGATAATGTGTTCTGTAGAGACAGATAACATTTAATTCAAGCTTTGACCTATAGATTCTCATGGTCGTGTCGCTGACGGA
>JANXDQ010000069.1 GCA_025059415.1 Aigarchaeota archaeon
AGGCTCAGGATCGTATCAAACCTAGCGGATAAGCGGCTCGTGAGGGCCTGGACTAGGGTTCCTCCGGAAGCAATAGGAGGGAAAGAAGTCGCGGAGGGCATAGTGGAGGCGTGGGCCCTCGCAGACGCCGATCCTTATCGAGCCGCAACCCACAACAAGGGGATAATGAATGGCATTGACGCGGTCGTAATCGCGACGGGGAACGACTGGAGGGCGGTTGAAGCGGGGGCGCACGCATATGCCGCGAGAGACGGCCAATATAAGCCACTTAGCAGATGGGAGCTCGATGAGGAGGGCCACCTCGTGGGAACCCTCGAAATGCCCCTCGCTGTGGGGATAGTCGGCGGAGCCACGAGAACGAATCCCCTCGCGAGAATATGCCTGAAGATACTCGGCGTGAAAACGGCGCGGGAGCTGGCGGAGGTAATCGCGGGCGTTGGGCTTGTGCAGAACCTGGCCGCCCTCCGCGCCCTCGCCTCCGAGGGAATTCAGGCGGGCCACATGTCAC
>JANXDQ010000006.1 GCA_025059415.1 Aigarchaeota archaeon
ACCTCGCCGGAGGCCATGGGCCCGATGACGAATTTGACGCCCCTGGCATGTAGGCTCATCAACTTCTCTAACGCCACCTCGGGCTTCGTCTCCGTGTCCTCCACGTAGAGCCTCAGCCTCCACCCCGCCCCGATCCTTTCCAAGAACGAATTGACCTCGGCGACCGCCATCTCAACCGCGACTTTGTCATTTTCCCCAAATTGTCCAAGGGGGCCGCTCAGGGGCAGAAGCGCCCCGATCGGGACTTCTCCGGAGAGCCCCCTTGCCGCTGGGGCTTCTGTTACGGTCGTAGTCACGGTGGTCGTCTTCGTCGTCGTAACCGTCACGGTCGTGGCCACGGGAGCCGGCGGAGGCGCCACGTATGGCGTAATCAGCGCTCCTACTCCGATGCCGATGATCAGCATTACGACGGCTAGGATCACGGCTATAATCTTGCTAACGCCCCGCAACATTTCCCCTTCACCTCTTTTTGCTAATTCGACTTCTCGAGACTTATAAGATTTTAATGCGCCAATGTTTCCAAGAGTCCGCTCCGCGTAGATGGATTGCGACATCGTTAAAAGCCCGTTTAATGCCGGTTAGGGGGGCGCGATAGGGCATGAGCATCCCGCTATTGAGGGACGCGATCGTGTTTGCGTCGATACTGACTATGCTGAGCACGGGCCTGACCCTGACATATATGACCACCAAGGTTCCTAATTTCGCGCACGGCAACTTCGCCGCAATAAACATCTACTTCACGCTCATCATAGCCAAGTTCCTCAACATTAACCCGTATGTGGGGGTTATAACGGGGTTCTTTTTGGGCGGCGCGACCTCGCTACTGCTTTATCTTCTCATCCTGAAGCCGCTTCTGGATAGGGAGGCGAGCTACATCATACTCATGATAGCCACAATAGCCTACGACATGATGTTGATATCGGTCATAAACATCATCGCTGATTACCTCAGCAGAGTTCATAAGATAACCTCGAGGCTCTTCCAGCTCAGGGAATGGGGTTACGGCATCGAGATATTCGGCCAGCCCTCTATCTTCATAGTCGCCCCCCTGCTGGCGGCACTTCTAGTCATATCGCTCTACCTCTTTCTGAATAAGACCAAGTTCGGCATAGCGATGCGGGCGGCGATAGATAACCCGTCGCTGGCCGAGGCCATTGGAATAAACGTGAACCTAACGTATGCCGTCTCCTGGTTCATATCCGGCGGGCTGGCCGGGATTGGAGGCGCGTTAGCTCCACTGCAGATGACCTGCAACACGGATACGGGTACAAGGCTCCTGATAAGCATCTTCGCGGCCAGCATCGTTGGGGGCTTAACCAACATTTATGGAGCATTTCTGGGCGGCTTTCTGATAGGCTTGGCAGAAGTGCTTGGAACAGGTTATCTCGCGATAAACTTCGGTTCCTGGGTCGTCCCCTATCGGCCGATAATACCCCTGACCCTTATGGCACTAACCCTGCTCTTCGCGCCACGGGGATTAACGGGCATTAATTGGGCTAAATTATTCAGGAGGGGGTCGTGATGGAATTATCCGTCATCTACATCTTCCTGACGAATCTGGCAATCCTGATCGGGCTATTCGCAATAATCTCCTTGAGCCTGAACCTTGAGTACGGCTATGCCGGGATACCGAATTTCGGCAAGCTCCTCGCGGTGGCTGGCGGCGCTTATTTCGTCGGGGCCCTCTCGGGAAGGGCATTGGCCATCGCTTACGGGCAGCCAGCGGGCCTCGGCTACATAGAGAGGAACATCGAGGTCGTCGGCTTCCTGAATGGCGTCCTCTCATCCTCCCCCCTCCACTCCATAGTATTCCTGATAATGTCCATCGTTGGTGCGGCCTTCTTCGGCGGCCTGCTGGGCTACGTGTCATCGTACCCGGCGATAAGGCTTCGTGGAGACTATCTCGCGATAACCCTGCTGGCAATGGGCGAGATCCTCTGGGTCATAGGGGATAACTGGCAGCCCCTCATCGGGGGCTCGATGGGCGTGCGGATACCGGATCCATTCAGGTGGGTTGGAGGACAGTATAGGCCGCTGGCGATACTTTTAACGGTGCTGATCACGGCCGCGATCGTCTTCATCTACTTAGAGTATCTGGGGAGGGCTCCGCTCGGAAGAGTCTTGAAGGCCATAAGGGAAAATGAACTCTCTGCGGGTGTTCACGGGAAGGATGTTGTCAGGCTGAGGACGAAGACACTGATCGTGGGATTCGCGATAGCGGCCATCAGCGGCGCGTTAAACTCTCTCTGGACCGTGAGCGTATCGCCGAAAGACTTTGAGAGGGTTAGGCATACCTTCATGCCCTGGGTCATGGTCATGATCGGAGGCGCAGGAAACAACCTCGGGGCCGTAATCGGGGCCATGATCTTCGTGACCCTCAGGGAGCTAATAGTCTTCTATAAGCACTTCTTCGAGGCCATCGTGCCCTTCGACGTCATCTGGCTCGAATACCTCTTCCTCGGACTCGCCCTCATAATCGTCCTCATGTATAGGCCCGAGGGTCTGCTCCCGGAAAAGCCCACGAAGACCCTCAGCGCCAAGAAACTCAAGGCAATAGCCTCAAGAGTAGAGCCGGCGAAGGAGAAGGCTACTTAGCTGAGACCGGACTTAACGCTTAAGTAAGGGGTGGATGTTTCTGAAAATACCGTGAATGAGGGTCTAGCAAAAAGTGGGAACGAGCCCTTTTCTAGGACTCACATACCCGGACTTGACGAGGTCATCCCGGGATTTCCAAGAGGGGGGCTCGTCTTGGTCTCAGGCCTCCCCGGATCTGGTAAAACAATCTTTGGGATGAGTTACATTTACTATGGTGCTGTTGAGGCCGATGAGCCGGGCGTATACGTTTCAGCATACGAGGGCCGAAATAGGTTTCTCCAGCTTTCAAAGCGTCTTGGAATGGACTTTGAAAATCTTATGGAAAACGGGTTGGTGGAGCACATATGGATGCCCGTGGTAAAAGAGTTTGGAGTCACATCTACAGCAAATATGATACTTGAACAAGTCGAGATGATGAAGGCCAAGAGACTGGTGATAGATTCCTTCACCGCTATAAAGGAATCCTTCAAGGAGCCGAATGAAGCAAGAATATTCCTGCAATCACTGCTCTCAAAAGTTCTCGAAGAACTACAATGCACAACTTTATTGATTAAGGAAGGAGAGTCGCTGCCCGGAGGCATAGACTTCGAAGAATATGTCGCGGACGTTGTTATTTTTCTGAAGAGAGGCTACTTTGAGGACAAAGTGATTCGCATCCTTGAAATCACGAAGCTTAGAGGCGCAAACATTCCATATCCCAGGAGCGTCTACACAATAAAGAAGGGAATTAAATTGTTAAGCTCGATAAGGCTCCCTAAGACGCGGGAATCCGTCCCTAAAACGTTGGAATCCTGGCCGCCTGATCCACCTGGCATGTATACGACGGGAATAACAGATTTCGATCACGTGATTGGAGGCTACCCAAAGGGATCAACTATACTAATCGAGATAGATCCAAAATGTACCTTCATGGAGTATAGTTTGCTGGTCGCCCCGACCGTGGCTAGTTTCATCCTCAGGGGAGGACATTACGTAGTAATTCCCAGCGGGGGAGTCGGTCCAGACCTCTTGGAAGAACTATATGTCGTGCATTATGGAGTATCCCGAGAGGTATTCCGAGAACGGGTACATATTTTCTATGAAAAAGGGGCTTTCATCAATAAGAAACCAAATGTTATAGAGTTTAATCCGAAGCCCATCGAAGATGCGAGGAGAAGGTTCATAGAATTCGGGTTGAAACTGGTTAAAGAGTCCGGGGGACGCGTGATAACGGTAATCGGAGTTGATAGGGTCGTCCGCCTGGCTAAGGAGGAGGCGATACATCAACTGGCCTTGGCGCAGGATCCCGTAGGGGCCTATCGCGGCCTCATGATCTGGCTCCTGAAACCGACAGAACCATGGCTCGTAGAGAGGCTCGCGCCATTGGCCGATGTTTATATAAAAATCACTAGGAAACATGGGTGTATACTTGTATATGGGGTGAAGCCTAGGACGCCCCTCTACGGCATTCAACTCGACCCGGAGAAGGCGCTCCCAATACCCGAGCTCATACCAATAGTCTAAGTGATGGATCTGTTTCTCCGCTTAGATCCAGTTTTCAAGCGAACCCATTGCCACCCTCATCGATTGGTAACGGAATTTTTGCGGGGAGCCGATCGCGGTCCAGCATGAAGAGCACTTGACACAGTTATTGGAAGAGGTCTGCCACAGCCTTCTCGAATTCATTGACAACTATGTCGAGGTCCACCGTCTGCAGCTTCCCATTCCTCACTATTATCTTGCCATCTACTATAACGTCTCTTACATCTGATCCCGATGAGCAATAGGTGATGGCGGTATACGGATCCCTGAGCGGTAGGTAACGTGCCTTCCTCGTATCCAAGACTACGATGTCGGCCCTCTTTCCCAGCTCGATGCTCCCGATCAGGTGGTCTAGGTTCAATGCCTCGGCCCCGCCCCTACTCATCATCCTAACCGCCCTCTCGGCTGGCAAGCTGCTTGGATCCATGTATCTCAGCTTCTGGAGTAATGATGCTATTTTCACGTCTTGAAGTAAGTCGAGTGTGTTATTGCTCCCGGGACCATCCGTTCCCAAGCCCACCCTGATCCCAAGCTTCATCATCTCATCGACCCTGGCGGCGCCTGACGCGAGCTTCATGTTAGAAACCGGGTTATAGGCGATCGCAACATCCCACCTCTTCAGGATATTCAGGTCATCATCGTTAAGGTAGATTGCATGCGCGATTAGGACGTCTTTTTTCAAGAAGCCTATCTCGTCTAGGGCTTTAATCGGCGTTTTCCCATGCTTCCGGACGAACTCATCGACCGGCGGCTTGACCTCCGCGAGGTGTATATGTATCCCGACCCCGAGCCTATCCGCCTCCTCTCTAATCCTGCTCAGAAATTCTAGGCTGCAGGAATACTCGGCGTGGGGGCCGAGGGCGGCCCAGATCATCCCCTTCCACCCGTGATATTCCTCGGCGAACCTAACACCCTTCTTTAACACCTCTTCGCTCGTCTTGTCGCTGAAAAGCTCGACCAACCCCTCCGAGAGGACTCCGCGGATGCCGACCTCGACCGCAGCCTTAGCGACCTCATCCATGAAGAAATACATGTCATTAAAGCAGGTTACTCCGGCTAAGGCCATCTCGGCGGCGGCAAGCATCGCCCCGGCCCTGACGTGCTCGGGTTTAAGCATCGCCTCAACGGGCCAGACGTATTCCTTCAACCATTTCTCGAGGGGCTGGTCTTCGAAAGCATTTCTGAAAAGTGTCATGGGGGAATGAGTGTGACAGTTAACAAGCCCTGGCATGACAACGCATCCTCTCGCATCGATCTCTTCCTCCCCCATAATCTCCTCCTTGCCGACATACTTAATCTCGCCCTCGCTTATCCCTATGCTCCCGGGATTCAAAGCCCTCATCTCTTGATCCATCGTTAAGACTACTCCATTCTTAACCGCGATCTCGAATCTCTTCATACCCATAAGACCCCATTAATCATAAAATAAAATTTTACGAATGGGGTTAAACCGGATAATTGGTCAGACTGCCCGTCGCGTATCATGGATCAACTTGGACGTTGCTCATCATCCCGGTAAGACCCATGGGAGAAGGAGTTATTAAATCGTGCCTCTCCCTAAGTCTTACTCGTGATCGGAGGTGGATCGGTGTGCCGGTCTCGATATTCATTAGCTGTGGATGCGGGTTTAAGACCACGAGCCTAGAAGAGGCGGAGGCACATGCTAAGGAGAAGAAACACATTTTACGCATCCAGGGAACTGTGACGCCCTCTTAAGGCCGCATCGCATCCCTATTTTTAGGTGGAGCTTAATTGGGTTTCCGGGAACTCGTCGAAGACCTGAAAGCCCTCAAATCAAATGAGGAAATTAGGAGAATGGTTGAGGATAGGTTATCCTCTTTTAAGGAGGTTGGCCGTGGATCCCCCGGAGGACTCTTCAAGGAATTAGCCTTCTGCATCTTGGCGGCGAATTTCACGGCGTCCGGAAGTATGAAGATAATCGATGCGCTTGGAGATCGTTTATTGAAGCTCGACGTCGGTTCGCTGGAACGGGAGCTTAGGAGACTTGGCCACCGCTACCCCCATGCGAGAGCCGAGTACATCGTGAGCGCTAGGAATATGCTCGGAGAGGTAGTCAGGGTGCTGAGGGCGGGCGGCGGCAGTCGCAGAATCCGGGAATGGCTCGTGAAGAACGTCAAGGGGCTGGGATACAAGGAGGCCAGCCACTTCCTGAGAAATATCGGATACGACGACGTCGCGATAATCGACTTCCACATCATCAGGCTACTGCATAGATATGGGTTAATCCCGGAGGTCAAGCGCCTTGGGAAGAAGCGTTACCTGGAGATCGAGAAACTCCTAAGCGAGGTCGCGAGCCAGGTCGGTATGACGATGGCCGAGCTCGACCTCTATCTCTGGTACATGGACTCCGGAAAAATCCTGAAATAAATTTCTTGAATTTTTCAAGGAATCGCTCCCTCAAGTTGTAGGAGGTACTCCCTTACCCTCTTCCCAAATCCCGAGCCCGCCACATCACCATCACTTCGAACAACCCTATGACATGGAATGATGAGCGCTATCGGATTTCTCTTCACCGCGTTAGCGACCGCCCTCGCCGCCCCAGCTCTCCCAATACTTTCAGCCACCCAACCATAACTTCTAGTCTCGCCATAAGGTATTTCCCTCACCTTCTCCCAAACCCTTATCTGAAAATTCGTCCCCGTTAAATGTATTGGATGATTAAATGAGATTTGTTCTCCCGAGAAATATCGTTCCAGGTCCCTGAGGAAGCCCGAGAATACACCTTCATCCATCTCCACTTCCTTGAAGAGTTGTTCCATTTCCCGCACGAATTCCTCCTCGGATTCATAGAAACCAACGCGGACTATTCTCTTGCCATCGCCCGCGAACCCGACCACGAAGAAATCCACCGAGTAGAGGGCACAATATACGGTCAAAGTTCCCTAATTCTCCGAGAATATTAATATGGATAAAAACCTGTATCTTTAGACATGGGTGGGCCGTACCACATTTTGGCAAAGCCCGGAGACATAGCTGAGAGAGTTATAGCCGTTGGGGATCCTGCCAGGGTCGACCAGGTCTCAAGCCTCCTCGAGGATCCAAGACCCGTAAACGTGCATAGGGGATTCCCAGTTTATACTGGAATATACGGTGACGTCCGGGTCTCGGTTGCCTGCCACGGCATCGGAGGGCCGTCGTCCGCCATAGCCTTCGAGGAGCTGCGGATGCTGGGGGCAAAGACGATTGTTAGGCTTGGGACGGCGGGCGGCTTGCTCCCGGAGATGGAGACCGGCGAAATAGTGATACCGGATGCCGCGGCCTGTTCTTCAAGTTACGGTGTGCTGGCGACTTATGCGCCAGGAGTACATCTGCCATTGGCGCCAAACTACGAGGTGATTGAGATGATAGTGCAGGAGGCCAGGAATCGTGGACTAAAATTCAGGATGGGCGCGGTTGTCTCCAATGATGCCTTCTATGCCGAGAGCAAGGAGTTCGCGGAGGAATGGAGGAAGAGGGGCGTCATAGCGATCGAGATGGAGTGCGCGGCGCTCTTCGGAGTGGCCAGGATCAGGGGATTCAAGGCTGGAGCCGTTTTGATATTGAGTAACAACGTTGTCCGCGAGACGCCGATCTTGACTGCCGAGAAACTCCAAGAAAGTGTTGAGAAGGCGGCGAGGATAATCTTGGAGGCCTTCAATAAGCTGTAGGCCGCGAACTACGATATTATGTTGTGCATAGCCCTGAGATCTTTCTCGAAAATCCTCAACTTCGCCGGTATCTCAACTTCTATAGGGTCCTTCAAGGACATGCCCATCTCCTTTTTTGTCTTCCACACCATCGAGTTGAACCTGATTATCTCCTCAGTATACTTCGCATAACGCGTGCTCCAACTCGGCTTCGGGAACCTCTCCAGGTGTAGACTCCTTTTTGAGTAGAGCTTCCTCCAGATATGGTCTGCTATGAATGGGGAGATCGGGGCGAGCATTAAGAGCACTGTTTTCAGGACTTGGTGTAGCGTGAACCACGCCGCCCTCCGCTCGGCATCCGAGAAGCCTCTGCCATAAGCCCTCTGCTTGGACATCTCTATGTAGTGATCTGCGAAGATGTTCCAGGTGAAGTTCCTGATGTTTGTCGCGGGGATGAAGAAGTTGAATTCTTTATATCCCTTGAGGCAGCGCCTGGTCATCGATGAGAGTTCTGCCAAAATCCATTTATCGGTCGGCGTGAGCGTGGCTCTTCGGGGCTGTGGGAAACTCGCGACGTAGCGGGCAATATTCAAGAGCTTCGTGATGAATCTTCCAGCCGCCTCTATCCTCTCCTCCGAAATCCTGAAGTCTTCTCCGAGGCTTGATTCCTGAGCGCACCAGAACCTGAATCTATCAGCGCCATACTTCTCCAATATTGGGGCTGGATCTATCACATTCCCCTTGCTCTTGCTCATCTTCTCTCCCCTCTCGTCGAGCCCGGTGCCGCTGATCCAGACGTGTTTAAATGGCATCTTCCCCGTCAATTGATAGCATCTGAGGACCGTGTAGTAGAGCCATGTTCTCACTATGTCTTTTCCCTGAGGCCTAATTGCGACCGGATACGCCCTCTTGAAGAAGTCTGCATCCCTATTATATCTAGAAATGAAGAGTGGCGAAATGCTTGAGTCCATCCATGTGTCGAATGTCTTATCCTCGCCGATGAATTGGTCATGACCGCATTTCCTACACGTTTTAAATGGAGGCCTCTCCGCCCAAGGTCTATAGTATCCACCGGGAGGCGGGACATGCGGCTCCCCGCATCTAGCACAGTACCAGATTGGGATCTCGGTCGCGTAGTACCTCCTCCTGCTTATCGGCCAATCGATCTTCAATGAGTTAATCCAGTCGAGCAGCAGCTTTCTATGTTGCTCGGGGTGGAATTTCATCTTTGACGCTCGCTCACTTAACTCCTCGGCGAATTCGAGTTGTTTAAGGTAGTAATCTTGCATGGGGATTATCTCGATCGGGGTCTTACTCCTCTCACAGATGGGCGTTCGATGCATTGTGTCCTCAATTTTCACGAGGAGCCCCATTTTCTCCAGGTCCTCGATTATGGCTCTCCGAGCCTCCTCAACCATCATCCCGGAATATCTTCCAGCTTCCTCGGTCATCCGCCCCTCGGCGTTGATCGCCACGATCTCCTTTAACTCAAGCTCCCTGAAGAGTAAAACGTCCGTGTAGTCGCCGTAGCTACAGATCATGACCGCCCCCGTTCCGAATTCGGGCTTGGCCGCGGGATGCGGAATTATCTCGACTTCCCTCTCATAGATCGGGACTATTGCGTGTTTTCCGTGGAGGTGCACGTACCGTTCATCCTCGGGATTCACTATCACGGCTTGGCAGGCGGCCAGCAGCTCCGGCCTCGTGGTCGCTATCACTAGGTCTCCTCGATCTTCTTTGATCCCGAACCTGATGTAGACTAGCTTTGTCGGCCTCTCCTCATACTCTATCTCGGCGTCGGCGATCGTCGTCCCACATTCCCAGCAATAGTTGTTAGGCCTCGTCGCCGAGTAGATGAGCCCCCTATTCCATAGCTCTATGAATGTTGCTTGGGTCAGGCTTCTATATTCCCTCGAGTCCGTCCGGTAATAGTTCTCGAAGTCGCCGCTGAGCCCCATCCTCTTCATCAACCGGATCATCTCCGCCTCCAACTCGTCGAGCGTCCCTCTGCAGAGTTCCAGAAACTTCTCTCTAGATACTTCTCTGATTGAGATTCCCCGGACCTTCTCGGTGTAGATCTCGACCGGCAATCCATTTCTATCGATGCCTATGGGGAAGTAGACTTCGTGCCCCATCATCCTGGCGGTCCTAGCGATCATATCTATCTGGGAATAGTGTGCCGCGGCGCCGATATGCCAGGGCCTCCCAGATGGATAGGGGGGAGGCGTATCTATTACGAATATCGGCTTCCTGCTCCTAGCATTGAATTTGTAGAGCTTCTCCCGCTCCCACATCTCATAGACCTCGATCTCGAGTTGGGGATCCCACCTTTTCCCTATCACGTCCTCAGCCATCGCTTCACCAGCCCTAAATGTGAGTCTAAGGCCAAGGGTGAGCGAAGTCTATTTAAACTCTAAGTTAAGGAAGACTGAGACGGTCCATGGCGAAGATGTCGCATAAGAGGTGGGCCGGCTACTTCACAACAGCGATGGCCGCGACGATCTGGGGATCAAATGGCGTTATCGTGAATCTTATAGCCCTTGACCCGTATCAGATAGCCTTCTTCAGGGTGTTCATCGCTTCCGTAGTCCTCGCGCCCTTCACCATAATCTTCAAGTGGAGAGAATTTGCGGAGGCCCGCCGCCTTCTAGGATTTCTCCTAGTCAATGGCCTGCTCTTATGCCTGGGTTGGGGTTTTCTCTTCGCCTCAATGAAATTGATACCAATAGCGAACGCCGTCCTCATAAACTACCTCGCGCCGATCTTTACCGCGGCGCTCGCCCCAATACTGCTGAAAGAGCGGCTGGAGAAGGTCATCGCTCCAGCCCTATTCCTATCGATGACAGGTATGATCTTAATATCCTACGATGAAGTGATGAGCGGTGGGGCCTCAAATCTCCTAGGGATAATTTACGGCTTGTTGGCCGGATTAGCCTACGCCGGCTTCATCATCTCATCGAAGAGGCTTCGGGAAAAGATTTCGAGCCCCGTAATCGCCATATACTCCTACATGTTCGCCGCGATATTCCTAGCACCTACGCTACTAGAAACCCCGACCCTACAAATCCAGTCCTTGGCCCTCCTCTTAATCTTGGGCTCAATCAACACGGCTTTCGCGGTCACATTATACTTCTATGGCCTAGGGCTGATAGAGGCCCATAGGGCCACCGTCATGACATACTTGGAGCCCATTAGCGCGGTCATCTTTGGAGCGGTCTTCCTAGGCCAGATCCCGAACCCGTTGGTGGCGGTGGGGGGATCATTGATCGCCTTCGCCGGGTACCTGGTCATCAAGTACTGATCATCAGATCCCGAATTTATCAAGCTTTTTCCTAACTTTCTCCGCGGTCCCGATTTTGAACTTGACCTCGAGTTCCTCGGGTTGCTCACGTTCCTCTGTCTTCCGCTTGACGAAGAGGGAGCACCGCCCGTCTGGGAGCAGCTTCATTTGGACGCAATAAGCATAAGGGCACTTAAATCCGGTGCAGGGGGCTCCAACCCAGTTGCACCAAGGTGGATTCCGTTTAAAGTCTAGCATTTTCCTCCCGCATCTAAAATATCTACACTGCGGATTGCATATCTCGGTGGGGTTCCTGTTCAGCGTCCACGGGGGATTTTCTCCGAAACCCGCACCACGCTGCGCCAACGACTCTCATTAATATTGCCAGCAGGTGAGTTATTAGCCTTTTGCCTTTCCCCGCCCGCGGATTACCATGAGAGATGACGCGATAATGATGGCCGTAACAACCGCCGCTACCAGCAGGGCGGCGCTCTCCATGCTCAATAATCCATTGAACTCGATATAACCTTTCAAATAGATCTCCTCTACTCCGGGCCCATCGGCAAAAAACTTACTCCGCTGGACAAGTCTTCCATCAGGGGAATAAATATCACAGATTAGATAAGTCGGATAAGGTAATGTGACCTCGAGGGGGACGCCGCCCGCTTTAACCTCCCTTAAGACGCCCGTCTCCGCGCTGATCCTTACAGTCGCAGACTTCAAGGGACTGCCCAACGCATCCTTCACCACCACCTTTAATGGGAAGTTGATGTGCGCGAGATTCAGGTCCATAGACTCCTCTTGGATGTCGATGAGCTCCGCGTATACTTCTCTTTCATCTTTGAGCACCCTTAGATCATAGGTTCCGAAAAAGAGTCTGAACGAGACCCTTCCGGACGAATCCGTTACCGACCCAAATTCTTCCCCCGAGAGCTCGTCGATTATCCTGACGCCATAGTTCGCTAATGGGGCGCTGTTGAAATCCATGAGCCTTATAGTAATGCTCTTTCTCTTGGCGATTAACTCAACACCATCCCTCGGCTTCGAGACCTCAAACTCCATTTCCCCGACCAAAACATCTCCCCTGAATACCTTCACCGAATAATTCCCAGCAGGTATTTCACCAAAGCTCAGGGGGACGTATTCGAATGCTGCTGCCCCATTCACATCTGTTTCGGCGGAGGCGAACTCTTCGGCGAGTTCATTGCTTAAAACGACTTTGAAGGATTCTAATGGTTTCCCTGCATCGTCCACCACTTTGACAGTTAATTTCGCCAAGTCTGTGACTATGTCTATGGATTCACTTGAGGTGAATGCTCGCTCCTCGGTGTGAATCAGCATATCCCCGGCCCCCGTCCTCCTCGTCACATTTAATTTGTAGATGCCTACCCCCTCAATTCTCGAAGAGGGCAAATTTGATATGATGACAGTCCCATTAGTGGAGGATTTCTGCTCAGAGTATCCCGAGGAGCTTAATGTCAGCGTTATCCTTGGAACAGGATCGCCCTCAAGATCCCTTACCGTAATCTTGACATTGAGTAATGGAAGGGAGATGTTTTTCGAAACCACCGGGGCGGCGACTTTGATTTCCTCCTCATGGATTATCAGATCATCCATGGTGACTGTTAGGTTATATTCGCCGACTCCCTCCAACTCGCTGTACGGTACTTGGTTAAATGAGGCGACGCCCCCTTCATCCGTCTCCCCCGCGAAGACGAGGCCCCCTTCACTGCTCAAATTTACAGCGAGCCCGCTCAATGGATCTCCATTCAAGTTTGTTAGCGTGAATTTCATAAAGGCTATTTTAGCGGTCAAAGTCACCTCGGTCTGCTCAGGGATTGCTATCCTCTCCTCCGCCAAAGTTATGCCCCCCAAAACGACTTTTACGACATAATCTCCAGGGGCCACATGTTTAAATTCCGCGCTCCCCGACGCATTTGTCACGAATCTACGGGTCTCGGTTCCTTTCACCAGTAATACCTCCATCCCACTTAACTCCTCTCCGAGCGGGTTAACGACTTTAACAAGAAGAACTCCCTCCACCTGGGCTGAAACATTGGATGGGATTGTGAACGATGTGATGATTAATGCAATTAGGAATACTGAGATCCACTTATTCATTTCCTGTCCACCATGCTGTCTTGAAGACTTGTCTGATGAAGTGGAATGTAGTTCTTTATTAAGAATTCGTGCGCATCTTTAAGGGTATCCCTTGCGGTCTTGAAGGTCAATTTCTTCATGGCATTCTCGTAATCCAGCCACATGTAGCCAACGTGTTCATAGGATAGAGTCACTTCCCGGGTGGATGTCCTTGCGAGGTAGAAGATCACGGTCTTCCTCACGAGCTGCTTCGACTTCCGGTAAAAGTAATGTATAGTTTTTCTGAACCCCGCTATTATTTCTATATCATTTATCCCCGTCTCCTCCCATACCTCCCTCTTAACAGTATCTATCTCAGATTCTCCAATCTCAATAGCACCCTTCGGGAAATCCCAGTGACCGGCTTCATAGTGAAGAAGCAGGTACTCGACGTTCTTGTCCATGTAGAATAGGATTGCTCCAGCGGAGATTTCTTGGAGCATTTTTATACGCCCCTCTCCCATTTTAAAATTAGTCAAGGGGGAGAACTTAAATATCATAGCCCTGGCCGACGCTGCCATCTAGGGTATGGGCGTGTAAGCTCTCCCCAGCCTCTCCGGGAGATGCTAATCGAGTTTTCGTGTAGGGGGCTCTTGGAAAATGGCCAAGGATCGGCGGGAATTTACAGCGTGGGGCCATGAATGAATATGTGGCCAAAATCACTAGCTCGGAGCTCTGCGGCCCTTTCTTAGACTAGTTTGGGGTCGCTTAAGGCAGCTGCTCCTCCCTGTATGGAACGTCACCCCCCACTTCTAGTGATGAATGAGTCTAAGTTGCAAGAACCTCACGGGTTTTCCGAGGTCGTGCGCCCCGATAAAGTTATATTCATTCATTATTGCCATTGTCCTTAGGCGAGAAGAGGGTGGCGGACCACCCACAACACGTAAATATCCCAACACAAAACAGAAACGGCAATAATAGATCTAACAGGGGTAAGGTGTCGAACACGAAGTTCTTGGGATGCTTAAATGACCTCGAAAACTACGTCCCAGCAAATTGGTGGAAGCATATCTTTGACCCCATTTACCTGAAGACCGATGGAGATGTTGTGAATGATCCAGACATCACGAGGAAAGAAGTCGACATGATAGTTGACATCCTTGGTTTAAAGCCGGAGGACAGGGTACTGGACCTCTGCTGTGGACATGGTAGGCATTCCCTGGAGCTTGCTAGGAGGGGGTTTAAAAACGTAGAGGGGTTGGATATCTCGCATTACCTCATAAGAAGAGCTAAGGCTCAGGCAAAGAAGGAAATGCTCCAGGTCAAGTTTAGGGTGGGCGATGCGAGGAGGCTACCATATCCCGCGGACTCCTTCGATGTGGTCATACTCATGGGAAACAGCTTCGGATACTTTGATAACATAAGCGACGATCTGAGGGTATTACGGGAAATTAGGAGAGTTCTAAGGCCTTGGGGCAAGGTTTTGATAGACGTCGCCGACGGAGAGCACCTAAAACAGAATTATCAGAAGAGATCTTGGGAATGGATTGGAAAAACGCTTTTCGTATGCAGGGAGAGGTCGTTATCCTCTGATGGAAATCGATTGATAAGCCGCGAAATCGTGACCGATGTTAGAAAGGGGTGTATCGCCGATCGATTTTACGCGGTGAGACTATATGACAGGGAGCTACTCAAGGAGCTACTGAGGCAAGCCGGATTCAGCGATATACTATTCCACGGGGATCTGTCCCCAGATTCTAAAAGAGGACAAGACCTCGGAATGATGGAGAGGAGGATAATAGCAACGGCTGTAGTTAAGAAATCTTGGGCGCCGGCTCGGAGAAGAGTAAACGGCTCAAAACTCATAGTGGCAGTCTTACTCGGCGACCCGTCCAAGAAGGATCCGGTGAAACCCGGCGGGGTCTTCGACGAAGATGACATTTATACGATCAACGAGTTGAGGCGGGCGCTGAGCAACCTCGAAGACTACGAGTTCATATACCTCTTTAATCACGATACTCTGATCCAAGATCTGGTCAAGCTTAAACCAAAGATCGATTTCGTCTTCAATCTCTGTGATGAGGGCTTTGAAAACGATCCCAAGAAAGAGCTCCATATACCCGCGCTCTTAGATGTGCTCAAGATACCGTATACCGGAGCCGACCCACAGTGTCTGGCTAAGTGTTATGATAAGTCATTGGTGAGGGGCGTCGCGAGGGAGATGGGGATACCGGTTCCAAACGCCATCTTCATAAAGCCCGAAGATACCATCTTTCACTTTCCATTCGATTTCCCGGTCATAGTTAAGCCCAATTTCGGCGATAGTAGTTTTGGGATAACGCAGAATAGTGTGGTCTATAACGAGGAGCAGTTGATAAACGCCGTAGCCGAGTTAAGGGAGAAGTTCGGATACGATAAGCCCATACTCGTGGAGGAGTTTTTGACTGGAAAAGACTTGACCATCGGGATAATAGGTAATCCCCCCGACGACTACGTAGTATTACCGATAACGGAGGAGGATTACTCAGTTCTCCCGGGGGGACTTCCCCATATATGCGGATATGAGGCCAAATGGATCCCAGATTCACCTTACTGGAACATCCGCTCAGTCCCCGCAGACCTCCCATCAGATGTTAAAGAATTCATAATTGAGAAAAGCATCCAGCTCTTCATAAGACTTGAATGTAGGGACTATTCGAGATTTGACTGGAGACTTGACGCGGAGGGTAATCCGAGGTTGCTTGAAGTTAACCCAAATCCAGGATGGTGCTGGGATGGGCATCTAGCGAAAATGGCCAATTACGCTGGAATGAGTTATTCGGAAATGTTGCACTCGATATTGAAGGCCGCGGAGAAGAGGCTTGGCATCCAGAGGGGTGCGAAGATACAGCTCCCAACACAGCTCCAAAGCAATCCCTAAACTTCCTTCTCTGAAGGTTTGGTGCTTACCGCTCTCATCTTCTTACCAAGTATATTCATAAGTTCCTCTTCTTCTAGGGCTTGCCTTTCCTCGGGAGTCAATTCTTCCGGAAGCCATTCCGGTCTCTCTCGATTCTTATAATATGCTCTTATAGCTCTTCTAAGTGCCCCCACCGCGAGTATTCCGCAGTGAAGTTTTATCGATGGCAATCCGCCGAGCTCGTCTGAAACCTGTTTCCAACTTATCTTCCACGCCTCTTGAAGGTACTTTTCTTTAATGAGCTCCGTTAATATGCTTGAAGCCGCTATGTTAGCCGCGCATCCATAGCTCTCAAATGATGCCTCTATTATTTTCTCCGTCTTCTCATCGACTTTGAGGTAGATCGTGATCATGTCTCCACATGCCAGGCTCCCAGCCGTCGCCGAAGCATCCGCGTCCTTGATCTTGCCGAGGTTCTTGGGGTTCCTGAATAGTTCTAGCACCTTCGGGCTATATAGTAGCGGGATTCTAGAGGACAGCTCACACCACCCCCTTCGGCGCTATCGACCTCACCCTCTCAACCGCCTTGACTAGTTGGCCGAGCGCGTACTCGATGTCCTTTTCGCCGTGGAGTGGCGAAGTCTTCATAAGGATGCTCCCGTGCGCTATCTCATAGGGCCTCTTGATCGCGAGGAGCACGTGAGATGGTTCAAGGGTTCTACTCGTGCACGCGCTGCCACTCGAAACATATACCCCCCTCAGGCTCAGCTCAACCGTTAATGCCTCGCCTTCGCATCCGAGAAAGCTCACGTTGACGTTGTCGACCGCTCTGCGATCACCTCTAGGGCCATTTAGAAAGGCATCATCTATTTGACTGAGTATGCCGCCAATTAGGATGTCCCTTAGATTTTTCATCTTTTCCCGATAATTGTCAAAGTTCTCCCTGAAGATTTCTATGGCCTTTGAGAAGCCCGCTATCGAGGGAATGTTCTCGACACCGGGCCAGAGGCTCTGAGAGCTCAGCTGACCATGTATTATCGGCTCGAGCTTTATTCCATCTCTCACGTATAGGGCTCCAACGCCCTTCGGAGCGTGGATTTTATGCCCACTGAATGAGGCGATATCTATCTCGAGTTTCCCGAAGTCTAATGGCGTCCTTCCAAGCGCATCACATGCATCAGTGTGAATAATTGTTTCAGGGTCTTTATCCCTCACCACATCCGCGATTGCCCTGAGATCTTGGACCGTCCCTATCTCGTGGTTTATAGCTGCAACACTCACCATCAAGGCCTCCTCATCTATCTGATCTGATAAGTAATCTAAATTCACAAAGCCTTCATCGTCCACGGGTATCTCCATCACTCTGAAACCCAATTCTTGAAGCCTCTCCGCCGGAAATTTTACGCTGAGGTGCTCTATCGATGATATTATGATCTTCCTTCTATTGGGAGTTGCCTTAGCCAACCCCATAATCGCGAGGTTATTGGCCTCGGTTCCACTATGGGTAAATACCACCTCACCATCCCTGGCTTTGATGAAGGATAAGAGGTTCTCTTTGGCCTCTAGAAGTAGCTCGAGGGAGCTCCATCCGGGTTTATGCGTTATTGAGGGGTGTCCGTAGCCACTCTCCCTATAGGATTTTAGGAGTTCATTTAATGCCTCTTCGAAGATGAGGCCAGAGTTCTCCAAATCCAAGTAGACTTCGCGTTCAGGCCTGCCATGTGCTTCGATTAAGGCCCTTAGGTTACTTGATAAATTCCCAATCAAACCACGTCACCAATTTCGTAAATTCACCTCAAACCATCTAAGGGGCGCTTTCTCCCAGATAAGTACTTGAATGCTACTTCGCAGAGTGTACAAAAGGAGATGCCATTAGGAGATCCGGAAGACACGAGCTCCTCAACATATTTATCAACGATTTCCTTCACCTCCTTCGATCTTGATAGAATTCTCTCAATCTTTATTCCACGCTTAGAGTTCAGGTAATGGCTTATCGACGGCTGAGTGACTCCAAGAAGCCTCGCGGCCTCCGACTGAGTCAGCTCATATTCATCTATCAATTTCTTAGCTATCATAAACCTTAGAGCTGGGATCAGGTACTTGGCTGAGAACTCGCATTTTAGGCTCAATTCCATCGATGAGCTGTAATTACGTAGTTATAAATATTTGCCGCCCACCTCAACTATTATCTCAAAGTGTTCATTGACCTTGTTAGATCCCAAAAATTTATGGCCCGTGCGCGTAGCCCACTCTCTTACATCCTCGGCGGATCTAGGGTCTGTTGAGAGGAGTTTTATCCTCGCTCCCGGCTTAGCCTTCCTGACGGCCTGGATCAAGATTATGAGTGGGCCTGGGCACGACCTATACCTCGCATCAACGATTACCTCGCCCCCCACAGGTTCCCCGTTCTCCACGTCTCTCAAGATATTCCTCGAGTTGCTCAGCGTATTTATACCCACTGTCAGGGAATATTAGGATATAGTTCCCCCTTTTCCCGGGGATTCTCTTGAAGGCTTTGAAGACCGCTCCCGAGCTCAGGCCTATTAGGAGACCCTCCCTCCTAGCGACCTCGAGCACCCCCTCCACCGCCTCACCAATAGTCACATCGATTAGTTCATCGAACTCGACTAAGTGGATCCACTTCATCCCCGACTCTATCCTCCTTATCCCGGGTATTATTTCACCAGGAGCGGGTTGGACTCCGATGATTTTAACATCTCCCCCATACCTGCTTTTGAAGTAGAGGGAGATCGCGCTCATGTGTCCAGATGTCCCTAGGCCTCCTATAATGTAATCCGGCTTAATTCCTATCGATTTAAGTTGTTCATCAAGTTCCCTCGCCGTGTATTTTAAATGGACTCTGAAGTTCGCGTCGTTCTCGAATTGGTTGAGGTGGGCGGCCCCATCCCTCTTCGCCATGAGATCTACTTCCTTTACCGACTCAACTGTTAAGCTGACCGGCATCCTAACTACCTCGGCCCCGAGAGCCCTCAGAAAAGTATCAGTTACCCTCTGAATGGCCCGTGGAATGAAGAGCTTGGCCTTTTTGCCGAGTATGTTCGCTATCGAGGCCAACGCTATCCCAGTATTCGTGGATGTCGCTTCATAGAGGATATCGGCGAACTCGCCCTCCTCCAACGCCTCCATGATCATTGACCAGGCAATCCTATCCTTCACGCTGTTACTAAAGGGGTTGAAGCATTCAAGCTTCGCGTAAACGCTCTTTTCCTCATCCGAATAAGAACGGAGTTTCACCAATGGTGTCGGCCAATTCTCATATAAAAGTGAAAGCGTGCCATCATATACCCTTAACTTCCTTCTATCGAGGTCGGTAGATGGGACGAGGTCGTCAAGGCAGATGTTTATGGGCTCCACGTCGACGGAAACACATATTTCTAAATCACTCATAGAGTGATGTTTAGCTTTTAGGAGCAGTTCCACATCAACATCTTCTGGTGCCGGCTTAAGTCTCCTGATCCTAAATTCACACCTATCTAACATGATTACCGGAGCCTTGGATGCCGAGAGCAACTTTAGTGATTCTAGGATCGCTGAGCCCCTCAACACCACTAAACTCTTCCCATCCACTAAAAGGGGCCAATGCACAGCGTTTTCCCTCAGAATTCTACGATAGGTCTCTAGAATCTCCTTTAAGCTGGGCTTGAAAACCTGTTTAAGTTCATTTATGTCTACGAGTTTGATTTTATCCGATTTCGCCATCGCGCTCCACCTTTAATCAGTTCTGGATCCTCCCGCCCCGAATTCTCGGCTTATCCGCTCTAAAGCTTTTTGGAAGATCATGAGTTCCTCAACAGTATTGTAGAGGTAGAACGAGATCCTCACAGAGCCTTTGATGCCGAGTCTCATGTGGAGCGGTTGGGCACAATGGAAGCCCGATCTAACAGCGACGTTCTCGAATTCGTCTAAGAGGGCGGCTACAAGGTCTCCAGTGACCCCCCTAAGGTTAAAGGCCACTATCCCACAGCTCCTAGATGGATCCTTGGGTCCGTAGATCTCTACCCTATCAACTTCGCCCAAGAGTTTCAGGGCCATATCGGTAAGCCCCCTCTCGTGCTCCATTATCGCGTCCATGCCAACTTTTCTCAGATATGATATGGCGGCTCCGAGCCCTATAGCTCCGGCGATATTTGGGGTTCCAGCCTCAAGCCTCCAAGGCATATCATTTAACGTATATCCGCTGAGTTCGACATTGTTGATCATCTCACCTCCCCCAAATGGTGGGTCGATTTCCTCTTCGACCCCCTTTCTGACATATAGACAGCCTATGCCAGTGGGCCCTAGGGCTTTGTGGCCGCTAAAGGCCAGTATGTCGCATTCGAGGTCCTTCACGTTTACCGGTATGTGGGGAACCGATTGAGCAGCGTCAACAAGCATGAGCGCGCCGTTTTCATGGGTTATCTTCTTTATCCTCTTAACATCATTTATCGTCCCAAGAACATTCGAGACATGACAGATCGCGACTACTCTGGTCCTACTCGTTACAACCCGCTCAAGCTCCTCCAAATCAAGTTCACCTGAATCCGTGATCCCAATATATCTGAGCTTCACTCCAAATCTCTTCGCAACTATTTGCCAGGGGACTATGTTCGAGTGATGTTCCATAACCGATAGAACTACCTCGTCACCGGTATTCCATGAAAGCCCATGAGCCACGATGTTTATCCCATCCGTCGTATTCTTCGTGAAGACTAACTCGCTTGAATCACATCCGATGAATCTAGCAACTTCGGCCCTAGAGTCCTCATATAGATTTGTCGCTTCCTGAGACAAAGAGTAAACCCCTCTATGAACGTTCGCGCAATAATTTTCGTAATAGGATTTGATGGCCGCGACCACCTGCCTAGGCTTAAGACTTGTAGCAGCATTATCCAAGTAGATCAATGGCTTACCATCTCGTTGTCTTACTTTTGAGAGTATGGGAAAGTCGCTTCTAAGCTTACTGAGATCTCTTGAGCCGCCACTCATTCCGAGAAAATTCGATTTACAGGATAATAAGTCTTGAGAAGAAAGTTTATATGACTATGTTATAAAAACCCAGCCGATATACAGGAAGAATTTCCTCGACAATGGTCGCGAAGTGCTCGAAGCATTCTTAGTGTTCGTCGATGGCCATCGTAAGATAGATTTCTTTAAAATTCTAAATTCAAGATAGTTTCATGCCTTCTAATGGGTTAAGAAAAATAAATATTGCAAAGCTTTAGAATCGTTGGGGTCTGGTTTGAAAAGGCTTGAGGGAAAAGTTGCGGTAATTACTGGTGCCGCTAAAGGCATAGGTAGGGCTACTGCCTTACTCTTCGCTAAAGAAGGGGCGAAAGTGATAGTGGTGGATATCCTTGAAAGAGAGGGTGGAGAAATTGTAGATCAAATTAATGAGAATCTAGGCGGAGATAGGGCGCTATTCATCAAAGCGGATGTTTCGGAAGTAGATGATGTGAAGGAGATGGTTGACGTAGCAATAGAAAGGTATGGGCGGATAGATGTATTGGTGAATAATGCAGCTATACAGCCCATTGGCACGATATTTGACACGGATATTGATACATGGGATAGGATAATGAAGGTTAATCTTAGATCAGCGTTCCTATGCTCCAAGTATGTTGTCCCACACATGATAAAGAATAAATCAGGATCCATAGTTAACGTATCCTCAATTCTCGGATTAAGAGGAGGAGATAAAATCATAGCCTATGCCACTTCTAAAGCCGGATTAGTGGGATTCACGAAATCTCTGGCAAGGGACCTAATGCCATACAACATTAGAGTTAATGCTGTGGCTCCCAGGGCCATAGACACGGAAATGTTTAGGGCTTACAGGAGCGAGGAGGAGCTAAAAGAGAAGATGCACAGATATCTTTTTGGAAGATTGGGTAGACCAGAAGAAGTCGCCTATGCAATACTATTTCTCGCATCAGATGAAGCTTCTTACATAAGTGGAGAAATACTGGTCATAGGGGGATACTACTAGCAAACATCCTACTGAGAGGACTCGCTCCGACGTAATTTACCAAAAATGGTTCACTCTGTTTAATCCAGATTTTACCTGGATCAGCGCTCAAGATCCCAATCATCGCGCTCAGCCTGGTCAGACTCATCATCTCCTCGAGATATGCGTTCCCTATTGCTTTTATGTTTTTCGATCCTTCATCAAATCCTATTTGGACAAATTGTTCATGATCTAGTATCGTGTTCCCCGAGTCTTGCCTAAATGTCTTAACAGTCATTAAGCTTATATTCCGTAAATTAGAGATCTGCGTTGAAGTTGGGGGCGCTTTCTGTTTTAGTTAGGGTCGAGGCGGAGATCTATCCGACCGAGGATCCAGACAAGGTGTTTAAGGCGGTTGAGAATATTTTTCCGAGGTTAAAACTGCAGGTAAGGTGGTTTGATAGATCCGCGGTCGTCGAAGGCTCCGGCGAGGGGCTTGAGGTATTGGAGAATTTTAAGAAGTTGTTGAGGGAAAGGAGGATTAGGGCCGCTGCGCGGAGCATCCTCAAGACATCTATCAGCGGCGGTATCCTGCTGTTCTATCTAAATAAGCAGGCTGCATATGTGGGTAAGGTATCATTCACTGAGCCCTTTTTGGAGTCCCCTCTTCCACCGATTAGGGTCGAGATAAAATCTGACAATTTCGAGGGGTTGATTTCCTGGATGACTGAGTGATCGTTCATCGCCTCAATGGCACCTCATATGTTAAGAGATCTTCGGCGAGGAAGGTATTTGAGAAGATCGCTCTTGCATCTAGGAGTAGTTTATCCTCCATCTCCTCGTATCGGGGACTTATGTGGAAAAGATACAACCTCTTGACGCCTGCCCTGAGGGCTACTTCTGCTGCGCTTCTGGCTGTCGAATGGCCCTCGTTGAGGGCATCTTCCTCGAATTCGGAGTGGAATGTGGCGTCATGTATTAGGACATCGGCGTCCCTTGAAAACTCGATGATCTTCTCCGAGGGCCTGGTGTCGCCTGAATATACGATCTTTCTCCCGGATCTTGGGGGCCCCATCACCTCATCGGGTCTGAGAGTCCTCCCACCGAATTCCACCGGCTCACCCCTCTGGAGCTTACCCCATAGCGGCCCCTTAGGCAACCCTATTCTCTCCAGGTATTCCACATTCATTTTCCCAGGCCTATCTTTTTCCCTAAGCTTGTAGGCCAGTGCTAATACTGTGTGATCTGCTTTGATGGCCTCGATTACGTATTCCTTGGACTCGTAAACCACCCCCTCGAGGACTTCGTAGACATGTATCTCGTAGCTGAGTTTTCCAAATCGGATCGATAGGATTGCTTCGAGAAAATTCTTGGTTCCCGGGGGCCCTATAACGGTAAGCGAGTCCTCCCTGTTTAGCATGGAGAGCGTGTAAATTAAGCCCGGTAACCCCAGTATGTGGTCTCCATGAAGGTGGGTCAACAGTATAATCATTTCCTTCTTAAACCCGACCCCGGCCCTCATCATCTGCCTCTGGGTTCCCTCACCGCAGTCAAAGAGTATTATGTGGCCTGAGAACTTGACTGCTATGGATGGAAGTGATCTCCTGACGCTCGGGGTCCCGCCCCCGGTTCCGAGGAAGATTAATTTCATGCTCGTCATTTCTTCATCACCACCACCTTTCTAACTAAGCTGCCATGAACCCTCGCCAGATGCGTCCCTAAGAGCTTTAGCCCATGATTCATCGTCATCTCCTCGAGCCCCACTTCTACCGGCGAGGCCATTACTACTCTACCCCGATCTTTTAATAATTGAATCGATTCCTCGAAGAATTTGCTTAGAAGGGATCGGATTGATTGCGACGGTATCGTCGTCGACCTGCCATAAGGCGGATCGGTGACTATCGCGTCAAATACATTATTCCTGAATACCGGGTTTCGCGCATCTCCAACGATCATGAATTCCCTCCCGGGCAAATATCTCCTAAGATTTCTTAAAGCTCCCTTGGCGATCCATTCCTTTAACTCGACCCCGTAAGCATCGTAGCCAAGTAGGCCGGCCTCTATCATTATACCCCCAGTACCTGAAAATGGATCTAATATGCTGCCCCCAAGTCTAACCTCCGCGAGGTTCACCATGGCCCTTGAAAAATCCGGCTGCATAGCTGACGGCAGCGAGAAGGGTCTTCTACCCGCGGTCCTGTCATTGAAGAAGTTTTTCGGCTTCGAGTGGGCGAGCACACCGATATACGTTAACTCCGGCTCCGATATGAAGAATATTAGGGAGTCTGGATTCTCCAAGTCAACCCTTAACCCCGGGCTTAAATTAAGGATCTTTGCTCCAAGCTCTCTCTCGATCGAAGTTTTGTCGATGCCTGCTCCGCCGATCCGCTTTCCCCTAACTGCAAATTTCCCAACCCCCTCAGGGAATATCTCAGCTATGTCTTCCCTTGTTACCGAGTTCAAAACAATTTCCTTTGATGTCTCCGTGACTGTTATTAACCGGCAACAGAGCTTTGTGTAAGCCGCCCGCTCCACCGCGGCTTTCGCGGATCCTGCATACGTGTTTATTACGAGAATCCTCTTAGTAGGGGAAGTCTCAACTAGCTCGTGTCCGGGATCTAGGATGTTTAAGACCGATTTCAGTTCCGCCATTGGTATAGTCTCGTATTCTCCTGAGATCAGGAAGAAGAACTTTTGTCTCTCCATCATTTCCCTCGCAGTATTTCCTCGGCCAATATCCCTGCTACGGAATACTTGGAGTATTCATTCGGAATCGTGTCCGAGGCTATTATCTCCTCAGCACCAACCTCCATTATTTTTTCAGAGGCTCCTCCCACCATGAGGGCGTGAACGCATGCCACATAGACTTTCTCGGCGCCCATCCTTTTGAGCGCCTTAATGACTTCCACCATGGTCCCTCCGGTGCTTATGATGTCATCCACGACGATCACATCCCTCAATCCCCGAATTCGATCAATCTCGACCACGACTTGCCCCGTGACCTTATCCCTGCTTGACTTCGCTACGATGTATTCTGTGCCCAATTCGCCTGCAACCGCGCTCGCCATCTCCTCTCCCTTCTTTCCGACGGACACCACTATCGGATTCTGAATATTCAATCTCTTGAGATAGCTCCCTACCACTTTCTCGGCATGGATGTTTATTAATGGTATCGGGGAGGTCCCGGATATCCACGGGGAATGTACGTTGACTGTGTAGATCTTCTCGTACCCAGCTGACTTCAGCATCCTGAGAACAGATTTTATGCTTATCACTTCTCCTTCGAAAAAACGTTTATCCTGTCTCGCATACGCCAGGTAGGGAGCGATTAATGAGACTGAATTGGCCCCGAGGTCGACGGCGTTCTCAGCTATGAAATATGCCTGGACGAGGTGTTTATCCTGAGGTGGGTGAGTGCCCTGGATCACCACGAGATCCCGCCCTTTCACGCTCTCGGGAAAACGGATATAGCTCTCGCCATCTGGAAAGAGCTTGTGCTCCAATTTTATCAATTTCAACCGAGCTATCTCCGCAATTTTCTCGGCTAAATAGGTGGATGCGGGGCCCGCTACCAATATCATGCCTCTTAGATTCCATTCCAGAATTTTTAGATTTATTTTGATCAGACACTTAAGTTAAAATATTCCTAGGGTGAGCATAGTTGAATGTCACTTATCGGGGACATTTATCGGTGGATCATGGCCATGTTAAGTGATAAGCCGCTGCACTTTGGTTGGATAGACGAGCGTGTCGCCGGCTCCGCCCGCCCTATGACCATAAATCAGGTGAAATGGATTAAGGACCAGGGGATTGAGGTGATTGTATCCTTGACGGAATCCCCTCTGCCAGGGGAGTGGATTAAGGAAGTGGGGATAGAATACTTTCACGCCCCAATAGAGGATCACTCATGTCCGGATCCTGAAATCCTGAAGCATATAGTGGACAAGATCATTGAGGAGATATCACGTGGGAGAAGGGTCTTGGTGCACTGCGCCGCGGGGCTCGGTAGGACGGGAACCGTTCTCGCCGCCTACCTCATGGCCCGCAAAAACCTATTACCCGAGGAGGCCATTAAAGCGGTTAGGAAAATGAGGCCGGGGTCGATCGAATCCGGCCAGGAGCGTTCACTTTTCGAATTCTATGATTTTTATCGGAGACATTAAGATTGAAGCTGTTCCTTGATCGACCTCGCTAGTGAGGGGCCTATCCCGGGAACCCTCATTAAATCCTCTGTAGAGGCCTCCTTCAACTCCTCCAAGTTGGTGAATCCCGCTTGATAGAGCGCTCTGGCCCTAACCCTCCCAATTCCCCGGAGGCTTACAAGCGGCAGCAACTCCTCTTTGACCCCATGTTTTAATCTTAGGCTGAGTACGTCATATGGTTTGACGAATTCGCGGTAGCCCGCTATCTTCGCTATCTGTGATGCGGCGTAGGCTATCCAACTCGCATTTTCCCTGAGCATTGCCAGGTCTCCGGGCTGTACACTAAACCTATCATATATCTCGGCCTCGGAGACTTCATTTATCCACGTCTCGAGGACGAGCGCGATTCTAAAAGCGTCCATGTATTCATCATAGGCCTCTTCTTCTGGATCGGGGGGAGGGATTAGTAGGCCCTCCATTCTGCTCTCTAATTCCTCCTCGAGGATCTTGTGGGAAAGTTTCTTCATCGGGATCGTCGGGACATCCGGCGTCAAGGCTATGGCGTGGAGTAGGCCGAAGTTGGACGCCTTAGCGGCTTTTCGGAACATTTCCAAAAGTTTCACTGCGGTCAACGGGTCTATATAGAGCTGTGAAACCCTCCTCCCGAGGGGCGTCGCCCTCACAATTTTTCCATCGAGTTCTATGAAGTCTGCAGCCCTCAAGAAGTCGAGCACATCCATTATGAGGCCTTGAATGGCGAAGCTCCCATACATGTGAGCTAGGAATGTGGCGTCAAAGAATTTCAGGAGCTCTTCGACATCTTCGAGATCTTCTGATGCGATCGCCGCGAGGATATGCGTCCTGAGATGTTTCTCCGATGCGAGCTCTGATTTAATCCTCTCAGGTTGCCCCAGGATGTATCTCTTGAGGATGTAGTCCCTCTCGAGTTTCCTCCTCGCAATCGTCAGGGCGTATCCCAATTCATCGAATCCAGGTCTACCCGCCCTCCCACAAAACTGCTTGTACTCGAGAATGGGGATGGAGTGGTAACCGCGTCCAGGCTGATACCTCTTGACCTCGGTTATGAGCACGAGCCTCGCGGGGAGGTTTACGCCCGCGGCCAAGGTCGGCGTCGCCACAACCGCCTTCAAGATCCTCGATCTAAATGCCTCTTCGATAATCGCCCTATGCGCGTATGAGAGGCCAGCGTGGTGGAACGAAACTCCAGAGGCGATAAGCCTCGCGAGATTCTCCGAAAAACCACTCCTATCAACATCTATGATTTTCTCCGCGTAATCTTGTAATAGTTCTCGCTCCTTCGGGCTGAGGACCTCTATTCTCTCGCTGAAAGCCCTTGCCAGCTTGGCCGCGTACTGCTCAGCCTTCCCCCGCGTTGTCGCGAAGACCAAGACCTGCCCGCCATCGAGGATGGTGTTCAAAACGGTATTAACTAACGCGTTCTCATCCATCTTCTTCAATTCCTTGAGCTCGCCGTCGGCGAATTCGATCTTCCTCCCCATCAGAACTCCCTCTCTGAGTGGGACGGGCCTCCATTCGGAGACAACCGGCCGAGCTCCGAGCCACTCTGCTAGTTCTTCAGCGTTGCTGATGGTCGCGCTTAATCCTATCAACTGGATCTCTGAAAGCCTTCTACGCAACTTGGTGATCACTATCTCCAGCGTCGGCCCCCTGTCGGGATCGCCGAGCAGGTGTAGCTCATCTAAGATCACCATGGAGAGGTCATTCATCCAAGGGGCCCTATGCCTCAATAGGCTATCGGCCTTCTCGTTGGTCGCGACGATCACGTCGTAGTCCGCTAGCCAAGGATCGGCGGAGTCATAGTCTCCGGTTGAGATCGCGGCCCGGAAACCGGAGTTTCTGCAGAGTATTCTCCTGCAGTCCTCGATTTTCTCGGATGCGAGGGCCCTGAGCGGGACGAGGTAGAGGACCTTCCCGCCCCTAATCAGGTGTAATGACGCCGCGAAGAGGGCGACCAAGGTCTTTCCCGAGGCCGTGGGCGTGGCAAGGATCACGTTTTCACCTTCGAGGATGCCCGACTTAATCGCGCTCACTTGGGGTGGATAGAGCTCGCTTATCCCAAGATCTTTCACGTTCTCCTTGACGAAGTCCGGGATCGGCAACTCGTCGACGAGCAATACGTTCTCCCCAGGGCTTAAGTCAGCCTATATACTCCGGGCTTGGGGCTAAATATCTTGCCGTCGGAGAGGAGCCTGCTCAACAACTTACCTATTTCACCGTCTGTTAAACCCCTCTCCCTCAGGGCTTCCTTAACCTCCTCGTCTTCCGCATAGCCCTTCTCCTCCTGCAGCTCCCTGATCGTGTCCAGGAGCATCACGAATTTGTCGCGCATGCTCTTCGGCTTACCCGTCAAGATCACGTCTATGTCCAGCTTCCCGGTCTCTATGTCTATCCCCACCTCGGAGAGGCTCCTCTTCATCAATTCTATAACGTCAAGTACATCCTCCTCGCTCACGTATTCTCTGAGCGCAGCCCTCGCCCTCGCCTCCGCCAATCTTATGAGGGACTCCAGCTGCCTCGCTGTTATGGTTACGGTTGAAGTTTGTTGGTAGATAGACCTCATCTGCAGGTAGAAGTCCTTAATCAGCTTTGTTGCTGAGGGGGTGAGCTCCGGTTGAATCCTCCTAGCATAGGCAATGTATTTCCTAAGGATTTCAGGCTTGATTGGGGGAGAAGTTATGGCCGCGGTCTTTGATTGGAGCCCAAGGATGTGTTCCGCCAAGCGGTCGTCCTTCTCCTTCTCGGGCACATCCTTCAAGACGAAGATCAAGTCGAATCTGGAGAGTATCGTGATCGGTAGATCCACGTTATCGGTGAAGCTCCTATATGAGTCGTATCGGCCGAGAACGGGGTTGGCGGCCGCGAGTATCGACGTCCTGGCATTCAGCGTCGCGACGATCCCGCCCTTCGCTATGCTTATGGTCTGCTGGGCCATCGCCTCGTGTATCGCAACCCTATCTTCAGGCCTCATCTTATCAATCTCATCTATGCACGCCACGCCCATATCGGCCAAGACGAGCGCCCCGGCTTCAAGCATCATTCCACCAGTCCTATCGCGGACAACTGCCGCGGTTAATCCCGCCGCGGTCGAGCCCCTGCCGGATGTATAGATCCCCCTGGGGGCCATCATCGCCACGTATTTAAGGAGCTGGCTTTTCCCTGTTCCGGGGTCTCCAACTAATAGCACGTGTACGTCTCCCCTAACCTTGGTGCCATCGGGGTATTGTTTTGTCCTTCCCCCGAAGAGGAGGAGCATGATCGCCTTCTTGATGTGTTCAAGCCCATGGATGCTTGGAGCAATGGATTCGATGAGTTTTCCGTGGATCTCCGGGTCCCTGGCCATCTTTCTGAAAAGCGCCTCTTCTTCCGGCGTTATGGTCAAGGTTTCCGGCTCTTTACTCGCCGTCTCTATACTGACGGTCTCCAAGTACATCTTCGAGGTCTTTCTGAGTGTTTCCGGCTCGCGTTCATGGATCGTCTCGAGGATTCCAGTAACTATTACTCTGTCACCTGGCCTTGCGACATCCACTACGTCGCCCTTTAAGCCTACATCGATTATCCGGGGGAGCTGGCCGGGGGGTAGGTCTTCCGGCTTCTCCTGTATCCCGATGAGTTGGAAATCTATGTACTCGCTTTCCTCGGCGAGCAGCTCGAATCTCGGCCTCCTACTCATGCACCTAGCGCATCTATCGGGAGGCGTTATCCTCGGCTCTTCTTGTGGAATCCTGTATTTAGCCCCACAATAACCGCACCTGAAGACGGCGACTTTCAGCATAGGCCTTATCGCGCTGGCCCTCACCATTATCCCATCTATCGCTATGAGTTTCCTGAGGTGTATCGCCCTAATCTCCCTGATGGGTATCTTGTATGGTAGATTGAAGACCCTTGCCTTGAAATCGGTTATCGTTGCGGCGTATTCCGGGTCCTCTACTTGGAGCTGCTTGTATGCGGCCTTATCCAGTGCCGGGAGGTATTTCATCGGTTCCTCGACTATTAGGTGGCTGAGCCTCTCATCGAAGGATATGAGGTCGCTGTGATCCACCATTATAGACTGCTTTCTCTGCGCGGCTGCGCTGGCTATCAGGGACCGGTATTTTTCCTGCTTGAAGAAATTCGCTAAGGCCTCCTCTATCTCTGGCTCAACGCTCATCTCTTCTCCCTCCCTCTATGAACTCATACCAGGCGTTTACGACGCCGACCAGGCAGTCGTAGAGGATTTTTTCCTCGGCCGTGAGGTTCTCGACCATGGATCTTGGGACACGTTTCGCGGCGAAGCTCATTATCTTGCTGAGCCTAAGGGAGTAAATGTCCTTGAGGTGGGGAATTATTTCGTGATCTCCACTCACCGCCTCCCTAGTCTTGAGGTAGAAATATTCGGGAAGCGGCTGGAGCTCAGCCTGGATACTCTTCTCCCTCCACCGTAGCTGTAAGATCAACTTTAGATCCATCGCCCCGCTGACCGGTTTGGCGAGCTCTCTTTCAACGAGTTTCTCCGATATCCATCTTTGGACCCTGATATTCGCGCCGGCCCTAATATTTTCAAATACGCCGCTTGGTAGGCTGAGCTTCGGTAGATCCTTAACCATCGTCACCTCATCGAGCGAATTCAGGAACCCAACTTCAACACGTCTAAGGGCCTGCCTGAACTCCTCAACCACAGTCTGAACACTCATCCCGGAAAAGGTTAGGCAATCCCCAATTTATCCTAAGAGGACCTAATCGAAAGTGAAGGAATCCCCCCAAAATCCCCCAGCCAATACCCAGACAATCCCTAAAAACAAAAATACCGCCGGGAAAAACCTTTCAACAGCGGCCGTCGTCTAGTCTGGAAGGACACTGGCCTTCCGAGCCAGTGGTCCCGGGTTCAAATCCCGGCGGCCGCATATCTCTAAC
Organism: Aigarchaeota archaeon; assembly: GCA_025059415.1. Classification (GTDB taxonomy): domain Archaea; phylum Thermoproteota; class Nitrososphaeria_A; order Caldarchaeales; family Wolframiiraptoraceae; genus Wolframiiraptor. The sequence goes on from JANXDQ010000006.1 coordinate 31,040, forward strand.
GATTTCTGGGAAAACACGGGAGGGAGATTACTTGGTTTACTTACGTTATTGTTTGAAGAGCTTAATTGTCATTTTTTAATTTACTCTAATCCTTAGATTAACCACTTAGCATAGAGGAGAGAACTACATTCGAGTTGACGCTCGTTATCAACACTTAAAGAGGCCGTTCGACTGGTTTGCTAAAATTTTAGGAATTCCAATATAATGCTGTTGACCGTGTCTGGGTTCTCTTCGTGAACAACATGACCTGAGTCTGGGTCAATGAAAATCCTCGCCCCCATCAATTCAGCAGTCTTCAC
>JANXDQ010000070.1 GCA_025059415.1 Aigarchaeota archaeon
TTTCGGGGGCTGCCGCCGCCATACTTATTAAATTGACGACCACTTTCTAGTTTGTGAGATGTTTTGAGCGAAGAGATCACGTTGGAGGATTATAAGAGGGCTTGGAGGGAGATGGTTCTCCGCGAGACGCGCGGTGGCCTCGTCGCCCACCTCGCATCCTACATCATCGTAAACTGCTTCCTCATCTTCATCAATCTCTGGACTAGCCCGGGCGCCCTATGGTTTCCGTGGCCTCTCGCGGGATGGGGAATAGGCCTCGCGTTCCACGCGGTCTTCAGCAGGCCTCATCACGTCATTGAAGAGTTGAGGAAGAAGGAAGCCCTCGCTGAGTTAATAGCCAGGGAAATGAAGTCAAAATCTAAACAGGCCTAAAACTCTCCTTTTTCTAGATCCGATATGGCATGGACTTCCCTCCGACATAGAGTGGCCTATTCTGGGAGATGCCTTGGGGGACACTCGCGATCGCTCTCCCCTCATATTACTAGCTCAGGTCTAGAAGGCCCTTTG
>JANXDQ010000071.1 GCA_025059415.1 Aigarchaeota archaeon
AATCTCGGTGAAAAGCGGTTGTCTTTCCTGATTTAAAGGGGGAAGTGCTGAACTTTGGTAGCTCATAAATCTAATTTTGTCTACGTTGTCTTAGTTTTTAACTAAGTTTTGTGTGAAGGATATCAGAACCCATGGGGGGCACGTGAATGGCGAGTGAGGAGGAAAAATCAAGCAGATATAAGCGAGAAGTTGGCTGGTTTGGGTCTTTTGCGATGGCCTATGGAGATGTTGGGGCTGACATCTACATCGGTCTTGGCATAGTCTTTCTTTACGCCGCGGGCGCGGCGCCCATTGCAATCCTCATAGCGTCGCTGGCCTATATCTCGATAGCCCTGGCTTATGCTGAGCTGGCTCCAACCTATCCCTATGCTGGGGGAGTCCACGTATATGCTCTCAGGGCTTGGGATACGCTGATTAGCTTTATTGTTGGATGGGCGATTATGCTAGATTACACGATATGTGCATCCCTTTTCGCAACTGCGGCCTCAGGCTACCTGCATTT
>JANXDQ010000007.1 GCA_025059415.1 Aigarchaeota archaeon
AGTTTTTTAAAGCCCTCGTCCGTCAGCCTAACCAAGAGCCTCCTCCCAACGTTAATTCTCTCGATGAGCCCCTCCCGCTGCAATTTTATCAGGACCCTGGAAGCGGTTTGCTGGGAGATCTTGAGTTCCTTTGCGAGCTGCGTGGTCGAGAGGGAGAAGCCCCCGACTATGCCACCGTGCTCCGCGAGGAAAAGAAGGATTTTACCGCTCGTCGTCAGCAGATCCGCCGGCTCCATCGACATCGTCAAATCTCATGCCGACGGGTTAATGAAATTATAGCGGGATGGATTCATTAACCTTCAATCCCTCGCTGGTGAATAAGAGCATGTCTATTCCATTCCCGCTAGCGGCGTCCCTGGCTATCGAGGCCTTAACCGCCTTAATCGCCAGCTCCTCGAGCTCCTTTAAACTGAGGTCCGCTCTATAATTGCTTTCAACCACCCCGATGGCTATTTCGGCGCCAGATCCTATTACCGCGTAATCATCCTCGATCACGGCTCCAAGCGGGTCCAACACTATTATGTGCGGCCCCGCCGCGTCGAATCCGCCGATTATGGTTTCGGTCAGATATGGAAGGAACCTGCTCCCGAAGAGGTAATTGGAGAGGACTTTGGCGACTGTTTTTACTTGGGGATCCTTCTTGTTAATTATCTTGTAGAGGTTTATCTCGGCTTGAACATCCCTGATAAGGCTCTGCATATCGCCCACGAACCCCGCGCACGCCGCCCCAATTTTAGGCGTTATCTGGAAGACCTTTCGAACATTTTTGCTCATCACGAAGTATCCATATGTGAGCCTCTTCTCCGATGCCAGGACCACGGCGTCCTTAGTTTTTATGCCTATCGTGGTCGCGCCTGGAAAGGGGAACCTGAAGGCCATTCCTAAAACCCGGCACTATTAACCCCACTCTAACTCTTAACCCTTACCATTGGTAAAGCTCTGGGAAGCGGAGCTCTAAAGCACCCTAGACCATGGTTAAACGGATTAATTTCAATTTGTCGCCGGGTTTAAGGCCAAAGTTCTCGGCGGCGCTCCCGCGATTGATCGAGAGCTCGAGGTATCCCGATCCACCTATCGTGAGCAGCGGCTCCCCGGTGCCGACATAGGCGTAAGATCTCACGAGCCTACAGGTTATCTCCCGGCCTCCTACTTCGACCTTAACCTCATCTCCAAGCCTGAGGGGCATATTCCCCGAATATAGGTTCGTGATGGCGTTGCCGAATCTGTCAACATGCATGACCATTACCTCGACCTCGGATCCAGAGATTTTCGGCTCGGGGAGTGCGAGCCTCGCGAAGTCGGATACCTCACGGCCGATTTCCCCAGGCTCCTTCCCCGAAGCCACCATCCCGGCCACTGGTGCGAAAACATCCCTCGCATGAAATGTCTCAGAGAACCTCGATGGAAGCCTTGATTCCTCGATGGCATATGCCCTCCTTATCCCAAGCTCCTCCGCGGCGGGGACCATGAACCCCGTATCTGGACCTATGAAGACATCTCCCCTCTTCGTCGTTAAGATTATGCCTCGACGCCCAGACCCGACTCCGGGGTCGACTACGGAGACGTGAATAGTCCCCGGGGGCATGTGGGGTGCATTAACCTTGAGGATGAATGCCGCTTGAAGCTCGTTGAATGCCGAGATCTCGTGCGTTACATCGATTATCACGGCGTCTCTGCAGCGGGAGAGTATCGCGGCCTTTACCTGGGCCACGTAGGGGTCTCTAAGGCCGAAATCCGTTAAGAGCGCGATTATGGGCCTCATGCACTACTCAGATGATATTGGGCTCAGCGCTTTTAACTCTCCTCACAACTCGGGCAGCCAGGATTCGTCATCGCCCATCATGGATGAAAAATAGCCCGAGATAAGGGTTTTCTAAAGAGATAAAAGCCCTTGATCGGATCATATTTGACGTGGTCCAGGTAAGGAAGGCTGATGGGAGGCTTGAGGCATTTGATAGATCGAAGGTCGTGGGGACGGCGCTACATTTTGGGCTAGATCTCGAGGAAGCCGAGGCGATCGCCGACGAGGTCTCGAGACAGGTCTACGACGGCATACCGACATCGAAAATTCTATCCATGATCCAGGAGTTGGCGGCGAAATCGAGACCGGAGCTCGAGTACGTCAGAGATCTCCGGGAGGCGATCTCGAGGATGAGGTCCAAGCCGGACTTCGAGGAATATATCAGGTTCGCCTTAAGGGTGGTTGGATACGTGGTTGAGCCTGGAAGGGTTCTGGAGGGCCGCTGCGTCAGCCACGAGATAGATGGGATAGCCTTCATGGGGCATGAGGTATTGGTCGTTGAGGTGAAGCACCACGTGAACCAACACACATATACGGGGCTGGACACGGTTCTAGAGCTCTGGGCAGCCTTTGAGGATCTCCAAGAGGGCCATCGCCTCGGGCTACATGAATACGCATTCACCTCGGCGATCCTCGCGTGCAATACCAAGATCTCACTCCACGCCGAGCGCTACGCGAGGTGTAAGGGGATCAAGTACATGGGGTGGAAGTATCCGCGCGCATTTGCGCTCGGGGACATAGTCACTAAATACAGGCTTTACCCCATAACGATGCTGGCCTCGCTCTCTGAGGGACAGGTGGCAAGTCTGGGAGACCGCGGGATAATACTCCTGAGCCAACTCGTTGAGTTGGATGTAGGTGAGGTCGCGAAATTAATTAACGCAGAAAAGTCCTTCGTCGAGAAGTTGATTGAGGCGGCCACCGCGATCCTCTCCAGGCCCGCGAGATAACCTAATATTCTTTCCAGGATAATCGGGCTTGGATGCCTGGGGGATTCGTGGAAATAGATGGATCCATGGGCGAGGGCGGAGGCCAAATCCTCAGAAACGCGGTAGCCCTTTCAGCCGTCCTACTAAAGCCGATCAGGGTATACAATATTCGGGCGAAGAGGAGTAAGCCCGGCCTGAGGCCCCAGCACCTCGTCGGCGTAAAGGCTGTGGCCGCCCTCTCATCGGCGGAAGTCACAGGGCTAGAAGTCGGCTCCATGGAGATAACCTTCAAGCCAAAGCATCTCGGCGGAGGTAGATTATCCTTCGATGCCGGGACCGCGGGAAGCACCACGCTGATGCTCCAGAGCCTGATGCCCGCGATGGCCTTCAGCAGCAGCCCAATCGAGGTAGAGCTCAGGGGCGGAACCAACAACCCAATGGCCCCGCCCGTCGAATACTTCAAGATGGTCCTCCTCCCAATGCTCTCTAGGATGGGCTGCAGATTTGAAATAGAGTTGTTGAGGAGGGGGTTCTACCCGAGGGGAGGCGGGATTGTTAAGGCTAAATCCACACCGGTCAATTCCCTCAAGCCGATAAAGCTCACCGAGGCCGGCGATGTTAAGAGGGTTCACGTGTTGAGTTACAGCTGCAGGCTCCCAGCGCATATCGCGGAGAGGATGGCCGCTACCGCCGAGAGGCATCTCCGAGAAAGAGGCTATGATACAGTCGTCGAGAAACAAATACTCCAACCAGGAGACAAAGCGTGCTCAATCGACCCTGGATGTGGAATAATCTTGGTGGCGGAAATGAGTTCGGGAGCATTGATGGGATCCGATAACTTGGGGAGGTTGGGCGTCCCGGCCGAAAACGTCGCCGAAGAGGCCACGAAATCCCTACTAAAGCAGATAGACTCCGGAGCGGCCGTAGACAGACACCTCGGGGACCAGTTGGTGATCTGGGCCTCCCTCGCGGACGGCACCTCAGAATACAGGGTCTCAGAGCTCACAATGCACACGGTAACCAGTATAGAGCTCTGTAAGCTTCTCAGCGGAGCAAAAGCAGAAATCTCTGGAAAACTTGGAGGGCCTGCGACGGTGAGGATGCTCGGCATAGGCTTAAGAAGATGAGTCTAGGAAAAGAGGAAATACCAAACTAGATCAGCTGATCCAACTCCGGAAAACCCATATCCCATTACGCGGCCCCCTCCGCATCCATTATAGTCATCTGGATTTTCAGGGATCATGACCGGCGTAGTTGACGTCGACCCTGCGAGATGGACTAAATCTAAAATGCCTCGGAGCCTCCTTCGCGGTGAAATCAAAACGTTTATTGAGTAGATGCAGCGATCTGGATGGGGGTCTCAGTTACAATCGGGGTTGATGCGAATTGGTTAGGGGCTTATTCGTTGGAAGGTTTCAGCCGCCACATCTCGGGCACATGCACGCAATAAAGGCGGCGCTATCGCAGTCGGATGAACTCATAATAGTTATCGGGAGCGCCCAGTATAGCTATACGTTTGAGAACCCGTTCACGGCGGGCGAGAGGATAGAGATGCTGAAGCTCGCGTTGATCGAGGAGGGGATCGAAATCTCCAGGACATACCTGATACCGGTCCCCGACGTCGGCGAACACTCCATCTGGGTCTCCAGGATAAAGTCCTTCTGCCCCAAATTCGACGTGGTTTATACCAACAACCCCCTGGTGAAGAGGCTCTTCGAGGATGAAGGCTATCAAGTGAGGCAGCTGGAGCCCTATCGCAGAGACCTGGAGATGGGGACGCGCATAAGGAAAATGATGCTCGAGGGTGGATCCTGGGAAGACCTTGTACCAAAATCCGTCGCGGGCTTCATCAAGAAGATTAAGGGAGTGGAGAGGCTGAGGGAGATCTGCTTAAGGGATTAACCGTTATGCTAACATTTTTCAGGACTCTTAATCAATTCTTTTATAGAAATGGTTGAGCGGACATTCAACTACAAGCAGGCGATCGTGATCCGCGTCGACTTAAAGATGAGTGTGGGGAAGATTGCCGCCCAAGCGGCCCACGCGGCAGTCTCCGCGGCCGAGAAATGCAGGAGGATGAGGCCAGAGTGGTTCAATGCATGGGTCGAGGAGGGCCAGAAGAAGGCTGTTTTGAGGGGGAGAGATGAGGAGGAGCTGAGGAGGCTATTTCTGGAGGCGGAAGAGCTTGGATTGCCCGCGGCCTTGATAGAGGACGCGGGTTTAACGGAGATACCTCCTGGGACGGTGACCAGCTTGGGGATAGGCCCGGCCCCATCAGATATAATTGATAAGGTAACTGGGAGGCTCAAGCTCCTCTAACCTCGATGGTGTTGAGATTTGTTCAAGAGGCTCTCGCAACTACGACCTGAGGAAGTCGAGGAGTTTATGGGGATACAGGGCTACGTCACAAAGACCCCCGGAATAGGTGGGGTGATCAAGGTTAAGCCCGAGGATTTCCTCGCTTGGGAGGTCCTAGTCAATGGGATGGATGCGCGGGCGATCTACGAGTCCCACGTGCCATATGACGGTGGGTTTGGAGACCACGTATTGGCCGTGATGAGGAAGAGGGGCATCGACACGATTAGGGCATCAACCGTGGTCGCTAGAGAACTGGGCATAAAGCCGAAGATGATATCCATCTGCGGGATCAAGGATAAGGTGAGCGTTAGTTGGCAGTTCATCACGCTCCCAAGAAACTCGATTAAATCAGAGGGATTAAAACTTGGAGAACTAATACACGTATCCCCGATCCGGGATTTCCCGAGGCCATTAAACTCAAAGTTCCTGGCCAAAAACGTATTCGAGATAATAATCAGGGAGATGCACAGAGGCCCGGCAGAAGTCCAATCATGTTTGGAGGAGCTGCGATCCATCGGCATACCCAATTTCTATGGACATCAGAGGTTTGGGATAACGCGGCCGATAACGCCGCTCGTCGGCAGGATGATGATGTTCGGCGAACTGGAGGACGCCGTCATGGAATTCTTAACAGATTCATCTCCGTTAGAGAGTGAGGAGAATAGGAGAGCGAGGGTGCGATTACTGGAGAACATGGACCCTGAATCCGCTCTCCAATACTATCCGAGGAGCCTGAGATACGAACGCGAAATATTAAAGCATCTGATCGATCGTAAAAGAGACTTTAAGGGCGCTATAAGGGCTCTCCCCCTCAGGCTCCGGAGATTAATGGTAGAATCCGTTTCAGCTTTAATTTTTAACAAAGCATTGTCGAAGATAATTTCGGCAGGGAAATTAAATAAGGTGGAGGTTGGAGACTTCGTTGTAAGGATCGATGCTTTTGGTAGGGTGGAGCCGGGGAGGCCCATAATCGTAAGAGAGGGAAACATAGGCCAAGTGGAGCGGCTGCGGAAAATTGGAAAAATCGCGGTGGCGCTCCCAGTCCCTGGATACCTCCTCGAAATCCCGAAAAGTGGTAAGGGTGAAGCGCTCATGGAGGCGATGGAGGAGCTGGAGATCTCTCCCGGGATGTTCAGGCTCAAAGTAATCCCCGAAGCATCCACGCGCGGCTCTCTTCGACCATTAGTAATCCCGAAGTGGAGTTGCGAGATAATCCATTACGGAAGCCGATCCATAACTCTTAGGATGATTCTTCCACCCGGGTGCTACGCCACAGCCCTCCTGAGGGAAATAATGAAGCCGAGGACCCCACTCGCCTTCGTGGGGAAAACGAATAATAATAATGAAGATGCAGGTCTTGGATGAATGGAGGGCTATGTCATAAGGACTCCAACTGCAAAGGCAACGTGGACATTGATCGGTATAAACCTCGTGATCGGCCTGGCGACAATAATACTACAATACGCTGACCCGGAGGCATTTAACTGGACCATCTATAGCTTCGCCGCGATCCCGCTTTACACGATTAATGGATGGGAGCCTCATAGGCTCATAACGTCAATGTTTCTACATGGAGGCTTCATCCACCTCGTCCTCAATATGTTCGCCCTCATAATCTTCGGCCCAGATGTCGAGAGAGTTGTTGGGAGAGCGCGCTTCCTACTCCTCTACTTCATAAGCGGATTAGTGGCGGATTATGCCCACGCCTACTTCATCCTCCAATTCCTCCCATACAGGCAATTCCTCTTGGCCCCCTCTATCGGGGCCTCCGGAGCGATCTTCGGCGTTATGGCCGCCTTCGCCGTATTATTTCCCTTCAGGAGGATCATTATATTCATGGGCTTCCCGACAGTTGCCCCAGCCATGGTGGCGATCTTCATCATGGCGGTGCTTCAATTTCTCTACGCGTTCTTCACACCGTTTTCGCAGGTGGCTTACGCCGCCCACCTTGGCGGGCTCGCAGCAGGCCTGATAATTACGCTAATCTACAAACCCTCTCTCAGGAAGCTCGCTCCCGAATTCTAATCCACATCCGCTCCGATCACCTTGACTATGATACGTCTTTCCCTCGGGCCATCGAACTCCGCTAAGAATATGCTCTGCCAGGTCCCGATCATGGGCCTCCCATCACTAATTGGAATCGTCGTAGAGGAGCTTAAGATGATCGACTTTATGTGTGCATGGGCGTTATAGTCGACTTCGTCGTGCATGTAGCCCGCCCTCTCGGGGACGAGGTTACTCAATACTTCCCCGATATCCCTCTTTAGCCCATTTTCATCTTCGTTTATGAATAGGCCGACAGTTGTATGCGGTATGAATACATTGACCAACCCATCTTTTACTCCACTTTTTCTAACTGCTTGGATGACGATGTCCGTGATGTTCACGAAGTCGAGGGCCGCCCTTGTCCTCACTCTAAGCTCTGTGGAATAAGTTTTCATGGGATCTTGGAAGCTCATCAGCAATTAAAGGATTTAGCGCGGAAACCAAATAAGCTTCTTGACGTTACTCCACTTGTATGTTGGTAGATGCGCACTGCCACGTCTATGAATTCGCCGAGGAGGAACTTAGGAGATACGCATCATATAGGATCATCTGCGTCTCCGAGGATCTCGAGAGCAGCCTAAAATCCCTCGAGCTCGGGGAAAGATTCAGCAACATAATCCCATTTGTTGGATTACATCCTTGGAACGTCCCTGAAACACCACAATCCAAGATTAAGGAAATGGTGGAATTAATTGAGAGGAGGGAGGTTGCAGGCCTAGGGGAGATAGGATTAGACAGGAGAATGTGTGGAGAATATGAGAAACAAAAGGAGGTTTTTGAGAAATTCTGTGAACTCGCATCAGAATACGATCTCCCAGTTAACATACACGCGTTGGACGCATGGGAGGAAGCCGTGGAGATTCTGAATAAGTATGATGTTGAGAGATCGGTTTTCCACTGGTATAATGGGCCAATAGAGCTCCTAGATGAGCTTCTGAATAGCGGTTATATGATCACGATAAACCCGGCCGTGAAGATTCAACGACGCCATCGATTGGTGCTTGAGGAAGTGAGGTTGGAGATGATCATGACTGAGAGCGATGGACCATATCGATATCGGGGGCTTTACTTGAAGCCGGATATGATCCCAGATCTGCTCGACTTCATAGCGGATGTTAAGAATATTAGGCGGGATGATTTGGAGGAATTGATCGAGAGCAATTTCCTCAGGTTTCTCAAGTGATCGCCTCTAAATATGGAGCTTTGATGTTCTTCAGATACTCCTCGACAAACTTCTCACTTTCTAACTTTTCTTGATCAAGCTCTCTTATTAGGCTTAGAGTTTTTACGAAGATCTCGTATTCCTTTTTCCGCAGGACCTCGACGAGGGTGATTTGATATCCTTGATCTATGAAGATGCAGTAGAGTTCTTGTGGCAGTTTCTCCGGTATCTTTCCCAATACATCTTCATCTTTTATGGGTATACTGAAGAGTTTTCTACCATTTCTTCCACTGATTATGAAGAATGCCCCTTTAGTGACTTCTTCTATGGATACCAGCATTGGCTCTATCTCCCTTAGATCTTTCAAGGGCTCGGTGGATTCGATTATCCACCTAGGCTTCTCTGACTGCTTGCTTAGAAACGCTTTCACCTTCACTGGAATCCCCGGTCTCAGGGGTATTTTCGGCTCATGCACATACATAATCTCAGATCTCCCACCGAGGGTCATTATTTTCACTTTGTACTCCATTAATCCTTTCCGCGTCCTCGGAGTTATGGAGACTATGTATCCATCGACTTCCAACTCGCCTGAGGGGTTCTCGTCCTCCTTCATTCCTTCATCCCAGAATTCTTTGATGGATTTTATTTAGCCTTTTGACCCGGATTTACTGAGAAGATTGCCCCGGTATCCGCTGAGGTCACTTGGAGGGAGTATCGCATGAGATATCCCTTCTTAATTCTCGGCTCGGGTCGATGCCAATGTCGCAGTCTTCTCTGGATCTCGTCGTCCTCGAGCTCGATCCTGAGGACCCTATTGGATACATCTATCTCGATTACGTCTCCATTTCTGAGCGCGGCTATCGGCCCTCCCTCAAATGCCTCGGGCGATACGTGTCCTATGCATAACCCCCTCGTGGCTCCCGAGAATCTGCCATCAGTTATTAGGGCGATTTTTTCGATTAATCCCAGTCCGACGAGCGTCGCGGTTGGCGTGAGCATCTCCCTCATTCCAGGCCCGCCCTTTGGCCCCTCATATCTTATCACGACGACTTCTCCGGATTCGACCTCCCTATCCATTAGCGCCCTCACAGCATCTTCCTCACAGTCGAAGACCCTCGCCTCGCCCCTGAACCTCATCATGCTTTCCGGGACGCCCGCGGTCTTCAATACCGCGCCTCTTGGAGCGAGGTTTCCCCAGAGTATCGCGATTCCGCCATCCCTCCTTATCGGGTTTTCTAGAGGTCTAATGACTTCTCCGTCGAGCCGCCTCGCCCCGGCGATGTTCTCGCCAACCGTTTTGCCCGTTACCGTTAGGGCGTCGAGGTGTAGGAGGGGTTCCAAAGTCTTCATCACGGCGGGTATCCCTCCGGCCCTATCCAAGTCCTCCACGTCGTGGGGGCCGCTCGGGATTAATTCGGATAATTGCGGCGTCTCCCTGCTGAGCCTATCGAAATCGTCGAGTGCGAGGTCTACGCCCGCTTCTTTCGCGACGGCCATTAAGTGTAGGATGGTGTTCGTGGAGCCGCCGAGCGCTAGATCCACGCGGATGGCATTCTCGAAAGCCTTCCTCCTCAATATTTTTGATGCCGTTAAATTCTCGCGAACTAATTCAACAGCCCTCTTCCCCGTGGCGAGCGCCATGCTGATCCTCCTCGAACTGTTGGCGAGAGGCGTCGCGGATCCGGGCAACGATAGCCCGAGGGCTTCGGTGATGCAGGCCATGGTATTCGCGGTGTAGAGGCCGTTACAGGAGCCGCAGGCCGGACATGCTAGGGCCTCGAGTTCGGCGAGCTCCTCTTCTGATAGTTCTCCTCTCCTAACCCTGCCAATCGCCTCGAACATCGCGGATACGCCGATCTTCCTCCCCCTAAACCAACCAGAGGGCATAGGTCCGCCCGTGAGGATTATGGCTGGGAGATCCAGCCTGGCGGCGGCCATGAGCATCCCCGGAGTGATCTTGTCGCAGTTGGTTATCAAGACGAGTCCATCGAGGGCATGAGCTTCGGCAACGACCTCGACCGAGTCCGCTATGAGCTCCCGAGATGGGAGCGAGTAATGCATCCCCCTATGTCCCATGGCGATCCCATCGCAGACGGCTATGGTGTTGAACTCGAATGGAACTCCGCCGGCCTCTCTTACCCCCTGCGCCACGGCCTCAGCAACTGATCTGAGATGCATGTGGCCCGGAACCATGCTCGAATAACTATTAATGATGCCGATGAATGGTTTATCGAGGTCATCTCGCTTCAGTCCCGTGGCGTGTAGTAAAGCTCTATGGGGCGCGCGTTCCAGACCCCGTTTAACGACGTCGCTCCTCATGCCGCACAAACCATCCCCAAGGACGCTTAATAATCTTGAGCCTTCCAACACATCCGAATGCCCCTAACCTCGGCTTAAGGGTGGTAAAAATTCGGCGAAATATCAAAGTTGGATTTCCGGCCGGTCGACAACTTAATCTATCAGTTTTCCACGAGGTTGTCATAAGACTATGAGGCTGAGCGGTGCCAAGGCGCTGGTGAAGTCCCTGGAGGCGGTCGGGGTGGAGGTCATTTTCGGGATCCCCGGGGGGGCCATACTCCCAACCTACGACGCCCTATACGACTCGAAAATCAGGCACATCCTAGTCAGGCACGAGCAGTGCGCCGCCCATGCCGCTGATGGCTATGCGAGGGCGAGTGGGGGAGTCGGGGTCTGTATGGCGACCTCGGGTCCCGGGGCGACGAACCTGGTAACGGGAATAACCACGGCCTACATGGACTCCTCACCAGTGGTTGCGATAACGGGCCAGGTCTCTAGAGGGATGATTGGGAAAGATGCCTTCCAAGAGGCGGACATAATTGGGATAACGACGCCTATCACGAAATACACCTTCCAGATCAGGGATCCCCGCGAGGTCCCGAAGACGGTCAAGCAGGCGTTCTACATAGCGTCCACCGGAAGGCCGGGTCCCGTGCTAATAGATTTTCCCGTGGACGTGCAGAGGGAGGAGGCGGACATTGATTTCGATGAGGAGTTTGAATTGCTAAGCCTTAGGCCCACGGTCGACCCGCATCCGCTCCAGGTCAAGAAAGCCGCGGAATTGCTACTGAACGCCGAAAGGCCGGTAATTCTTGCTGGGGGAGGCGTGATCATTTCCGGAGCCTCCGAGGAATTGGTCAGGCTAGCCGAATACCTCTCCGCGCCGGTCGCCTTTACCCTGATGGGCAAGGGCGCGATGCCCGAGGATCATCCGCTTTGCTTAGGTATGGTGGGGATGCACGGGTCGGCGGTCGCCAACAAGATAATCCTCGAGGCGGACGTTCTCCTGGCCGTCGGAACCAGGTTCAGCGATAGATCCACTGGGAAGTTCGAGGAGTTCTGCAAGGATGCTGTGAGAATCCACATAGACATCGACGCGGCCGAGATCGGCAAGAACGTCAAGCCACACGTCCCCATAGTCGCCGACGCAAAGAAGGCTCTCAGCGCCATCTACGAGGCTATCGAGAAAATTTCGCCGAAGATGGATAGATCCACTTGGGTGCAGAGGGTTAAGTGGATGAGGGAGAGGCTCGCCACAATCCCCATTTCGAGCTCCGGCTCCATCAGGCCGAAGGAAGTCATAGAAGAGATTAGGCGCCAGCTCCCCCAGGACAGCATAATCACAACCGGCGTCGGCAGAAATCAGATGTGGGCCGCCATGTACTTCAAGGCCTATCGCCCGCGGACATTCATTACCTCGGGTGGACTCGGGGCCATGGGATTCGGATTCCCGGCGGCGCTCGGAGCAAAGGTCGCGAAGCCCGATAAGATAGTTGTTGATATAGATGGGGACGGGAGCTTCTTGATGACTGAGCGGGATCTCGCCACCTCGATTGTAGAGAACATACCAGTCATAGTTGTGATTTTGAATGATGGCTGGCTCGGCATGGTGAAGTATTGGCAGGACCTCTTCTATAGAAAGAGGTATTGCGCGACGTGTCTTAAGCGGGGATGTCCTGATTTCGTGAAGCTCGCAGAGGCGTATGGGGCCAATGGATTCAGGGCGCATACCCTGGATGAGTTCTCAAAGGCTTTTAGTGAAGCCTTGAAGAGCGATGTAACCACGGTAATCGATGTCTGGATTTCGCCGGATGAGCCAGTCCTGCCATTTGTACCCCCAGGTAGGCCCCTAAACGATATAATCTTGGGAGGCGAGGGGGGAGGTGAGGGGTAGTGGGGGTCAAGCAGCCTAAGAACTCACTCAACATAATCTCATTCATAGTCCAGAATAGGCCTGGAGTCCTTTTTAGGGTAGCCTGGATGATCAGGAGGAGGGCGTTCAACATAGAGAGCATCTCCGTTGGGCCGACCGAGCGCCCAGATCTCGCGAGGATGACCATAACGATTTACGGAGACGAGGCCGTTGTCGAGCAGGTCGTGAAGCAGCTCAGGAAGTTGATAGACGTCATCAAGGTCTCGAAGTTGGATCCTGAGAATAGCGTGATCAGGGAGATGGCCTTGGTCAAGGTCAGCGTCCCCGACCAGAAGGCCAGAGCCGACCTAGATTACTACGTGCGGGCGTTCAGGGGGAAGGTGGTGGACGTCGCTCCAGACGCGACGATAGTTGAGGTAACGGGTTCGCCACGGAAAATAGACGCATTCATAGAATTGATGAAGGGATTTGGGGTAAAGGAGTTGGCGAGGACCGGCGCCGCGGCTTTATTAAGGAGTCCGAAGGGGATTCCGGGAGAGGAGAAGTAGCATGGTCAACGTATATTATGACAAAGATGTGGATCCATCGATCCTCCGGGACGAAGTCATCGCGATTATAGGTTATGGGAGCCAGGGGAGAAATCAGGGACTTAATCTAAGAGACTCGGGGATCAAGGTGATAGTCGGGTGTAGGCCGGGAAAGTCCGAGGGATTGGCGAAGAGCGATGGCTTTGAGACTTATCCAGTGGATGAGGCGGCTAGGCGTGCGACGATAATCTACGTGCTCCTCCCAGACATGGTCCACCGCGAGGTCTACGAGAAACACATCAAGGAAAACCTGGAACCAGGAAAGGCCCTCTGCTTCTCCCACGGCTTCAGCATCCACTACAAGCAAGTCGCTCCACCGCCATTCGTCGACGTGATAATGGTCGCCCCGAAGGGCCCAGGCCCACTCGTCAGGGAAAATTACCTGAGGGGCAGCGGCGTCCCCGCGTTGATAGCCGTCGAACAAGATTATAGTGGTAGGGCGAAGCAGAGGGCCCTCGGTATAGCGAGGGCGATCGGAGCGACCAGGGTCGGCGTGATCGAGACAACATTCAAGGATGAGACGGAGAGTGACCTGATAGGCGAGCAGACGGTCCTAGTCGGAGGGTTGATGGAGTTGATCAAGGCCGGGTTCGAGGTGCTGGTTGAGGCCGGCTACCCCCCGGAGCTCGCCTACTTCGAGGCCTGCAACGAGGCCAAGCTGATAATGGACTTGATCTACAAGAGCGGGATAACGGGCATGCTCAAGGCGGTCTCGGACACGGCGAAATACGGCGGCCTGGTGATCGGCCCAAAGGTCATCGATGAACACGTGAAGGAGAACATGAGGAGGGTCGTCGAGGAGGTGAAGAGCGGCGTCTTCGCCGGAAAGTGGATCGAGGAATATGAAAAGGGAGCTCCAACACTTAAGAGGCTGATGGAGGAGACCGAGAAGAGCACCATCGAAGTGGTGGGGAAGAAGATTCGGAAGATGGCGGGAATAGAGGAATAACGCCCATCCATAAAGTTATATTCTGGCGTTTTAAGGGGTTTTCGAGCCTTGAATATAGTTGAGAAGATCTTGGCAAGGGCTTCTGGTGAAAAGGAGGTTGCCCCGGGCCAGATCGTTGACGCCGAGGTCGACGTCGCGATGATACACGACCTCACGGGGCCCAGGGCAATAGACTCCTTCAGGGAGATAGGCGTGAAGAGGGTTTGGGACCCGGAGAGGATCGTGGTGGTCTTCGATCACGACGTCCCGCCCTCGACGATAAAGGCCGCGGGGCTCCAGAAGAAGGTCAGGGAATTCGTCAGAGAGCAGGGCATAAAGCACTTCTACGACATCGGGAGGGGGGGAGTCTGCCACGTGGTCATGCTCGAGAAGGGGCATGTGCGGCCAGGAGACCTCGTAGTCGGAGCGGACTCCCACACGGTCACATACGGCGCCCTAGGAGCGTTCGCAACCGGCGTAGGTGCGACCGACATGGCCGCGGTGATGGCCACGGGGAAGATCTGGCTCAGAGTCCCAGAGGCGCTCAAGTTCGAGATAAGGGGAAGGCTGAGAAAATACGTCGTCGCGAAGGACCTAATCCTCCACATAATCGGGATGATCGGGGCGGAGGGCGCCAACTACAAGGCCATGATATTCTCTGGAGAAGCAGTTGGGGAGATAGGGATCGATGGCAGGGCGACGATGTGCAACATGAGCGTGGAGGCCGGCGCGAAGGCGGGGATCGTGGAGCCCGATGAGAAAACCATTCGATTTGTCCGCGAGAGGGCCAAGGGAGACTTCACGGCGGTGAAAAGCGATCCCGACGCGCACTTCAGCAAGGTCTTCGAGGTCAACGCCTCCGAGCTCGAGCCCCAAGTAGCCATACCGCCCTCAGTCGACAACGTGAAGCCCGCATCCGAGGTCGGCGACATAGAGATCGATCAAGCCTTCCTGGGAACCTGCACGAATGGCAGGCTGGACGACCTCAGGATAGCCTCCGAGATCCTCAAGGGAAAGAAGGTAAAAGAGGGCGTTAGATTCGTGGTGGTCCCGGGATCGCAGGAGGTTTACCAGAGGGCGCTCGAGGAGGGTTTAATCGAGATATTCCTGAGGGCTGGGGCGGCCGTCTGCGCTCCGGGATGCGGCCCGTGCATCGGCATAAGTAGGGGCGTCTTGGCGGATGGAGAGGTCTGCGTAAGCGCGGCGAACAGGAATTTCATCGGCAGGATGGGTAGCCCGAAGGCGAAGGTATATCTGGCATCGCCCGCGGTGGTCGCCGCATCAGCTATAACCGGGAAGATAACTGATCCCAGGGAGGTGGCGGGGAAGTGAAAATAAGGGGAAGAGCCATAATATACGGAGACAACATCGACACGGACATAATCATACCGGGGAGATACCTCGTCCTCCAGGATCCGGAGGAGTTGGCGAAGCACGCGATGGAGGGAATCGACCCCAGTTTCCCGGAGAAGGCGAGGATGGGCGCCATAATAGTGGCCGGAAAGAACTTCGGATGCGGGTCGAGCAGGGAGGAGGCCCCGGTGGCGCTCAAGCACGCTAACACGAAATGCGTCATCGCCGAGTCCTTTGCCAGAATATTCTACCGTAACGCGATCAACATAGGGCTTCCGATAATCGAGGCATCCATAAGAAATTCCGTCGAGGAAGGAGACGAACTCGTGGTAGACGTCATCAGCGGGATGATTGTGAATGAGACTAAGGGCATCACGTTAAAGGGCAACCCGCTCCCATCCCTAGCAATCGAAATCATAAGTGCGGGGGGGCTAACGCGCTACATCCGGAAGAAGCTGGGCCTCGAGTAAGCCAAAAACCATTCCTTCTCAAAAGCTAGATCGGGATCGAGGTGTTTGGTAAATTGAGGTATAGAATCGCCTTGATTAGGGGAGATGGGATAGGCCCCGAGCAATCGGCCGCAACCCTGAAGGTGCTCTCAGCAGTAAGAGATTGCCTTGGAGTAGACTTCGAGATAGTTGAGGCGGAGGCCGGTGATACATGTCTCCAGCAAAGGGGAGTCGCGCTCCCCGAGAAAACCATAGAGCTGCTCAAGAACTCTCACGCATGCTTAAAGGGCCCCGTGGGCGAATCGGCCGCCGACGTGATCGTCAGGCTCAGGATCATGTTCGACCTCTACGCGAATGTGAGGCCGGCGAAATCCCTCCCCAACGTCCCAGCGCTCAGGCCGGACATAGACCTAGTCATAGTCAGGGAGAACACTGAGGACCTATACAAGGGATATGAATACGAGTTCGATGGCGCCGCGATCGCGCTCAGGGTCATAACGAAGAGGGGGTGCGAGAGGATCGCGAGATACGCCTTCGAATTGGCTAGGAGGCGGAGGAGGAAGCTCGTGGCCGTCCATAAGGCCAACGTGATGAAGGTTACGTGCGGCCTCTTCGCGAGGACCTGCCGGGAGACTTCCAGGAATTACCCGGATGTGGAGTACTCCGAGATGTACGTCGACGCCGCCGCCATGAACCTCATAAGAAAACCCCAGGAATTCGACGTGATAGTCACGACAAACATGTTCGGCGACATATTGTCGGATGAGGCCGCTCAGGTGGTCGGGGGACTGGGCCTCGCGCCCGCCGCCAACATCGGAGAGGATTTCGCGATCTTCGAGCCCGTGCACGGCTGCGCCCCCGACATAGCCGGGAAGAACATCGCCAATCCGACCTCGATGGTCCTATCCTCGGCCATGATGTTCGAGTGGCTTGGTACAAAGTACGGGGACAGCCGCTGCTTAGAGGCATCGAATGTCATCCAGAGGGCGGTCGAAAAAGTTTTGAGCGGGGGGGTATTGACGCCGGACCTCGGGGGCAAAGCGACAACCGAGAAGTTTGGGGAAGCGTTGGCGGCGGCGGTCAGGGCCCTCGCCGGAAAAACTTAATTAAACCGCGGGCACCACGAAGAAACAACTTGAGCAACTACGTCAGGATATTCGATACGACCCTTAGGGATGGTGAGCAGACCCCAGGCGTAACCCTGACTCCTGAACAGAAGCTGGAGATAGCGGTACAGCTCGATAGGCTTGGGGTTGACGTGATAGAGGCGGGGTTCCCGGCGGCCTCGATGGGCGAGATGGAGGCCGTTAAGCGCGTCTCGGAGGCCGGGTTAAGGGCTGAGATTTGCGCCCTGGCAAGGGCTGTTAAAGAGGATATAGACGCGGCCATGAAATGTGACCCGGGCTCGATACACGTATTCTTCTCAACCAGCGATGTCCACCTGAGATCCGTCTTGAAGATTAGCTACGAGGAGGCGCTTAGGAGGATTGAGGAGGCGATCGATTACACGAAGGCCCACGGCTTCATCTGCGAGTTCTCGCCCATGGACGCGACGAGGACTAACTTGGACTTCCTAAAGCGCGTCTGCGTCCTCGCCGAGGAAACCGGCGCAGACCGCATCAACATCCCTGACACCGTCGGGATAATGACCCCGAGATCCATGCACGAGTTGATCTCGGAGATAAGGGGGGTCGTGAATGTCCCGATAAGCGTCCACTGCCACAACGATTTCGGGCTCGCCGTCGCCAACACCCTTTCGGGGATAGAAGCCGGAGCGGTTCAAGCACACGTGACGATGAACGGTATAGGTGAGAGGGCTGGAAACGCCGCGCTCGAGGAAGTGGTCTTGGCCCTACACCTGCTATTTGGGAAAAAGACCAAGATAGATGCCTCGAAGATTTACGCCACATCCCAGATCGTTAGGAGGCTCACGGGCGTGCCCATCCAGCCACATAAGCCCATAGTTGGAGACAATGCCTTCGCACACGAGTCCGGGATACATGTTAGGGGCGTGGTCATGGACCCGGCGTCATTCGAGCCATTCAAGCCCGAGCTCGTTGGCAGGGTTAGGAAGATAGTTGCGGGTAAGCACGCTGGGAGACACGGGATCAAGACCATCCTCGAGGAAAGTGGGCTGACTCCAACAGAACAGCAGCTCGAAAAGATAGTGGAGAGGGTAAAGGAGCTCGGGGACAAGGGCAAAGCGGTCACGGATACCGACGTCGTAGCGATCGCGAGGTCGATAATGGAAACCCCGCCATCCGAGAAGAAGATCCTAGACCTCAAGGAGCTCGCCGTAATGACTGGGACGGGCGTGATCCCGACCTCTTCCGTGAGGCTATCGGTCAGGGGCAAAGACTACGTCGCCTCGGAGACCGGCGTGGGGCCAGTCGACGCATCCCTTAAGGCCATTCAGAGGATTATCCAGAACTTGGCGAGGGTGAATTTGAAGGAGTTTAGAATAGAGGCTGTTACGGGCGGATCCGACGCCGTCGCCGAGGTGATAGTCAAGGTCGAGGATGAGGGCGGGAGAATGGTCTCCGCGAGGGGCGCGAGAGAGGATATAGTCATGGCCAGCGTGGAGGCGATGATAAACGCGTTGAATAAGCTCCTGTCGGAGAGGGCGACCTAGGGAGGCCCCAAAAATCCTCAGAGCCCGGCGAAATGTTTTTTCAATAACTCGCTGACCTCTCCCAGGTCCCTGAGTAGAAATCCGTAGCAATTCTCTGGCGAGTCCGGGGCCACGAAGAGGAGCAGTACATCCCTGAAGTCGGCGACGAAGAAGCTCAGTGGTATGGGCGAGCTCACCGGCCTCCCGCCAAGCTCCTCGAGGACCTTGTTGATGGTTTCGCGTGGGATCGCTTTCTCGAGCAAGCTGATGTCTATGGTTAAGTGGATTCTGACGCCTCTTTCCCGGATCCTCCTCAACTTATCCGCCAAGGTCTCAAAGACCTCGGAGGGGAAGTAGACCACTCTGACCAATAGATCTCCTAGGGCGTTGTCCAGGAGTTCCAGCGCCGCTCTATACGCGTGCACCCCCCTAAGTAGTGAGACCTCGCACTTCGATATCGGCCTACTTGAGAGGTATAACTTGTTCAAGTACCTTATGGACTCGGAGAGTTCTACGATGAGTTGATTTTTCAAGGGCTCAAGGCCTCTCTCAGGGTGGATCGCGGCGTAGACGGCGGGCCTCGCCCCCCTAATCCTCTGGATGAACCCCCGATTCTCAAGCCTGGAGAGCACGTCGTATATCCTCGTCCTTGGGACCCCCGACCGCATCGCCACCTCAGAGGCCTCCGCCTCTCCAAGCTCCACCACGGCCACATACGCCCTGGCCTCATAATCCGTTAATCCAAGCTTTTTCAGGGCTTCGATGACCCCCCGGTCCCCACTCATTGGAAATAATACTCTAAAAGTTACAAAAAACTTTTATTGTCGCCGGGGGTCCGAGGCCACGGGTGAGGACACGGCTTGGAGATTCCGGCAATAAAATTCGATAATGTCTGGAAGATTTATAGGATGGGCGCCGTCGAGGTGCCGGCGCTTAAGGGGTTGAGCATCGAGATCAGGCGTGGGGAGCACGTCGCGGTGATGGGGCCCTCGGGGAGTGGGAAATCCACCTTCCTACACCTCGCGGGGGCCCTAGATAAGCCAACCAAGGGACGCATCTTAATAGAGGGCAGGGACCCGAATAAGCTGAGTGACGGGGAGCTGAGCATGCTCAGGAACAAGTACATCGGCTTCGTCTTCCAGACCTTCAATTTGATCCCGAGGCTCACGGCCTTACAAAATGTAATGCTGCCGCTCATTTTGCGGGGGGTGGATGGGGTGGAGCGCGTTAAGCGGGCCAAGGAGGCCTTGGAGCGGGTTGGGCTAGGGCACAGGATCAATCATAGACCCACCGAGATGAGTGGCGGCGAGCAGCAGAGGGTGGCGATGGCGAGGGCCATAGTGACGGATCCCAAGATAATCTTGGCGGATGAGCCGACTGGAAACCTCGATTCGGCCTCGGCGGCCGAGATCGTGAACTTGCTCACGACGTTGAATAGGGATCTGGGGATAACGCTGGTGGTCGTCACCCATAACCCCGAAGCGGCCGCCCCCGCCCGGAGAATTGTGAGGATTAGGGATGGTGTGGTCTATGAAGGGAACTAGTCTAATCTTGGTAACCCTGCTAGCATTATCCGCAATCGCGCCATCTATTGCCTTAGCCGATGCTGTGCCGGACATAGTATTCTCGAATGCCTGGTTCGGGGACTACAACGCCAGGATCGAGGTGGCTCCCGGAGACAGGAATGTCCAGCTGGTAATCGAGCTCGTGAACAGCATGGAGGAGCCGATAAGATACGTCGAGGGCAACCTCTATCTCCCGGAGGGATTCAAGGATGCGAGGAGCGGCGGCTCCATCGCCGGGCCATCGGTAAGCGAGCGGGTCCCCGCGGGAGGACGATTCTACTTAACCTTCCTACTGGATGTCGGGGATGACGTGGAGCTGGGAATGCATGTGGCGAGCCTCGCTCTTAGATACGTTGAATGGGATGAGGACGCCATCTCCTTGACCAACCTCAAGGTGAGCTTCAGGATCACTGGGAGAAGTATCGTCAAACCAGTTTTAAGCGGTGATGTTTTGGAGCCGGGCGAGCCGGAGACCTTGGCGCTAACTGTAAAGAACCTCGGATCGGCTCCTGCGTCCTCGACGGAGATCTGGATAGAGTCGAGATCCCCCGGATTAGCCGTGTTGGAGGGCGGTGGAAGGCACTTCCTCGGGAACATCGCCCCGGGATCCTCAATAATGATCCCCCTCAAAGTCCTGGCCAGTAGATCTCTGGCCGACTCCATCGCCAGCATATCCATAATCGTGGCCTACGTCAACTCCCACGGGCTCGGGATCCAGGAAAACCACCAGCTCTCACTCGCAGTTGCCCCACTGGGCGGGGTCGGAGTGATCTTAGACGCCATCATCGAGAACCCGATCCTCGAGCCAAGTGAGTCAAGCGATCTAACGATCATTGTAACCAATAGGGGCTCGGAAACGGCGAGGGATGTGAATCTAGAGGTCGCCCTATCCCAGATAGCCAATCCACCCATAACCATCCAGGAAGGGTCGCTGGCGGCGAAGCTCGGCGACCTGGCACCCGGAGATGAAAGAAAACTGACATTGAAGGTCTTCGTGAACGAGTTGGCATCCGGCAAGTCCTTCACGATCCCCATCTCGATCACGTATTTCGATGATGAGGGGAGACACATGGCCCAGAGGGGCTTAACGATAACGGTCCTAGAGGAGAGTGTGCGGAATAGGCTGAGGATATACTCGAGCGAATACGTGCGGGGAGGCATGATAGAGTCAGCGAACATAACGATCGAGAACATCTCGGGTGGGGAGCTCGAGGACGTAACCATAACGATCTCGCCGACGGTTGGCTGGGTGACGCTCCTCGGCCCAACCACGTGGAACCTACCAAGCCTGAAAAATGGCGAGAGGAAGGTGATGGAGTTGAAGGTCTACATCCCCTCGGAGACATCGGTGGGCTCGACCGTTGGCGAGCCGTTCACCCTGAGGGTGTTGGCGAGCTTCAGGGAGCCCGGAGGCCGCGTCAGAAATGAGGAACACCTACTTGGGATGTATGTTAGGGGCATAATCGACATCAAGCTCCAAGAAATATCAATTGAGAAGCTCGGCGGAGAACTACTCCTAATTGGGAGGATCCTCAACGAGGGGACGGAGAAGGCTTCGTACACAAGGGTCGAGGTGGTGGGCGGCGACATAGCCGCGGCCAAGATAAGCTATCTGGGAGACGTGGAGCCAAACGCCCCAATACTCTTCAACATCCCGATCGAGGGAATCGCGAAGAACGAGGGGAGCGCAAGGGTTGCGCTGAAGATAAGCTACTTGGACTCCCTGCGAAACCTCGGGGAAGAAGTGATCGAGGCCTCGGTAGAAGTCCCCGTGCAGAGCGTAGAACCCACGAAAGAGGCTAAGCCGAACATCATCCAAGAGTATCTCCCAGCCATTTCCGCGATCGCCATAATCATCGCCGTGGCCATAGCCGTCTACGCGGTGAGGAGGTCGAGGAGGGTTGAAGCTCCTTGACATACTGTGGTATGCATTTAAGGGTCTTAGGGATAGGAAGACGAGGAGCGTCCTGACGATACTCGGGATCGCGATAGGCATAACCGCGGTAATAACCTTGGTCTCGAACACGAGCGGCTTCGATAACTTCCTCACAGAAGTCCTCTCAAGGATAGGGAGCAATAACCTGTGGATAATCCCAACCGAGGGGGGCGTGAAATTCACGGACACGGACGTAGTCATGCTCTCGAGGCTTCCAGGCGTGAGGGCAACCGCCCCATTCTATTTCCAGAGGGTCCTGTTGAAGGCGGGCTCCATCGAGAAATATGTCAACTTTCTGGCCACCGATCCCAGGGTGATTAAGTTGATCCTCCCCGATCTAAATCTCAAGGAGGGGGAACCGCTCCAGCCCTCGGACGTAGCCCTCGTAGCCCTAGGCCACAAGGTCGCGAACCCCCCGGAGGATCCGAACAAGCAGATAAGGCTATACTCATCGGTCTCCATCCTGATCCAACAGAGCTCAATCCTGAAGACTAGGAGTTTCATGGTTGGAGCGATCTACGATGAATTCGGCTCGACCCCATACCTAGATGTCGATAACAGCATCCTCGCCAGCGTTGAGGCAGCCAGAAGCCTCCTCGGGTCAAAGCATTACCCGGCTATAGTGATAGTCGCCGAATCGCCTGAGGCGGTTGAGCCCCTCATCGAGATGCTGAGAGACATGTACGGGGACAGGATCGAGATAATTAGCCCGCTCACGATCGTGAGGAATGTGAGGGCGATAATATCGAACTTCTCAATATTCATGTTCGTGGTCGCGAGTGTTTCCCTAGTCGTCGCCGGCATAGGGATCATGAACACGATGATGATGTCGGTCATGGAGAGGACCCGCGAAATAGGCATACTCAGGGCTATAGGCTTTAGTCAAAGAGATGTGGCGACGATCTTCCTCGCAGAAGCGGCATTAATAGGCGTCATAGGCGGATTACTCGGGATACTCCTCGGAGCATCGGCATCCCTTACCCTCGGGGACGTATTCGGGAGAATGTTCCAAGTTGGGGAGACGAGCACCCGGATGGGCCAGGTAATACAGATATCATACACCCCGGTCATCTCGCTGAACCTGATCATAGAAAGCTTCCTCTTCGCAATCTTCGTCGGTGTATTCTCAGGCCTCTACCCGGCCATGAAGGCCTCGAGGATGGACCCCGTCCAAGCCCTAAGAGCAGAGTGACCTCAAACCGCTCAACCAAAAATCCAACTCTAAATCTTCGGTTAATAGATTTTAAAGAACATTTGGAGGAGATTAGACGAGTGGTGGGCGTGGTCTCGACGTGGGATGAGGCGCGGAACATGGCCTTGAGGGAGGCGGAGAAAAGGCTCGGCTTCCCGATCAAGAAGTATTGGGTGGATTCCATACGTCTCGAGCCCGAGGAGACCGGCAGTCACTGGGTAGTTAAGTTAGATCTCCAGGTTAGAAAATCGCTGGTCAGGAAATCCCTCATCCACATCTCGATGGAGATAGACCCCTCCACGGGTGAGGTGAAGAGCTTCCAGGCGAAGGAGCATCAGCCGGCTCAGCGAGTCAATTAACTTCACCTCTCCGAACTCGGCAAACTCCTCATCGCCGGCACCAGAGAATACTAGTTACCGAAATTTGACTGTTTATCCAAAATATGCCCTTCGGGCCTCAAGATTTTTAGAAACCATTGCTATGCCACATATTGGATGAACCTGGCTGATGCGCGGCGCCGAAGGAGAATGGCTCCGGGCCAGATCTATGATGTTCCCGCCGAGGGATATGATGAACTCTATGGTAAAGAGCAGTATGAGAAATATGTGGTCGCGTCTGCGGCGCTGGGGGAGTCGATTCGGGAATTCAGTATCGTGGCCGACATCGGATGCGCAACGGGGTTATTCGGCGAATATCTGAGGTCGGTTGGCTTCGAGGGCTTATACATAGGGGTAGACGTCTTGGAGGATCGCCTGGAGATCATGAGGCGGAAATCAAGCGGCTCTTGGATGCCCATTCAGGCCGATGCGGAGCATCTACCACTCAGAACAAATTCGATAGATCTCGCCGTGTGCATTACGGTCATCCACCTCCTAGACGTGGGAAAAGCGGTGGAAGAGCTCCTCAGGATTTCTAGGGAGGTGATCATAATCACGTTGCTGAGGAATAGAATTGACCTGAGAGATGAGGTCTTGAAGCATTTAAACGGGCTATCCATAAAAGGGCTCTCAATCCCTGGGGTAAAAGATGAGGTATTCATCGCGTATAAGACCATCAGGCAGGCTCCCCGTGAAGCGTGATTTCAGGGTAACATTCTCTCCGGCGTTCTCGGAAAGGGCGTCGCCTCCCTTATGTTTTCAAGGTCGAGAAATGCCATGGTGAGCCTCTCGATGCCGACCGCAAATCCCCCATGTGGGGGCGCGCCATACCTGAAGTGCTCGATGAACCACCTGAAGCTCTCGACGTCTAACCCCTTCTCCTCAATCTGCTGTACTAATCTCTCGTATCGATGCTCTCTCTGCCCTCCGGAACTCAATTCCAATCCCTTGTAGACCAGGTCCACGCTCCTCGCCCACTCAGTTCCATCGATCCTCATCACGTAAAATGGCTTAACCTTGTACGGGAATCTATTGATGAAGAAGAAGTCGTGATGATATTTCTCTTTAACGTATATCGCCAGCAATTTCTCAGCCTCTCTGTCAAGATCCTCTCCATGGGGGATCCCCTTACCCATCTCGCTCAATATGTCGTAGATCTCGGGGAATGTTAGGACCGGGAAAGGCGTCCGGGGGGCCTCGGCCGTTATCCCGAGCAGCTTCAGGTCTTCCTCACATTTATCCACGGCCTTCCTTATACCCGCCACGACGAGTTCTTCCTCGACCTTCATGACGTCTCTCTCATCCTCGATGTAGGAGAGTTCGACGGCGCATGCCCTGTATTCACAGAGGTGTCTCGGGGTGTGGCTTGGCTCAGCCCTCCAATTCGGGCCGAGATCATAGATTCTATCCAGCCCGGCGAGCATGAGGAGCTGCCTGTGGAGCTGCGGATCCTGTCTGAGGTAAGCTTTTTGACCGAAGTAGTCGATCTCGAATAGCTCCGCACCGCCCTCTGATCCAGCACTTATGATGCATGGGGTAAACACCTGGAGGAATCCATTCGCGTTCAGGTATTCCTGCATACCTTCAACTAATGCGGCTTGAATCCTAAGTATGGCTGCATTCCTCGGACTTCGGAGATCAATCGGCCTCCAATCAAGCCTAGTTGGGAGGATTGATTTTATGTGCCCCGTTACATCTATCGGCAGCGGCGCCTCAGCTTTACTCAATACCTCAATCCCCGTCGGGATTATCTCGACCCCAACCTTGGCTACCGGCTTCTCGGCCAATCTCCCGGAGACTAAGATGAAGTCGTGGAGCCCGATGTCGGTTGTCTTCCCGAAGAGCTCCCCATCTCTGGGAAGAGTTACCTGCGCTATGCCCGTCTTATCCCTGATCCAGATAAACCTAAACCTCCCAACATCCTTAACCCGCTCAACCCACCCCGCGATTCTAACTTCCCCACCAATTAGTTGTTTTAAGTCACCTATGTAATGCGTCCTAAACATCCCGACCAAATTCTCCTAGGGAATGTATTATTTGAGCATATAGTGGCTGGTTTGAGGAATGGAGTTAATGGCCTCGTCCATAAGGAACCTTAAAGCATCGCCCTCGGGAATTGGGGGAAACTGTAAAATTCTTCGCCAAATAACTTTTTATTTCTGTGACGAATCCGAGTTATTCATCACTTCATGGGATAGCGTGGTTTTCTTCCCACGCCTTCTAGTCCTTCCATAAACGGCCAACTTCTTCTCAAAATCGATGTTTATCTTCATCTCCTTCACTTCTTCGACAACGCGTATTAGGGATTCACGTTTGATCTTCAGGTTTCTTTCGTGGTCGAGGATTATCCTCGTCTCCTCTGATCCATCTGGGAGCCATATCTTGTTGATGGCCACGATCCTCGCTGGGACGACGACTTTCTCGATGAACTTAATCGGGTCGGCGGCGTCTTCCAATATCCGGACGGGCTTTTCCAATTCCTTCTCTAAAATCTTCCTGAGCTGAGCCTGCTCCCTGAAGTCCAGGTCTCTGAGGCTTCCCTCCTTAAGGACTATGAAGACGGCGTCTTCACCATCGACGGTGCGCACATAACCAGCTCTCTGGAGCTTAGTGAACTCCTTCTCCAACTCCACCAATTTTTTCATAACTCTTATATCTAGATCGGTGTAGAGCCCCCTCTCTAATTTCTCAGAGCAACGGGGGCAGAATATTCCAGTCCTCAAGTCAAAGGAGCATAGTGGAAGGTCCACCTACCCACCTCTACCTTCTTCTCCTTAGCCCACGGATTTTTTAACTCTTAACTGAGGGGGAAATGAAAATAATGGTATGGGTTTTTAGCGCTTCAGCAGTATCTCGATTGTGCTGATGCTCACTGGCTGATTATTGGGCCCGGTTAATTCTTGGGTCCCCAGCTTGATGTCGGTGACCTTTAAGTCCTTGTAGAACCTTCTCTGGAGGACTTGAACGACATCGACCGCCCTGCTTATGGCCCTGCCCCTCGCCTTGATCAACAGCTGGTTGGCGCCTCCTTGGAGGGTCGTTAGACAGGCAAAGACATAATTCATCAACGGCTTCTTCCCTACTAAAACAGTTGGGATCTCGCTCTCCGGCATACTCGCACGCTCCGTGTATAAATAATCTACTCCATCCCATCATAAATATATTTACGCCAATTCTCCGGCATTTCGTGGCCGCGGTTATGGGGGGTAGGTAAACGCTATATTCTAGCATTTGTCTTGGAAAGTCCGGTATGCCGCTTCGGGACGTAGCATTAATACAGTTGGCTCAGAGGCGGAGACTACACTATAAGATATGCAGGGAGTGTGGGGCTAGAAACGCGCCGACGGCCGAGAAATGTAGGAAATGCAGGAGCTATAACCTCAGATGGAAAAGGAGAGAGATAAAGCGTTAATAGGCGAAAACGCATTTAAACCATAATTCCTCCATAAAGCTGTAGGGGGGGCCGTAGTCTAGCGGGATGACACCAGTTTTTTGAAGCCGGGCATCAAGCCGCCCTCACACGGCGGAGGTCGTGGGTTCGATCCCCACCGGCCCCACCACGCATCTCCCATGACCGGTCAATGGGTCTAATAGCTTCACCCTACTTTCCTAGCAGCTTTACCCTCGCCCCGATCAGTTCTCCCCAAGATAGGGGCTTGATCTTTATCTCGCTAGATATCGTCTCAAGTTCTTCCTTCAGCCTCTCGTAAGCCTTGGTGAGGGCGGCTCCCAATTTGAGGTATAATAGGTGCGTTGAAAGGGTTAATGGCTGTTCTTCCACAATTAGGTTCCTTATCTCTTGGTTCGCCAACACGGCCTTAACTTCCTGTGGCGCGGCATTGTGTATCAGCAATCGATCAAGCCCCTTCAGGATATATTCCTCGGTGAGCTTGAGCTGGGTAAATGAGGGGAGGTCTGCTGAGATACTCACAATAGATCCCTCGATGATCCCCCCCGCCTCCAGGAATCTCCTGGAATCTTCGCCGTCATATCCAAGGGATGCCGCGAAGGAAGTTGTTGAGAAGGATCTGTAAATGTTTTTCCCTTCGAGATCCGGGCGCTCGGCCTTGATCGAGGTCTCTCCTACCCTGAGAATTCTGACGGGGAAGGGCGGCTTATCCGAGACTATGGGGTTTATCCGCGTTTGAATCCTGATTATAGAGCCCATCAATACTTCATCCTCTACTTCCAAATGCATCCAGCCATCCGCGGTCTTATCAACGGAAACATTTCCGCATGCCGCATCGTCTGCCAATCGCTGAAGCCATTCGCGTAATACGTTGGCTAGATCGCTTCTTTGATCGAGTTTCTCGGCGAGAATCATCTCTTCCGGGAACTTTTTTAGGAACCCTTGATATAAGTATGTTACAGAATATGCTCCTCATAATCGAGAAGGAGACGATAATAGAGTTGGCGAGGCTCATGGGTGGAGAAGAGTCCGCGAACGTTATGAAGATCCTCCTCAAGAAACCCGGGATAGTGGATGAGGAAATAGCCTCCCGTTTAAAGATGGACATCCGCGACGTCAGAAAGATATTACATAGGCTGAATGAGATCGGGATCCTACATTACGAGCTGGCGAGGGATAAGGAGACCGAGCATAGGGTGTTTAAATGGTATGTGCAGGAGGAGCAGATAAGCGGCTTCATCCTCACGAACATGAAGAAGATACTGGATAGGCTCAGGGAGAAGCTGGAAAGCGAGAGAAACAGTCAATACTACTGGTGTGGAGTCCTCGGGCATCCGAGGCTACTATTCGATGAGGCGATGGAGCGGTTTTTCAGATGCCCTACATGCGGCAACCCCCTCCTCTCACATGATAACGAGGAATTAATCAAGGCGTTGGAATGGAAGTTGAGGGAAATTGAGAGGGCCTTGGAGGAAATGACGAGGTTCAAGAGGATCGAGGAAATCGAGCAGAACAAAAAATAGGATCACCATGTCCAAGATAGCCGTTCTGAGGCTCGGGCACAGAATAACACGCGATCAGAGAATAACCACGCATATAGCGTTGGTTGCCAGGGCTTATGGAGCCAGCGAAGTGATAATCGCGGGAGAAAGGGACCGGAG
Organism: Aigarchaeota archaeon; assembly: GCA_025059415.1. Taxonomy (GTDB): domain Archaea; phylum Thermoproteota; class Nitrososphaeria_A; order Caldarchaeales; family Wolframiiraptoraceae; genus Wolframiiraptor. Next base: position 28,536 of record JANXDQ010000007.1, read on the forward strand.
GCTAATAGGGAGCGTGGAGAGGGTCGTAGAGAGATGGGGTGGAGACTTTGCCGCGAGATTCGAGGATGACTGGAAGAAAGTAATTCGGGAATGGAGGAAATCGGGTGGACTCATAGTCCACCTCACCATGTACGGCGTAAACCTTCCAGACATAATCCACGAACTTAGGGAGAAATGGAGATCCGGAGCCCCCCTACTAGTAATAGTGGGCGGCGAGAAGGTGCCGGGAGAGGTTTTTCGGTTCGCCGACTACAACGTGGCGATCTCAAACCAGCCCCACAGCGAGGTAGCCGCCCTCGCGACATTCCTCGACTGGCTACATGAGGGAAAAGAATTGACGAGAGAATATCCGGGCGCAAAGCTGAAAGTAATCCCCCAGCTCAGGGGCAAGAAAGTGGTTTACTTGAAATAATCATCGAACACGGCTTCGAGGATCTAAAATTCTTCCAAATAACATATAAATCCCGGAATCCGCAGTAAAAAGACGAGTGGGCCGGTAGTCTAGAGGCTATGACGCCGCCCTGACGCGGCGGAGGTCGTGGGTTCGAATCCCACCCGGCCCATGCTCTCCAATCCTCAACTCAGCCGCTCTGCCCAAGCCCCTATGACCCTTCAAACCCTTCTTCCGGGCCTCTTCAGCCCATTTTACGGATGATAATCGACCTGGGAATAACGTCTCTTAACCCCTTTTCTCGAACATTAATAATTATCTACAGAACAATGTATGGCCTTTTAAGAGTGTCGCGGCTCATATTTTTAATAGTAGGTTTTTGTTTAGTTGGGGGCATCGGATGGCTTCCAAGAAGATTATGCGTTGTCCGGGTTGCGGTTTTAGATTTGATGTTAGTTATTCGAGGGTGTTTTCCTGCGGTGAATGTCCGATGGTAATCTCGTGCAGCTATGTCAAGTGCCCGAGGTGCGGTGAGGAATTTCCCGCGAGTTCTACTGACGAGTCTCCAACATCATCTCGACAGAAACATTAGTTCCTCTACGGAATTCATCACGGATCCAAGCCCTTCTTACATTTATTATTCTCTCATGTATGCTTGGAGGATTGCTCTAGGCGGTCTGGCCCTCTTCCCTAGTATCGCGGATAGGGCTACTGTCAGCAGGTATGGTATCGATTGGAAGAATTGGTATGGTATCTGGACGACCGTGGTGACGAGCCATGCCTGCAGCGCGTTGAGGAAGCCGAAGAAGATGCAGGCGGCCCAGACCCAGAGTG
>JANXDQ010000008.1:0-6493 GCA_025059415.1 Aigarchaeota archaeon
CTAATAAGCGTTATTTCTCCTGAGGCCCTCTAAAAACAACCTTTATATACAGCCACCCTCATCGCATATATGCGTTTATAGATGATTTAAAGAGACTTTTTAACATTCAGGTCTAATTTTATATTTTTGGTAGACCGCCGAGGGCGAGTTCTCTGATCATTAAGAATTGATGAAGTTTTGAACTCATTTCGATACGTTTCCTATTTCACCCTCTAGAGTACTCTGGTCTTGTTCGACGATGATCGTCCTTAGCGCGTATATGTCGGTTACTTTGAAGTCCTCCTGTAGTTCCACGTATACGAAGTCCCAGTTTACTCCACTCTTAGTGGTATAATCATATTCAAAATACGAGGTCTCGGCGTTACAGTCTTCAATCTCCAAAATAATTTTAATTTTATAATCTCCAGGCTTCGATATCCCCAGTTCTATAATGAGGGCTTCCGCTACCATGTCACTTCTCCTCCAGACGAGAGACACGCCGCTGACATGGATCTTCGCTTTGTCTTCTTCAATAAAGGCTCCAAGATCAAAACTCCTAGGGATGAGGAACACATTCCTGCTCTCGAAAGTGATTTTGTAGGGCGGTTTAACATCATTATCTGGAATCCTTATGGGAACTTGTTCGGTGCTCGGGATGCTTACGAGAGAACTACCCGAGGAAGCGCCCTCCCGGCCTTGAATATGCAGAACTATAGTTTCCTCATCGACGATTGAGCCCGATGGTGATCTTATCCAGATTATCGGATATATTTGAGAGAGGTCTCCGGAAGGCGTTGTGACGGGATCTACCACATCGATGAGGGCCCATTTACTCGGCAGATTACATTTGGCGGACACAGTGCTGATTGGGCATGTGAAGTTTTGTTCTGCTACCAGTATGGGGAAGCCTTTTTCAAGCAAGGCCGTTGGAATATACTTCACCCTGATCGTTAAATTTTCTCCACGCACACAGGCCACGGGGATGGGCAAATGCGCAGATTCATCTTTTGCCAGATCTACACGTTCATGAACCCTACTAATGAGCTCGTTGTCTCTCAATATTTCCACATCTATGGTGGTCAGGCTTATCCTCCATTTTGAGACATTTCTAATGATTATTTCTTTACTATTTTCAGTGTAATTTATGCCCTCGATCACCAGTAGGGAGCGGAATGATTGGACGTGTTCATCCGTCTTCTTTCCTAGATCATATACGAACACCTGAGACCATCCGAATGAGATGAACATCAGAGCGAGGCCGAGTAAGATGGTAATTGACGCTATAACAGTTGCCTCCACGATCGTTATGCCTCTCCTAGATCTTCTAGAATTCAAATCTAACCGACCAATTCGTTAAAACTAAGCTATGGATGGGATAAAAATTTTTCGCGTGACAAATGTGTTCGCGGCCCAAGATTCTAGCCTCATCAGAATTCCACTAAACGTTATTCGATATTTTTCGGGGAATAATGTCCCGTTATACTATAAGTCTGCCCGGTCTTAAACTGAGACTCATATCGAGATATGCCTTTCTCAATCCAATTTTCACAAGATCTCCATGTCTGGAGATGTAGCCCGGGTTCTTGGAAAGCTAAAGTTCTTCACAGCGCTTCCCATAATGTTTTTAAATTTGTATAGCGGTCTCCATCCTCAGGGATTGGTTGTTGGTATCTAGGGAGGACTTGGGGAATTTTCTCTATTGTTCCGGCCTGCTTGAGGAAAAAGTTGCAAGAGCTTATGAACATGTTTCTAAACTTGTTGACGACAGAATTATTGGCGGCCTTCTAAATTATATTGCCCAAGACTCGCTTAAGCACGCTGGGTTTTTCAAATCCATGGCCGAGCTGCTTTTCACCGGCTTAAAGATGGGCCCCGGGGATTGCGAGAGGGCTTGGGGAAGCTCGTGGAGAAAAATTGTCGAGGGTGCCGAGGAAATTTTGAGAAAGAACGAGATGGGCATCTCGGATCTCAGTTTTTTGGTAAAGGATTTGGAGAAATTTGAGGGCTTTGTCGCCGAAGAATACTTGACAATAATACATGCCAAATTAATTGAGTTGGTGGCGAGCGAGATGGGGGGATACCTAGACCACTTCAAGATGATACTGGAGTGGATTATCGAGGACGAGGAGAGGCATAGGCGGATACTCCAGGCCGTAGGGGAGTTGATAGCCAAAAAACGGTGAAAGGCGCTTTGATGCGGCTACGCTGCTCTGAGAATTTCCTAGAGGCCGAGGAAATAGGTCGAGATGATGAGCAGTAATAATGCGGTTAATGGAACTGTTATGTTGTCGTCTATCACTCCGAACTCGTAGTGCTCTATTATGCTCGAAGCGAGGGCCGCCAGAGATCCGGGAATCCCCAGTATAGCGGCGCCCAAGGGGATCGTTGTGATGGCCATGGCTAAGTTTCCCCACCAAGACTTCGTCCTCCTCCTAAACATCATATTCCTCACTAGGCCGGTCACGGCATCTCCTATGGACATGAAGATTATCGGGAGCGCGCCGAACCACGGGTTACCCGTCAGCATCCAGCCCGCGGCCAAACCAACACCCCACATTATACAGAAGTGGACCTCGTACATGTTTTCCGGTACTTGGAACCAATAGAGGAGCTTGCCAGTCTTGTGTGGGATATAGATTATCACTCCAAGGCACATCGCGAAGATGAGTGGTATTAGTGGGCTCTCGAAGCAGATTGGGGCTATGAACGCGACCAGCCCGCCGGCCAATATGTGGATTATCTTCCGGTTATAGTAAACCGCGACCCCGTGATCCAGCCCCTTCACGACCATGAATTCGTAGATTTTCTTCGTTAGAAGGCCTGTCAAAAATAATATCCAGGCGAAGAGAACGACTGCCATGAGGATCTCTTGAGGAGAGGGATTCATCAAACCTCATATCTTATACCTCAATGGACATTTATATAATTGGCTTCATCGATTAACGAATGAATATAAGAGAAGGCCTTCGGAAAAGGTTTTCAAAATGGTTGTTGGGTGACGGCCCCTAATCTTGGATCTTTATGCCATTTGATGAGTTGACTTTTTCTTTATCGAATTCATCTATGAGCCTCATAGTTATCTTCCCAGCTTTTCCATCGCCTATAATTCTACCGGCAACCTTTGTTACTGGTACGATCTCGGCCCCGGTCCCCGTTATAAAGACCTCATCGGCGGTCATCGTGTCGAATGGGGTTATATCCCTCTCCTCGACTTCATAACCGAGCTTTCTCGCGAGCCCTATCACGAAATCCCTCGTGACTCCCGCGAGTGCCCCGGTGGTCGTGGGCGGGGTTACTATCTTCCCATTCTTAACGATGAAGATGTTGGCCGCGGTTGCCTCCGACACAAATCCCCTTTCATCGAGCATTATCGCGTCGTCAGCACCCGCGTTTATCGCCTCAAGCTTCGCCAATATGCTGTTCAAATAATTCATGGATTTTATTTGATGGGTAGTGGCGTCAACTCTATCCCTCCTCACCGATGAGAAGATCAGGGATATGCCCTTCAGCCTAGACTCCTTGCTGTAAAGAGAGAGCATGGGCTCCGCGATTATTATCACGGTGGGTTTCTTACATTTCCTGGGATCGAGTCCGAGGTCTCCGACCCCGCGGGTGATCACCAGCCTGATATATGCGTCCCTCAACTTATTCCTCCTCAAGGTCTCTAGGATGGCGTTCATGAGCTCCTCCTCACTCATGGGCACCTCCAGCATTATGGCCTTGGCTGAGGCGTAAAGCCTCTTGATATGCTCTCTAAGCTTAAACACGACGCCATTATAAGCCCTAATGCCCTCGAAGACGCCGTCGCCATACAGGAGGCCGTGGTCGTAGACCGAAATCGCGGCCCGGCTCTTTGGATAAAACTCGCCATCTATGTATACTAGTGGCTCTTCTCGCTCCATGCGGCTTCTCGCTAAAAGATCCGAGATAAATTTTTCGGGGGAGCAGGGGGCCTTAATCTTTTAATTATGAGAGTTATCTGCTTGAGGCAAGTATGGCTGGCGAGTGGAGGCTCCTGGACGACATCGACCTCAAAATAATCGAGCTGCTCCGAAAAGACGGTAGGATGTCCTTCATCGAGATAGGGAAGAAGGTGGGGCTCTCTGAGGGCGCCGTCAGAAGGCGAGTAAAGCTATTACACGAAAGGGGGATAATAAAACGATTCACGGTAGAAATTGACCGCGGCTATGGAGTAAGCGCTATCACATTCATCCAACTCGAATATAGTAGTTCCGCAAAAGAAGTAGTAGGTAAGGTGGCAAAGGTCCCCGGCGTGGAGGCCGTATACGAATTAACTGGAAGATTTGACGCCATCGCCATAATCTCTGCTCCAAGCATAAGTGAACTCAACGAGAGAATTGACTCGATAAGGAACATAGAGGGTGTGAAAAACACGGAGACAGCGGTCATTCTTAGGATAATAAGCTGAAGATTTTCGATCACAAAGTTTGGTTAACATCTTCTCGTTCGCTAAAACATCTCATGAATGCCGGGGGTTCCTTGATGACCGTCAAAATTCAACACGACCTACCTATGGCCCTAATTCCTCTCGTGCTCGTCTACTCTGGTTAAATTTATTAATTGCTTTAAGGGAATCTAGTTGATTAATGGTTATTTATGAGGAACGTTGGGATTTGGGTAGACTCGTAACGTTTGTCCCGAATAAGGTTATACCGGTTTATCGCTGGTTTTTTCTTTAAGGAAGGTTTCTCCCGGGACTTCGTCCACATGATGTTCAGGGAATTCGGCATCGCCCCCGGCCACAAGGTCCTGGATCCATTCGTCGGATCTGGAACGACCTTGCTCGCCTGTAAGGAGGCCGGAGTTAACGGGGTCGGTGTTGATGTTGCTCCTCTCGCCGTCTTTGTCACCCAGGTAAAGATATCTGATTATGACTTGGAGAAGTTGAGGGAGACGGCTAGGCGGCTGCTTGCGCAGCCATTTGAAAAACCGGATCTCCTTGATGTCAGCGGGTTTGTTAAGCAGTTCTTCCTGAAGCCCTCCCTCGAGGATATAATTTTCTTCAGGGAGAAGATTCGGGAGATAAGGGATCCCGTGGTCAGGAACTTCTTCGCGCTCGCCCTCATGAACGCCGCCATGAAGGTTTCCTTCGCCTACAAGGATGGGGCGGTGCTGAAGGTCGTGAAGAAGCCGGTTCCACCATTCAGGAAGTTCTTTCGCCGGGTCATCAAGAATATGATGAGGGATCTCAGGGAGGCCGGCTTCAAGCCCTGCGAGCTGACTGTTTACCTTGGGGATGCGAGGAAAATGGACTTTCTCGAGGACGAGACCTTCGACGCGATAATCACCTCACCGCCATACCTAAACAAGATAGAGTACACGAGGGTCTACAGGATCGAATACGAGCTATTCTTCGGAAATATCCAGATCGATCCCATTAGGTCCTATCTAGGGCTCAATCCGAAGAATGCGGTCGACTTCTTCCCAGAATTGAATTTACCCGAGGTGGCTAAGGCATACTTCCACGACATGCGCCTCTCCTTGGGGGAGATGTTCAGGGTTCTCAAGCCGGGGGGAAGGGTAGCACTAGTCGTCGCCGGAGGGGTCTTCCCAGATAGGGTTGTGGAGTCCGATGTCCTGGTAATGAAGTTGGCCGAGGATGTGGGGTTTGAGGGGGAGCGGATCATCGCGGTCAACAAGAGGGTGGCCACGACCAGGAGGGTGATAAAGATAGGTGAGGCCAGGGAGAGCATTCTCATAATGAGAAAGCCCTCAGCATAGATAATCAATAAATCCTAGAACACGCCATTTCCCGATTAATGCGGATAATCGGCTATAGCTTGGATGGAGAAAGAGATTATGGATTCATGGTTTCTGATGAGGAATTTGTTCCGCGACCATTTATCGAGAGCGCCATTGGGTTGAGCATACCCTCGGATGTGAAGGAACTCCTCCCCGATCGGGAACTACTTCAAATAATAGAATCCGCTTTGGAAGGCATCCGGATCGAGAAGGTCCCCATTGATGGCGTGCACATAGACCCACCCATACCGAATCCTGGTAAGATAATTTGTCTAGGGCTAAATTACGCGGACCATGCCGGGGAGTCAGGCTTAGAGCCTCCGGAGGGAATGCCGATCTTCTTTAAACCAGCTACCGCGCTCAATGGGCCATATGACCCGATCGTGAAGCCTAGGATCGTTAGGCAGCTCGATTACGAGATAGAGCTCGCAGTGATCATAGCTGACAGGTGTAGGAATGTGAGGGCGTCTGAGGCCATTCACCACGTTTTCGGATATTCAGTATTCAATGATGTTTCGGCGCGTGATATCCAATTTCTAGATGGCCAATGGACTCGCGGGAAGAGCTTTGATACATTTGCCCCAATTGGGCCCTGGATAGTTTCCGCTGATGAGTTGGGAGACCCACATAACCTGCGGATGATGACTAGGGTTAACGGTGAGATAAGGCAGAACTCATCCACTTCAAAAATGTTACTTAAAATCCCGGAGATAATCTCGTTGCTCAGCCAAGTGATGACCTTAGAGCCAGG
>JANXDQ010000008.1:6568-22824 GCA_025059415.1 Aigarchaeota archaeon
GGACACCGTCGAGATGTGGATTGAGAAGATCGGCTTGATAAGAAATGATGTCATCGCCGAGGAGTAACCAGCATCAAACCACCCTGGAAATAATTGGGAAACCTTAATACCGGGAATTATTTTTCAGGGATGAATGTCCTCAAAGGAATTTGACGTGATAGTTGTTGGAGCCGGGCCTGCCGGAGTTTCCGCCGCGAAGTCCTCGGCCGCGACGGGCGCAAGGACCCTACTATTGGAGAAAAATCCCGCGATAATGGCCTTGAAGCCCTGTGGTCAGGCAGTTAGCCGGCAAACACTCAAGACCGCTGGAGTCGATCCAGAAATTCCAGGGCTTATACTGAACGAGGTTCACGCGCTGGTATATGCCCCGAACATGAAGTGCGTTCAGATAGGTGAAAACGGATACCTCATAAACAAGACCATCCTCTTGCAGGAGATCGCTGCCCAAGCCGCCGAACTAGGCGCGGAGATCCACGTCCACGAAGAATTCCTGGATCTTAAACGAGTAAACGGCAAATTTTTGGTGAAGACGAGTAGAAACACCTACTCTGCTTCCGTTATAATAGGGGCCGATGGCTATAATTCCAGAGTAGCTAGGCGGCTCGGAGTCTCTGAGAGATCTGAGCTGATCCCAACTCTACAATACTTATTGGCGGGCCGCAGCTCCGGGGTTTCCGACGCTATTAGGATCTATTTGGGAAACAAGATAGCTCCAAAGGGTTATGCGTGGATATTCCCGATTACGAATAAACTTGTCGAGGTCGGGATAGGGGTGAGAGATGCGCCGATCAAACCATACATCGATAACTTCATCAAGATGTTTAGCCGAGAATTTGGAAAAGCCCAGATCATAGATAGACGTGGAGCACCGGTCCCCGTCGGCGGAGTAATAAGGGAATACGTCCTCGATGGCGCCATACTGATAGGCGACGCCGCGGGAATGGTTATACCTTTGACCGGTGGAGGAATACACTCCTCGATCGCTGCGGGCTTAGCCGCGGGGAAAGTCGCCGGGGAAGCTGCCTCGGAGGACGTTTCAAGGGAGAGGCTGCGCGAATTCGATGAGGAATACGCTCCTTGGCTGAACAGGATTAGGAGGAGCTTGAAGGTGTTGAGGGCTCTGGAGAGGCTGAGCGACGATGACCTAAACCAGTTAGCCGAGGTCTTGGAAGATAGAGACGTCGTGGACCTCGCAAATGGGCTGGATATCGCCAGGGTCGCCAAGAAACTTTTAGTCCACCCAATACTCGCCACGAGGCTCGCGAGATATCTATTATGAGGTGGGGAAAGGGCTTAATTCTACGATTTGGAATGTCCTGATGAGAGGAAGTGGTTATGGAATTTCCCGAAACCCTAAGGCTCCCGAAGAAGCTCGAAGTGGCCAGCATCCGCGTGGATCCGAGGGAAACGGCCCTGTTGATAATTGACGTTCAAAACGACTTCGTTAAGCCCTCGGGAAAACTCTATGTAGAGGGAGCCGAGAGAATAATCCCATCAATCAAGAAGCTGTTGTCGAGGGCGAGGGAGGCCGGGGCAACAGTAATCTTTACACAGGACTGGCACATTAAAGATGATCCCGAGTTCAAGATTTGGGGGGAGCACACGATGGCGGGCACATGGGGAGCCGAGGTAGTCAATGAGCTGAAACCGGGTGAAATGGATATAATAGTTAGGAAGCCGAGTTATGACGCATTCTACTCGACGCCCCTAGATCACGTGTTAAGGTCGAGGGCTGTGAGGAGGTTGATTTTAACGGGCTTGCTCGGGAACATCTGCGTCTCCTGCACGGCTGTAGGCGCGGCCGTTAGGGGATATGAGCTAATTATCCCAGTTGATTCCATTTTCTCCATCTCCGAGTTCGACCACATATCATCCCTCCGCTTCATGAACTCCGTCCTCAAGGCGACACTGACGACCTCAGATCTATTGAGTTTCGAGGTTTGATGGAGATGAGGGAGAGGAGATTTTACATAGCGACAGAGGATGAAATACTTGCCGGAAAGGTCACGGACATATACTTCGCGAGAACCAGGCAGATCCTGGGGAGAACGGGGAAAGAGGAAAGACGCGCTTATGCGGAAATTCATGCATATGGTTTTCCAACCGGGTACGGGTGGGCAATAGCCGCTGGGATGAGTGAGGTTGTAGGGCTTCTCGAGGGTAGGGATATTGACGTTTACGCCATTGATGAGGGCGAGTTCTTCAGGATTTATGAGCCCGTGATGGCGATCGATGGGAAATACATCGAGTATGGTGTTTATGAATCAAGCCTCCTCGGGATACTCAGACACGCGACGAGCGTGGCGACCAAGGCGGCGAGGCTTAGAATAGCGGCTGGAGAAAAGACGCTTCTCTTCTTTGGGATAAGATCAGCCCATCCCGCAATCGCTCCTATGCTTGATAGATACGCGTTAATGGGCGGATGTGATGCCGTCTCAAGCGTGATCGGCGCCGAGCTCGCCGGAGTCAAGCCCGTAGGCACGATGCCGCATGCCCTGATACTAGTTTTTGAGAATCAGCCGGAGGCTTGGAAGGAATTTGATATGGAGATGCCCAAGGATGTCCCGAGGATAACCCTATGCGACACGTTATCCGATGAGAGGTTCGAGGCCCTCCTGGCCGCCGAGACTTTGAAGGAGAAGCTCTATGGCGTCAGATTCGATACCCCGAGCTCGAGGCGTGGAAACATGAGGAAAATAGTTTTGGAGGCGAGGTGGTCGCTCGACCTAGCTGGATACAAGCGCGTCAAGATATTTGTGAGCGGTGGATTGGATGAGCAGGAGATCAGAGAACTGGCCGACATCGCTGATGGCTTTGGTGTAGGGACCTCCATAGCGTTCCCGCCATCAATAGACCTGGCAATGGACATAGTGGAGGTCGATGGGAAGCCCTTCTCGAAGCGTGGAAAGCTTCCGGGGAGAAAACAGGTATATCGGTGTAGAAAGCTTCATGACACGATCACGCCCTTCAAAGTCGAGTTGAATTCCTGCCCGATCTGTGGAGGGGGGGTTGAACCCTTGCTGAAGCCCCTGATGCGCGGTGGAAAATTGGTCAGGGATCTTCCATCACCCACCGAGGTCCGGGAAAGGGTGATCAAGAGGCTGAAGGAACTCGCGGGGGTCGAGGAATTCCAGCCTGAGCCCAAGTTCCTAGTCCCCTAAAACTCAGATTTATCCCTCACAGGGAGGTGTATTTTTGAGATGACGGATGCGATCGTTGTGTGTATTAGCGGGTTCGCGGGATCCGGTAAGAGCACTCTTGCGAGAAGACTAGCCGACGCCCTAAACCTAAGATACGCCTCCGGCGGCGATGGCCTGAAGATGCTGGCGATAGAGCGCGGATACAAGCCGGGGGGAGACGAGTGGTGGGAGACCGATGAGGGCTTCAAATTCCTCGGAGAACGCCTCACAAACCCAGAGTTTGATAGGGATGTGGATAGAAAGCTCCTGGAACTTGCTAAGAAGGGTGGCGTGGTGATTGATAGCTGGGTCCTTCCCTGGCTCTATAAAGATGGGTTCAACATCTGGTTGAAGGCGAGGCCTGAGATAAGGGCTAAGAGGATATCCAAGAGAAGTGGAGTCCCGATCGAGGAAGCTCTTGAGATGTTGTTTAAGAGGGATCGGGAGAGCTCCGAGCTCTACGAGAAGCTCTACGGCATACTCCTTGGGAGGGATTTTGAGCCCTTCCACTTGGTCCTAGATACCAGCGAGCTCGATGAAGGAGGGGTGTTCAGGATAGCTTTACAGGCTGTTAAGGAATACTTCAAGCTGTAGCCGCGTCGCCGAGCGACGCCTTCTCCCATTCCTCCGCGACCATGGCCCTAATCAATTCCTCCAAGCAGTTTTGGCAGAGCATCCCCCCATAGTACCTCTCAACGGCCCTCTCGCTGTGAGCTAGCTTGTAATCCTTCTCCCTAGGTATCCCGTGGATTGTGCCGCCGCATCTTGCGCAGTGGTGGAAATCCCTTTTCTCATCTCCGTAATGTATCTTGACTCTGCCTCCTGGAGTCGTAACGTGCCTCCTCTTTCTACTTCTGGTCCGAAGCATCCTCCTTGGCATGTTTAACCACCTCCTCGGGCTTTACCTCGAAGATCTTCCCCAGCGGCATATTTACCGCTAGGAGGCATAAAATAAACCATCCGATGAACGTGAGCTTATTTCCCTGGGATATTAATGGGATTACTAGATCATTTGGAAGGGAGGCGATTGCATCGAGCGCGCCGTAGAACGGTGTGATCGTGAGATAGGCTGCATAGAAGATTCCAAGGCTCCCGATGAGGAATATCATGTTCTTCTTTCCGATCTCCGAATCTATCTTCTGATAGTATTCGCGTTTCTTCATGAGTTTTTGGAGCGTCTTTTGGTCACCTTTCCTCTGGGCATCGTAGAGCATCTTCTTGAAGTTCTGGGACTCCATCATCCTTGCCATATCCCGCGGAGAGATGATCTTCCTCCTAAGCAAATTAGTAATGGCGCCGACGCAGAGCGCGATCAAGAATATCTGGAACATCACGTTAAGCATTATTCTTCACCTAGGACTCTTCCTAGGAATGGATACGTCTCAGTCAACCTCTCCCTAACAAGCAGTTCATAATACTGGTATAATATCCCAGTCATCAACAGTATCCCTATACCCCCGCCATAGACATTGAAGAGCTCCCCGAATATGGCCATGAACGCGACGATCATCGCGCTCACGATCGTTAAGATCCTTATGTATTTCCCGATTAACCTCGCAACGATCGTTGGAGCCCTTCTAAATCCGGGGATCTGCATCCCGGCCTTGATCAATTGATCTGCGATGTGGCTAGGTGAAAGTCCTCCAACTTCAACCCAGAACTTCGCGAACAATACGCAGAAGAGGAGCATTAAAGCGCTGTATATCAGTATCCTGGAGGGATCGTTCATCGCGGTGCCGAGGCTTCCTGGGGATATAACGTAGTAGGCCAGCCCGCCCATCGGGATCAATCCGCTCTCCGTCGCGTTAAACGTGCCGATGGCATTTAGAAACGGATTCGTGTTTGTCGGATTAAATCTGCTCCATATCATTGTTGAAAAGAAGTATATGTTGGTGAAGATGACCGAGGCGAAGATGACGGGTATGTTGGAGACGTAGAGGAATTTGATGGGGTATCTTGCGGTGTACCCGGAGACCCTGGCGTGCTGGATTGGAACCTCGATCCTAAGCGCCTCCAAGTAAATTATCAATAGGAAGATGGATATCGTCCCGATTAACCCGATGATGTCCGGGAACTGGCCTCTATAGGTTATTTCATGGAAAGATCCTCCCTTCATGGCCGCTTGGATCATGGCCAAGATTATTCCCTGATAGTATCCATCTGGGAGCATTATGAATGAGAAGAGGTTCGTGAAGATGGTCTCGGCGACTCCGGCGGCGATGAATAGGCTCACCCCGCTTCCAAGTCCCCACCCCTTTTGCACCAGCTCATCCATGAAGACTATGAGCATCTGGTTGCGGCGACTAGCTGGATGAAGACTATCAATTGCATGGATGGCTCAAGGGGTCCAAGCATGCCCGAGACCGTGAAGACCGCCGACTCCACTAAAATTACGGCTATCGTCAACAACTTGTTCATCGCGGTGAAGGCCGCCCTATCATCGGGCTTCGAGAGATCGAGCTTTATTATCTGGGCACCGACTAGGAGTTGGAGAATTAGGCCCGCCGTCACTATTGGGCCTATCCCGAGAGTTGTGAGCGTGCCGATTTTCTGCGCGAAGATCACGCTCATGATTAGGGGGCTCTGCCCCGTTAGTTTAGCAGCCTCCGGGACGCCGTATAGGAGCGCGTGGCCCATCAACGTGTAGATTATGAGAACGATCGCCGTCCACACCAGCCTCTCTCCCAGACCGAGTTTCCTCTCAGGCTTCCTAACCTCTGGAAGATATCTGGCCAATCTCTCGATCGCGGCCCGCGCGCTCAACTGGCCACACCCTCAAGCTCCTTAGGCGTTATTAGAATGCCTCCAGCCTCCTTTATTGTTTTCTCGGCCTTCTCACTCCATTTCTCGACCACGACTAGGAGTGGCCTATTGATCTTCCCGCCAGCAACGAGCTTGCGGACGCCGAGCTCTACGAGGTTAACTACCGGGAGCCCTTTGATGGTTTGGATCTTTCCCTCCCTCTCTAGGTTTTCCACTATGGTTGAGAGCTGGATTAAGTTCACGGAGCTACTTGGGAGCCTATTCGGCCTGTGAAATCCATGTTTTCCAAAGTAGTTGCGATCATACTTCAGGACCCATGTCCACTTGTGCTTATGCATTCCAACGTTCCCATGCCCTCCCCTAGATCCACTTTTCCTATGCTGGCCTATCTGGCCCCAGCCGCAGGTCCTACTACCCCTACGCTTCCTGCTCTTCCTATGCCGCGTCCCCATCCTCGGCGCCCCCAATCACAGGGTTGAAGAACTTTCTCATCTCTTATATGTTACTCGCCCTGGAATAAAGGCTCTGAGACCGCCGATCATCCCTCATGCCCAATAGAGACGCTAAAGCCATTATTCCCACAGTCGCCGTTCAAAAATATTTAAAAATAACTTTCCCCAGAAAATAGGCAAGCAGCTGCGCGGAGGGGTGAATTTTATTGTCGGGCTCGAAGATAAACTCAGAAAAGGTCCCAATAACGCCCCAAGGCTACGCGTATTGATAACTGACCACGTAGACCACCTTCTCCTAGATTATCTGAGGAATCGGCTTGGATTTGATGTGGATGAGATGTGCGATCTCGGGAGAGAGGGGCTGTTAAACAGGATATGTGACTACGATATATTGGTGGTGAGAAGTAGGACCCTTGTAGATAAGGAGGTCTTATCGAGAGCAGCTAATCTGAAGATAATCGTTAGGGCGGGGTCGGGTCTGGACAACGTGGATTTAGAGGAAGCGGCCGCAAGGGGGGTAAAGGTGGTAAACGCGCCAGAGGGCAACGTCTACTCGGTAGCCGAACTAACGATCGCGTTGATGATGAACGCCGCAAGGAGGATTAGCTTCGCACATAACCTGGTCCGCGAGGGGGACTGGACCAAGGTCAGGGGAACTGAGCTCTACGGCAAAACCTTGGGGATCATCGGATTTGGTAGGATAGGCAGCATGGTTGGACGGATAGCTAAATGCCTTGGAATGAGAGTCTTGGCATACGATATAAGGGACGTAAGCGATACCGCGAGGCTGATCGACGCGGTGGTCGTCAAAGACATGGATGAATTGCTGAAAAAATCAGACGTGGTATCCCTGCATGTCCCACTAACTAGGGAAACATATCACCTGATCGGAAAGAGGGAATTGTGGACCATGAAGAGGGGGGCGATACTCGTCAACACCGCGAGGGGGAAGGTCGTTGATACAAAGGCTCTTCTAGAAGCTCTCGAAGAGGGGATAATCGGGGCGGCGGCGTTAGATATCTTAGAAAACGAGCCCCCAAAAGAGGAATGGGAGCTCAAGTTAATCAACCATCCCAGAGTAATTGTTACCCCACACATCGGCGCGGAAACCGATGAGGCTCAAAGAAGGATTTGCGAAATCGTGATCTCCAAGCTTGAGGAGGCTCTGAAGGGGCTTTGACGGGGCGCACCGCCGTGAACATCAAGTATTTTGTCCCGGGGCCGACCGAGTTATGTGAAAGAGTGCTCAAGGCGACATCTACACAAGTCATCTCACATAGGTCTAGTAAGTTTAGGGAGATCTTTAATGAAGTCAGAGATCTTTTAGCAGGGGTCTACGCGACGGACAGCGGCAACATCGCCATCTTAACGGGCTCTGGGACATTGGCAGTCAACTCCATGATCTACGGCATTATGAAACCCGGGGAAAGAGCATTGGTGATTAGTCATGGGGAGTTTGGGGAGAGAATTGTGAGGGCTCTCCAAGCGAGGGGCTGCTTAGTCGACGTCTTGAGGAGTAAAGAGGGCGACGTCGTCGATCTAAATGAGGTAAGGGAAGCTCTTGGAAAGACGAGTTACAGGGCGATCTTCACCACCCACACGGAGACCAGCACCGGCGTAACCACCAGATACCTCCCGGAGATCGCTGAGGAAGCAAAGGCAAATGGCGCATTGATCTGCGTTGATGCGGTCTCCTCCCTAGCTGGAGAACCCCTCAAAATGGATGATTGGGGGCTGGACGCCGTCTCCAGCTGCTCTCAGAAGTGCATCGGGGCCCCACCCGGCCTCTCCTTCGTGGCCCTGAGTGATGAAGCCCTGAAGTCCTTGAGAAGCGACGGGGTCCCGCCATACCTAGATCTCCAAAAATACTTCGAGTATTCAAAAGACGGCGAAACGCCCTTCACGCCCGCAGTTAACATTATTTACGGCCTCTTGGAGGCGTTGAGGATCCTAGTTTTAGAGGAGGGGGTTGAGGGGAGGATTTCTAGGCTGGGCGAGGTCTCGGAGAAGCTCTACTCCGGAGCTGAATCCCTGGGCTTAACTCCCCTAGCTAGGAGAGATGTCCGCTCCAGAACCGTGGTCGCGCTCAAGCTTCCGGAAAATATACAGGCCTCGCGAGTGATAAAGGAGATGAGAGAGGAATGTGGAATAGTGATAGCTAGGGGGATGGGGAATCTGCGGGAAAAAATAGTCAGGGTGGGGGTGATGGGATACATAACTTCCAAGGACGCCGACGCCATACTAGAGGGATTGGAGATAGCTTTGAGGAGGGTGGGAGGAGCATGAATAGGCCCATCGATTGCATCAGATGCCTAGCTAACTCCAGGCTGACCGACATCAGGAGACTGGGGTTAGGCGTCGATGAGGCTTCCGCAATGTTTGAGCACATCTCACAGTTACTCAGATGTAAAGTCGATAGAACAACGGCCTTCTCAGAGTCTTTCAATTTCTTGAAGAGGCTCTCCGGATCCGACGATCCATATCATGAATTGAAAAGGGAGTTGAGAGAAGCGGGGCTATCCATTAGGGACCGCTTGGAGGGCGTTGTCAAGGGGGCAAAAGTATCCGAGCTCCTACAACTATCAAGCGCCTCAAACTTCTTCGATACCCAGGTCCTAGACTATTCCTTCAACATCTCTAACATGGATCTGCGGATGCTTTTCGAAAAAGCAGTTATACGCACGGAGCTCTCTTTAGACGACATCCCAAATAGTTTCGACAACATATATTATGTCCTCGACAACGAGGGGGAGGCCGTAGTAGATGAAATGAGCATAAACGAGCTACATAGGAGGGGGCTTAACGTAGTAGTGGTTGTAAGGGGAGGGGCGTATGAGATCGATGTCACGAAAAATGATGTTAAGTTTCTCAAATTCGAATCACCTAACATGATATGGACTGAGGGCTCTTATCCACCCCTTTACCAAGGGATTGACGTGGATGAAAATAGCCTGATCATAGTCAAGGGCATCGCGAACTTTGAGGGCTTCGTTGATAAACCACTACACGGTGCTCAGGTATTATTCCTTATGAGGGCGAAATGCTCAGTGCTCACAAACCTCTTTAGAGTCTCACCTAATACATCAATAATAATTGGGTTGGAAGAAGCTTTAAGGGTCGCGGAGAATTTGAGAGAGGGCTCCATGCACGTTGCATGAAGAATTGAGGACTTGAACTTATACGCCAGCCATCTGAGTGAAGAGATCGTTTATTTTCTCCCCCCTATAGCCGTATTCTCCCCCAGCTCTCACATGCTTCTTAATTGACCCCCTGAAGCCGCCGCGCGGCGGATGTAATCTGATGTAGGGCCTCAGCCCCTTATCCTTGAGGTACCTAAAGTTTACCTCGGCGCTGTAGATCTTCTCAGCCAAGTCATCAATCGATTCGAAGCCAATTTTCTTGACGTATTCCTCGTCCAGCCTCTCATCCCCGATTATCTCCACTTTCTTGAGGAATGTCTTGATACTCTTGAGATTCGGCTCTCCCCACGTTATCATGTGTTCTACCTTCTTCAACATCTCCTCGTAGCTCGGGTTCTTTGGGATTATTGTCGCCCAATTCGCCCTATTGAGGTTGAGCATTTTCAGGGTGTCCAAATGCTCTTTCCTCGCCTTGACGCTGCCCTTAATCCTGATGACGAGGTAGCAGTTGCAGCCGGCTCCCATGCATTCTCACCACATAGTCGGTAAAATTATCTTATTCGTGTTCTTGAGGGCTTCATAGGTGGCGCTGGCGAAGGAGAGCGTGGTCCTTGTCTCACCATATGTCCTCGTCCAAACATCCTCGATCCCCGCGAGCTCCAGCACGACCCTCGCCGCTTCTCCGGCAACTATCCCTAAACCCCTAGGACCCGGGATCAACTCTATCTTCACGCTTCCCTGCTTCCCCACGACTTTTACTGGGACGCTGTGCGATGCCCCGCAAGCACATTCCCAGCTTCCACAGCCCCTCCTCACCGGAATCAAGTTCATCTTCGCATCTTTCACGGCCTTCTCTATTGCTGAGACCACGTGGACGGCTTTCCCGGTGCCAAGCCCGACAAATCCATCTCTGTTCCCGACAACGGCTATCGCCCTGAACTTTGACCGCTCACCCGCCGCCGTCTGCTTCTGAACCAAGTTGATGTCTATGATTTCTTGTTCTAGGCCTGGAAGAAGGTAGTCGACTATTTCGACCTCTGTTATTCTGAAGTGATTTGCGAAGAGCTCCGAGATCGACTTTATCTTACCTTCCTTAATCATCCAGCCTATCTTTGTTCTGGGAACCCATTCCTCTAAACTCATCCACCATTAACCTCCTCTAAGATCTTCTCTTTTACCCGTGAGAAGTGTGAGTTTAGGTTCATGTAAACATCTTCATCCGATTTCGAGAACTGGGTGGCGATGGCTCCCCCCTCCCTAATGGCCTTATAATACTCCATTATATGGGCGCCTTGGATGCGGCCTTCATCTGGAAACACCTCTTCGCTGGATGGGACCACTACGCCGGCGTCGATGAAGCCCTTGACCACGGCGAATACCTTCGATCCCACTGAGGTGGTATGTAGCCCTATATCGGCCACGGCTTTCTCAACGCCTTTTTTCCTCGCAAGTAGTCCGGCAATGAGCCCAGTAAGGTACGCGGCTGAGGTATTCTTGAAGCTAGCCCTCCAACCATAGGCGGCCAATTTCCTGGATGTCACTGTAATCAGGGTCTCATCTCCGCCGGACCTCGAATTGATGACTTGAGCGATTATATACCTATTCGTTTTCCTTATCACGATCCTGGGAAGGCCTGATTTCACAAGCTTCAAGCGCTTCCCATAATCCGTTAACCCCTTCCTCCTCCTCTTCGGTGGAACGCGCTTTAAGATCTTCATATTAGCGGCCTCCTGATCAACTTGTTTTGCTCTAGGTACTCCATCATCGCCGCGGCGGATTTGAATGCGCCAGCCTTAACCATCCTGTAGATCTTCCTATAGGTGGTCCCTGTGATGAGCTTCCTGTCTCTCAGTTGCTTGAGCTTCTTTCTCTGTGCTCTAACCTTAATCATCCAAAGTTCTTTCCTCGATACCCTGCTGTATTTGCCCCCCTTCCTGCTTCCAGGTCCATGCTTTTTGCGTCTCTCGACTCTTGCCCTGCTTATCCCCTTCTTCTGCTCCTTGTAGATGGCTCCATCCTTTATCAGCCTCTTAACGTCCTCACGGGTTATGGCCTCCATTATCTCTTCAAGTCGCTCGACGTCGAATTTGATTCTGTGAACGCCGCATTTCAGTATCTCGGCGGCGAGCCTCTTCTGGAGATCTAGTTTAAGAGCCATCAGCCCCTCCTCCACCTTCTACTTCCCGGGATTCTTCAGCTGCCCCCTCTAGCTCCGGCTCCACGACCTCTACTTCTTCCCTAGCCTTTTCTAGGGTCATCGGCGGATTAAGTACTTTGAGACCCAGCTTCTTGGCCTCTTCAACTATCATAGCCCGCTTTCTCATCCCAACCGATCCGGCTATCCTGACCGCGTGGATGCTTGGATCAAGTGTTTGCAGGTCTTCCGGCTTGTAGATTAGGACTTCCTCGTATCCGCTTGGGTGGAGCCCTCGGTACTTCCTCGGAGTTCTGTAGCCGATCTTTACCAACGGAGGCCATCCCTTTATTTGGAGCCTCATCTTGCTATCCTTGCCTCTAGGCTTCCTCCAATTCGGCTTTAGCCTGATGTATTTCCAGCTCTCCTGCCTCACGAATTCGGGTCTTTTGACCTTCAGCTTCCTCACCCATTTGGGGGTCTCGGTGGGGCTCATTCCCATCCCTCCTTCTTCTCATAGAGATAGATTCCATCTAGGAATTTCCTCAAGTCCTTTTCCCTGATCCTGGTCGCCTGTTCTATGTTTGCGGCGGTCTGGCCCACGGCCTCCTTGTCGATCCCCATAACGATCACGTCCTCTCCCTTGACCTGCACCTTCGTCCCGTTTCCTACGATCTTGGCCACCCTCGGAAACTTCTCGCCGATGAAGTTCTCAATTAACACCGCGTCACCCTTGACCTTGACCGAGATCGGGAAGTGGGAGGCAACTACCTTCAGTTTATACGTGAATCCCCGGCTCACGCCGATTACCATATTCTTGATGAGCGAGGTGATCATGCCGATCATGGCCTCCGCCTTTCTACCCTTGCCCAAGAACTTGACCAGGATCTTCCCAGAATCAAGTTCTAGGTTCACGGCCGCGTGGCTGAAATCCCTTTCCAGCTCACCGAGTCTTCCCTTAACCTTTATCTTCGCCGGAGGCTCCACGTGCACCTCCACGCCATCGGGGATCGCAACTTCCTCAACATATTCCTTTAAGGCCATGAAAGATCACCTCAGTAGACATATCCAAGTAATTTCCCTCCGAGCCCCCGTTCTTTCGCCTCTTTATGGGACATGACACCCTTATTCGTAGTGACTATGATTATTCCAATATCCTTACTCGGGAGGTATTGGCGCTCCCACTTCTCATACTCATCTTTCTTAACGTTGAACCTCGGCCTGATCGGGGCTGATCGATTAATCCTGCCCAGCAGCTGTATCCTGAATTTCCCGCCCCGCCCGTCCTCGATGTACTCTATGGCCCCGACGTATCCATGTCTCTGGAGGGTCTTGAGCACCTCGCCCACGAGCTTCGAGGCGTAGTAAATGCACTCCCTATTCCTGACCATCTCGTTGTTCTGGAGCGTCGTGAACAGCCCCGACACCAAGTCTTTACTCATCTCTTCCGAGCCGACCATGTATTCCCTTTATAAGTGTTTTTCCAAGAGGAGGGCCGTCTACCCAAAATCGGTGAATTCAGGCTAAAATATCGAGAAGTTTCAAGGTATGGGGAGGGGTTTTTACTCGTAAACCTTGAAGCCTAGTAGTGGGGCGACTTCATTTATGCATCTCCTGCAAATATAGAGCTTGTATTTCCTTATGACGCCAACTGTGGTCCCACATCTCCTACACTTCGCCACTCCCTTGCCGAATTTCCTGTCTTTTGGTGGCTTATGTTTTGCCATCTTCCCTTCCGGGGCTTAGCGGGAGAGGCACCATATAAGTTTCATCGCGCGGGCCGCCCTACTCCTCGATTACCCTCACTCCGAATGACTTCTTCACGAACTCTATGGCCTCTTCCTTTTTCACTTTATGCTCGCGCCCAATCCTGCTTCTGGCCCTCCTTCTGAGGGACACCCTGAGGCCTGGGCGTGAGAGGTGGACGCATACATCCATTCCGATTATCCCGAGCTCGGGGTCATATTTCGTCCCAGGGATGTCGAGGTGTTCCTTTATCCCGAAGGAGAAGTTGCCGTTCTCATCAAAACTCGAGGACTTCAGGGTGTTGTTGACGGCCTTTAACGCCTTCTCCAAGAAATCTATCGCCCTCTGCTTCCTCAAAGTCACCCTCACGGCTATCGGCTGCCCCCTATAGATGCCGAAGCCCTTAATGGTCTTCTTCGCCTTCCTGAGCTGGGGCTTCTGGCCGGTGAGCATCTCGAGGATCTTGGATGCTTTCTCGATCTTGGCGCTTGCTGCGCCGATACATGAGTTGACCACAACCTTCTCTATCCTAATACTCTTCATCGGGTTCCCCGTCTCCGCGGGCTCGGTGATGGCGACGTCAGATGGCATGCGCAACTTCCTCCTCAATCATTAATTTGAATGTTCTTTTATATTGTTGGCAGCTTGATCCACGGCTCATCTTCTCCGACCACCATCACGTAATCGAGTATGGATAAGACCTCGCCTTTCGGCGTCGAGAGCTTGACCAAGGGCTTTGCTGGGTAGACCACGTCCCTCCTTATCTCGATTATTCTGCCATGAAGTCCCTGTTTCGGCCCCTTGATCAGCAATCCATATCTACCCTCTTCTAATCTTAGGTATCCGAGGATCACCTGGCTCGGGACAGATATCTTCAGGGTATCCTTGGTCATGTAACCCCTCACCACGTCCGTTACCTCCTTGAATCTGAGGTTTCTACCATCGTGCAGGGTTACCTGTAAATGTCCTCCTGAGACATGCATCTTTCTGAGGATCTTGCAGAGCTTGAATCCCGACTCTTCCTTCGGGATCTCGATGATGTCTAATCCGCGTCCATAGATGGGTAGTACCCTGAAGTTCTCCCCAGTATCCGGTATGGAGACGATGTCCATCAGCCCGACTGGGAACTTGTAGTCCTTTACGGGTTTCCCATCGACCAGTATCTTCCCCTGCCCGATAATCTTCTTCGCCTCCTCACCGTTCTCCGCGTACCCCAAATAATCCCTGAGGATTAGGAGTAAGGGTATGCATTCATATTTTGGGTGTGGTCCAGGGGATGGGCATACCGTGAAGACCTTTTCCTTGGCTAGTATCTTGAGGTGCGGTGGCGCTGCGAGCCTCTTAAGATGCCCCATTAGGCCTCAACCTCCTTTCCCCTCATTAAAGCCTCCTTCCTATATGGGTCATCTAGGCTCAATTCGGTGATCACGATGTCTGAGACGTGGATCGGCCTATTGACCGTGGTTCCATCAGCCTTCTTCAACGTGGCATTCTCCACATATACCACTTGCCTTTCCCGGTCAACTTCGATGACCTTTCCCTCCACTCCCTTAAAGTCGCCCCTCAAGATCTTCACCTTATCTCCAACCCTCACTGGAAAAGATCTTCGCTTGTATTTCTCCCTGAGTTCTGGTGAGAGGTGGACTGACATTAATTTAGCCAGCCTATGTAGCGGCGCGGTGTAAAGCATCTTCCGCTGTTTTCTCGGCTTAGTAGACTGCCTTGCCAACCCCCTCACCCCTTACTCTTCAATGACGTTTCCATTCTTGCCAATTCCGTTGATGGCGGTCTATATGACTATTTAAACATGGTGCGCGAAAAACCGTAAAGTTACCGTAGGCACGGGCAAGATCTTAGATGTTTTCTTGGGATGCCTGGACGGCCCTTTTCTCGAAGTTGTACCTGTTCCTCAGCCTGGGGATCATCCCCTTCTTGGGCTTAGCCTCTATTTTCGGGGTCTGGGACCTGACCTTTCCCGCCTTTGTTACTGATCCGTGGCTCGGCATGTTCTCGAAATCAGGTAGTCAAGCTTCCTTATATCTCCATCGCTCTCAAAATCCGTCATAGTGGAGGATTTCCTCCAGCTTCTTCTTTGGGGGCGCGCGTGGTCTCTCAGCCGGATAGCCTAGGGTGATCATCGCCACGACCCTTAGGTGACCTGGTATTCTGAGCGCTTTCTTAACCTCTTCTTCTCTGAAGTGCCCTATCCAGCACGACCCCAGTCCTAGGGCCTCTGCCGCGATCACCATGTTCTCCAAGGCTATGGCCACATCTATGGCCGCCCACTTCTTATCCGCCTCGCCGCAGCCAACGATGACTATAGGAGCCTCATCGATGAAGCGATTCCAGGTACTGAAGATCAGTTTCCGCTTAATCTCCGGCTCTCTTACGACGATGAAGTGCCAGGGTTGGAGATTACTGGCACTGGGAGCGAGCCGACCTGCCTCGAGGACCGCATTCAATACATCATCGGGGACGGGTCTCTTTTCATACCTGCGAATGCTCCTTCTCCGATAGATTATCTCAACGAGCTCCTTTTCCCTCATAACCAACTCAGCACGATATTCCACATCTTAATAAATTAAGCCCTCAGGGATAAGGCTAAGATCGCGTATTAACTCCCTGTTAGACATGAGCCTGAGGCTAGCACTGTATGGATTTGGGGAAATAGCGAGAATGCTGGCGAGGGTGGCGCTCGATAGGGGACATGTCGTGGTTGGAGCTGTAGATGTGAAACCCGATTTGGTTGGAAAAGACGTCGGCGACCTCATGGGCGTCGGTGAAATGGGGGTGAAGGTGACGGATGACCCATGGCTTGGCCTAAGGGATTGCGAAATAGTCC
>JANXDQ010000008.1:22922-29384 GCA_025059415.1 Aigarchaeota archaeon
GACCTCATGGGCGTCGGTGAAATGGGGGTGAAGGTGACGGATGACCCATGGCTTGGCCTAAGGGATTGCGAAATAGTCCTGCACGCTACATCATCATTTCTACCAAAAATCTATGACCAGCTCGTGACCGCCATAAAACTCGGGAAATCCGTGGTCTCCACATGTGAAACCCTCTCATACCCCTACCACCGATACCCCGTGCTCGGGAGGAGAATCGACAGCCTAGCTAAGAGCCACGGCGTAACGGTCATCGGCACGGGGATAAACCCCGGCTTCCTCCTGGACACGCTTGCCATCACGATCTCCGCATCCGTGCCGTTGATCAAGAGGATAATTGCGAGAAGGTCCATAGACGCGGCCAAGCGGAGGGAGTCCTTCAGGAAAAAGATCGGCGTAGGCCTAGACCCTAACACGTTTTCCCGGGGACTGGGCATTGGCCGCTATACCGGCCACATCGGATATGCTGAATCCGTCTACTTAATCGCGGAATCCGCCGGCTTGAATTTAACTAGAGTTGAGGAATGCCAGGAGGGTGTGGTGGCCGAGGAAAGAGTTTCCAGCAATGGGATAACCGTGGAAAAGGGGGAGATAAGGGGGGTAAGGGGCTTCGGGATAGGATACGTAGGCGACGTTGAAAAGATCCGCGTAGAATTCCAAGCAGTGGTGGGGGCGCCTGAATACGAGGAAATAACCGTGGAAGGAGCCGATTACGCGGTTATTTGGAAGAGTAGTGGCACCCCAGGCGATCTCGGGACGGCCAGCATACTCATATCCATAGCGGAGAAGATCGAGGCCATGCCCCGCGGCCTCCTAACCATGGCCGATTTACTGCCATTTAGGATAGGGCTAAGGTAACGGGGGGAAGCGAAACTCTAATTAAATGTGAAGTGAACAAGATATGGGCTCTGAGATGAGTTCAATAACCCTCTCGCTTGCAGTTACCCCACTAGGAGTGATCGCGGTCACTAATGGCTCACTGAGATTCCACAAACTCTTTGAGGGAGATGCTGAATCCAAATCGAGTAAGTTCTCAATGGCTTTAAAGGGGGCTCTGATAGATGAGTTGAAACATGTAATTAAGGAGGCTGTTTCGGCGGGATTTCGAGGATTAAGGATTTCCCCAAACACGCTTCTATCAGCGCTCGCCAAGGAATATCCAGACCTATCCTTCAAGGAACTCGACTACACCCTAGACTTGGAGAGAATATTCGTTGAAGGCGGCCTTGTCTCTGGGGTTGAGGAATATAGAAGGCAGGTCAAAGAGGTTTTGGATAGGCTTGCAGCCATCGAGTTGAAGGAGGCCGTCGCGAGGAGAGACATGATGATAGTCCACGCAATCCACATCATCGAAGACCTAGACAAACAGATAAATGCCTTCTACACGAGATGCCGTGAATGGTATGGGCTCCACTTTCCAGAGCTCGCAGACTTCGTCGACGACCTCGAAGACTACATGAGGATAATCGCAGAATTTGGATCGAGGAAAAACTTGGAAGAGACTGCGCTTGAGAAAATTGTCGGGGTCAAGAAGGCGAAGGAGATCATGGAAAGGGCCAAAACATCCGTTGGAGCTGACCTCAGCCCTGAGGACGAGGAACGCATAATAAAGGTCGCAATGGAGGGTCTCAGATTGATTAAGTTGAGGAAGGAGCAGGAGAGATATGTCGAAGAACTAATGTCGGCCGAGGCGCCGAACTTAGTTGCGATAGCGGGGCCAATCCTAGGCGCCAAGCTCATCTCCATGGCCGGTGGACTCGAGAAGCTTGCAAGGCTACCCGCCAGCACGATACAGATCCTAGGAGCCGAGAAGGCATTGTTCAGATTTTTTAGGACTGGTAAAGGCGCGCCGAAACATGGAATATTATTCCAGAGCCCAATTATACATGGTGCTCCTAAATGGATGAGAGGCAAATTGGCAAGAACGTTAGCAACCAAAATCGCTATTGCTGCCAAAATTGATTATTACACTAGGGATGATAGAGGTGGTGAACTAAGAGAAGCTCTAGAAAGACGGATAAAAGAAATCCACGAAAAATATAAAATCCCACCAAAAAAATCGTACAAAAGACGAGGATCCAAATCTCCTAAAGTTAAAATGAGAGGAGAAAAGAGACATTAATTCCTCACTTATCATTGAGCGCAAAACCTTCTTTGATAATATTCCATCACAATGATGCTCTAAAAGGAGATCACGAAAATACTCAAAATGATAGAAATCCTTATATAACTATGTGTGTTTTTAAAAATGCGAATATCATGACAGGGGCAATTATTAGAGTTTGTGTTATTGGAGCTGGCAGAGTAGGACACGTTCACGGATTGAACATAAAATATAGAATACCCCAAGCTGATGTAGTAGCCGTTGTTGACTCAAACTTAGGAGCTGCGAAAGAGCTTGCAGAAAAGCTTGGGAAATGCAGTTATTTCGCGAGTCTATCTGAGGCATTAAGTAAAGTTGATTTTGACGCAGTAGTCATAACTACTCCTACTTTCACTCACTGCCCATTAACATTAGAAGCTGCAGAAGCTGGAAAACACGTTTTTTCCGAGAAACCGATCGCGTTAAATCTAGAAGAAGCTGACAAAATGATAAATGCGACAAGAAAAAGAGGACTTAAATTACAGATTGGGTTTATGAGAAGATTTGACCCTGACATTAGAAAGGCGAAATCTCTCATTGATGATAAAGCCATCGGAAAGCCTGTTTTAATTAAGAGTTTAAGCAGGGGACCTGGTCTACCTCCGGAATGGGCACTCGATCCAAAAAAGGGAATTGGCATGCTTGTCGAAGTGAGTATTCATGATTTTGATTCGGTAAGATGGTTGATGGGCTCGGAAGTAAAAAGCGTATATGCCGTGGCAGATGCACTAATACGACCTGACTTAAAGTCAAAATATGAACTATTCCACGATGTATATGCCGTATTACAAAGATTTGAAAATGGCGGTATAGGAGTCATAGATGGGGGATGTCCAGTTGGATATGGATATGATGCAAGACTGGAAATACTTGGAACCGAGGGATTAATAACCATAGGTGAG
Source organism: Aigarchaeota archaeon (assembly GCA_025059415.1). GTDB lineage: Archaea > Thermoproteota > Nitrososphaeria_A > Caldarchaeales > Wolframiiraptoraceae > Wolframiiraptor. Next base: position 25,965 of record JANXDQ010000008.1, read on the forward strand.
GTAAGGGGGACATCGCTCTTCATTTGCAAAAGTGATAAGAAAGCAATAACGGAAACTTTTCAAAGTTGGAGGGATCGTTTCCGAGAAGGTTATTTGAGAGAAATTGAAAGCTTCATATCATCTATTATCGAAGACAAAGAACCTGAAGTTACCGGGGAGGATGGCAAGAAGGCATTAGAAGCCTGTTTAGCGGCAGTCGAATCATTAAAAACGGGCAAGCAGGTATCTCTACCACTATAAATAATGGCGGAGGCGAATATTTTTGAAGGCTCTCCGTCTTTATGGAAAAGAAGATCTTAAACTTGAAGATGTAGAAGAGCCAAGGCTCGACGCCGAAGGGGCGGTAATGGAAGTCATGGCCACCACTATATGTGCAACCGATTTAAAAGCCTATACGACTGGTGCTCGCACAAAAGTTCCCATAATACTTGGACATGAATTCTCAGGGGTCATAGTTAAAGCGAGTAAGGAGTTTAAAAACTATTTATCAAAAAGGGTTGTGGTAAACCCCGACATTTTCTGTGGTCACTGCGAATATTGCATACAAGGAGAACATGTTCTTTGCGATAACTTGTTTACGGTAGGAATAGATGTAGATGGATCATTTGCTGAATATGTAAAAATCCCTCCCGAAGCATTCCGTGTTGGAAATGTACAGGAAATACCTGGACACCTAACTTATGAAGAGGCATCATTAGTTGAACCTCTTGCTGCTTGTCTCAGAGGACAAAGAAAGCTTGGTATAAAGTTGGGAGAAATAGTTACAATAATCGGCTCTGGCCCGATAGGGTTAATGCATTTGAAGCTGGCTAAATTTGCTGGGGCAAGAATGGTTATAATGGTAGATGTTCTTGAACAAAGGATAGCCATCGCAAAGGAAATGGGTGCCGATTATGCGATAAACCCCCTCAAGACAGATCTGGAAAAAGAGATTTTAGAAATAACTGAAGGCCATTACAGTGATGCTGTGATAGTTGCAGCTGCCTCGCCCGATGCTCAGAAAAATGCTTTACGCATCGTTTCCAAAGGTGGGAGAATAAATTTCTTCGCTGGATTGCCTCGTGAAAAAGAAATTGTTGACATCAACACTAATGTTATACATTACAAGCAGATTAATATCCTTGGCACTTCAATGCCCACTCCTCACGACTTCCTGACATCACTCAGAATAATAGCTTCTCGAAAATTGGACGTAAAACCATTCATAACTCACAAGTTCAAATTAAGTGATGGAATTGAGGCCTTTACCACAGCTCTAAGGGGCGAGGGATTAAAGGTAGCTATCACTCCATGAAAGTTTAACAATATTATTCTAAGTTTATTTCAAGCTTAAATATTGGCCGGGGGTTACATAAAGTTATGGCTAACTATTTCATAGGGGTCGATATCGGTACTGCTGGAACTAAAGCGGCCTTGGTAGATCTTAATGGTAACATAATTGCAAGCGCTTATGAGGAATCTAAGCTCTATTACCCCAGAGTTGGCTGGGTTGAACAGGAGCCGGAAGACTTCTACATGTCCGCTGTAAATACCATTCGTGAAGTTATTAGGAAATCCGGCGTGGATCCACAAGATGTGGCTTCAATAGCTTTTAGTGGTCAGATGGCGGGTATACTCGCCATAGATAAGAATTGGAAGCCCGTCATGCCTTATGATTCATGGCTGGATATAAGGTGCAAAGACTACATAGACTATCTAAAGGTAAACTATGAGGAATTTCTAATTGAGAAGACTGGTGTTCCTCCAACAGTTAATCATCTTCCAAAAATGATTTGGTGGAAGAGAGAAAGGCCTGAGGTTTTTGAAAAAATATACAAATTTACAGTACCGGGTATATACGCTGCGGGAAAATTTGCAGGGTTAAATGGCGATGAAGCCTATTATGATTATACATACGCATCTTTCACGGGTATGTATGATGTCTATAAACTGACATGGTCGGAGGAAATCTCAGAAACGTTTGACATACCAGTAGATAAGCTTCCACGCCTCGTAAAGCCTTGGGAGGTGATTGGAGAACTGACATCTGAAACTGCCCAAAAAAGTGGCCTCAGAAAAGGTATACCAGTAGTTGCTGGTGCAGGAGATTACATAGCATCTTGCTTTGGCGCGGGTCTGACTCAAGTAGGCCAGTGTGTTGATGTTGCTGGGACCGCCTCTATTTTCTCGATATCAATTGATAAAGTAATACCCGACAAGAGATACAAGACACTGCTTTATGTGAAGGCGATTCCTCCCGAGTTATGGCAGGTAGGAGCTTACATAAATGGTGGTGGATTGTGTCTAAGATGGTTTAGAGATGAAATAGGCCGTTATGAAAAGAAATTGGGCGAAGAAATCGGTAAAGACGCGTATAAAATCCTAGATGAAAAAGCGGCTCAAGTACCGATAGGCTCTGAGGGATTAATATTCATTCCGCATCTCGGAGGAAGAGCATATCCTTATACACCTTCAATTAAAGGTATATGGTTTGGGTTTACTTGGAAACATACAATAGGCCATTTATTTAGGAGCGTCATGGAGGGCATAGCCTATGAATACTACTTCTATTGTAATATCGCAAAGAGCATATTCAAAGACCTCAGGTTTAGCGAGGTGAGGGGTATAGGTGGGGGAAGCAGAAGTGAAGTATGGCGGCAGATAAAATCGGATGTCTTAAATATGCCATACGTTATCTTGAACAAAGAAGAATATGCAGTATTGGCGTTAGCCGCTATAGGTGGTTATGGTGTTAACGTAATAAAGGACTACATAGCGATAATCAACGAATGGGTTAAGCCTGTGAAGAGGGTAGAACCTATAAGGGAGAATGCGGAAAAATACGCAAATTACGCCCAATTTTACCAAGAACTTCTGACATCCGTTGAAGGCATATTCAGTAAACATCTTACATTGCTTGCCTAAGATCTGTATTAATCACTAATTTAATTTACTACTCTTTTTTATTTCACTTTTGACTGTTTCTTCCATGATTTTGCATTGCCTCTTGTATTACTCTTGTGATATCATCCCTGGTTGCAAAAACGCAAGAGCATGGGATTCCATCATCTTAATTACTTTTTAGTACCATATCTATTTGCGGCTGTGGGATGGGTGAAGATCATATTTAAGTAATTTTTAAGAAATCAACATTATAGTAGATTTAAGGATCACTAAGGAAATGATTAAGACCTCGTAAGATCCATTATTTTAGGAGAGTATGGTTGAGATAATCCCACATGAGAGATTTAGAGGTGTCTTTTGGATAAGAGATGTTGAGAAAGTTTTGGCGACGAAGAATCTTGTGCCCGGAGTCCAGGTTTATGGTGAGAAGCTCTATAGATCGGGTTCAGAGGAGTATCGGAGTTGGATCCCCTACAGGAGTAAGCTCGCCGCCGCGATCATGAAGGACTTGAAGAACATGTTCATCGAGCCTGGATC
>JANXDQ010000009.1 GCA_025059415.1 Aigarchaeota archaeon
GGCTCAAAGATCGCGACGTGTTGGAAGATGTAGAATGTGAGGTGGTTTGGGACGAGTTCCTTTGCCGAGATCCTCATGTCGACTGGATACCAGTAGAGGAATTCGTCCCGCATCTGTCTTAGAACCCCCTCCTCTATCCCAGTTTGAGATGCGATCTTACTTGCGTCACCTATTCCGAGGTAGATGTAGTTGAAGACGTCGATGTTCAGTTGATCGGGCTTAACGATTCCCAGGTTCATGTATTTGCTTATGGTGTAGAGGGCCGGGTATATTGTAGAGTCGCTCAATGTCTCAATTATCCATTCGGGATCCCATGGAATTTTCGTCCCAAGCCCAGTCTTCCTCGCGCAAGCCCAATCCCTCAGCCAATCGACGACATTTAGGAACCATCTACGTGCCTCCTCGGGATATATGTCCATCTTCGCCACGTGTTCCCTGACCTCCGCCTTCCACCTCTGGTCAGAGTACTTGAGGAACCACTGATTCTCCACAATCTTCACTATGTTCTCGGTTCCACACTTACATACCACCTTCTCGGGGAGCTCCCACATGACGCCGCCGAGCCCGAGCTCGATCAACCTCTTTTTAACGAGCTCCCTCGCCTCTGAGACCGTTTTGCCGGCATATTCGCCGCAATTCTCCTTTAAAACCCCCCCATGGAATTCCTTCGAGTATACGGTCTTAGTCGCCTCCTCGAGTCTCGGATCGGTGTCGGAGGTTATTCTAAGCCGCTCGACTTCCTCGACCGCCGGATGCTCTCCATAACCCGGAACCCTGATTATCGAGATGGGCTTAATGGATTCCACGACCTCCCTTAATCCATATTTCCTGACCCTTTCTTGATCGTTCTTGAGCGCGATTATTCCGGCGTAATCGTAGGGCGCATGGGCGGGAACGCTATAAACAACCCCCGAACCGAAATTCGGATCGACGAGGTCTGCCGGAAGTATTGGGACCCGTTTCCCAGTTAATGGAGTTTCTACAAATTTCCCAATAAGTTCGTCGGCGGGCACCTTCTTCAATACATCTACTTTTCCTACCTGATTTTCCAGCTTGTAGGCCGCCCTTTCCGATACTATGAGCTTCCCCCCATCAACCTGTATCAGTAAATACTCGTGGCTCGGGTTCACCCATAGGTTCGTGACCCCGAATATCGTTTCGGGTCTAAGGGTCGCGGCTGCGAGATACGCGTCGCCGAACTTGAAATATACTAGAGTGTATTCTTCTGGGGATATCCCTTCGCCCGTTAACCTGTCGTGGTCTCCGGTCGGGCTTCCACAATGTGGACACCAGACCACCGGGTGTCTTCCCTTCGTGATGTAACCCCTGTTTCTGAGGGTGATGTATTGCCACTCAATGAACTTACTGTAATATGGATGTAGATCGGTGGTGTGGAATTCCCTCCTCCAGTCTATGGAGAAGCCCATGGCCTTAATGGTTTCGCGGTTTTCTTCCGTATAATACCTCGTCACAAACACCGGGTCCATGAATTTCTCCAAAATCTCTTCGGGAACCCCATCGATCTCGACGAGCATTTTTCTGACCGACTGATCGCCCCTCTTCAGTCTCTCGGAAGTCCCGGCCACGGCTTCGCCCGTCCAATGCCAGGCCCATGGGAAGAGCACGTTATAGCCCCGCATCCTCATAAACCTAGCATAAGCATCTCCCCTAGTGTATGTGAATCCATGGCCCACGTGGAGTGGAGCGTTCTGATAGGAATATGGGACGCAGATGAAGAATTTTGGTACACCGGGCTTCGGGTCGGCCTCGAATATCCCGGCCTCCATCCACTTGTTTATCCATTTTTCCTCGTATGCCAAGACGGATCTCGGCTTCATGATTGGTCCACCTTCAATGATCACCCATATTTAAGCAAACGATAACCTATAAACCCAGCTCGGGGGTGTAAATTCCGGGCCCGTGGCCTAGCATGGATATGGCGCCAGCCTCCGGAGCCTTCGGGGAAAGCTGGAGGTCGCGGGTTCAAATCCCGCCGGGCCCGTAATTTTCTCCCGAAAATCTGGCAAAGATTATTTAGAAAATGTCTTGGGATAACGCTTCATCCTTCCTGTTGTAGCGAGAGTAGGGCGTTTGCTCTATGGTAGAGTATGCGGATCCTCATTTGGAGGTTTTCGATCCTTATTTTGAGTGCCTCTGGGAAATCTTGAGTTGGGATGCTCTTGGACTCCTCCATGAGGTCTTCGAGAATTCTCCTCGCAAGCTCGATTCTCGCCTCCTTATTGAGCATATTCTCACAGAACCTCAGATCCTTTTCAAGCTCGGCGATCCTCTCCTCGAGCACGGCCTCCTCATTCAAGTCATTCACATATGATCTAAGAATCCATGGATAATATTAATCTTAAATGCCGTAGAATGCCATGATAAAAATGCTAATTACTCCAAGAAGCACCCTTTTTAGGAACATGGTGTGGAGACCGGGAGGTGCTTTGGATGAAGGACTATAAGATGAATCCTCTTTGGAACGTCCTCGTGGAGGTCGTTAAGGGGTTGCCAAAATATGAGGAACACAAAGCGCACGTGAGGGACGAGATCCTCATCAATAAGCCTGATATAACCGCTCAAGAACTCTCAGAGGCTATTTCAATCCCGCTCGGGGAGGCTATGGTGATCTTAGAGGAATTGAGGATTTCTCATGACGAGGTCGGGGAAGAATTGTTGAAGGGGCTTCCCAAGCCGAAATACAGGCTAGTGGCTTTAGGAGGAACCTTTAGCAAGCTACATTACGGCCACTTGATGCTCTTATTAACCGGGATTAGAAGTGGGGAAAAGATAATCATAGGCGTTACCACCGACGATTTCGCCAAGAAGCTGGGAAAACGCTATGAGGTCCCGCCCTACGAGATGAGGGTCAGGAAGCTAGTGGAGGAGCTTGTTAAAAGGGAGTGGATGGATAAATGCGTCATAACGCCCATCGAGGACCCTTATGGCGTGACCATCGAGAAGCCGGAGATCGAGGTCTTAGTAACGAGCCCCTATACCTATTTCAGGGGATCCGAGATAAATAGGATCCGCCGTGAAAGGGGGATGAAGCCCCTCGAGATAATAGTCTGTCCACTTGTTGTGGCCGAGGATGGCAAACCAATCTCTAGCACAAGGATATTTTTAGGAGAGGTCACGGAGACCGGCAGGATCGCGCGGTGATAGCCAACTACAGGCCGCCCAAAAGGAATAATATAATAAACATCACGGCGCCGGTTACGAGGGCATATTTAATAGAGGTCCCGTAGAGGCGCTTAAACCCAATAGTATTGTATAAAATCATTCCTATTGTTGAGAGCATGGATGAGATGCTCAAGACATATTCTTCAAAGGCTATCATCGGCGTCAGCCTAACCGAGGATCTATACAGCAGCGTCTCGTATTCGAGCCTGCTCCAGTTGCCTCTCGACAGATCTAGCCTCTCCAGATAAACCTCAGAACCTCCATAGATGTATTTGACGCTACTTATATTCATGTAAGTCACAGTTCCTTGAAGGGCTTCATCCAGACTCTTTCCACTTAAAAGATTCCAATCAGGGGTCGTCATATTTGGATACATCCTAAAGGCCTCAACGTATCCAGCCTTAATTACGTTAGAGGTTATCGTTACTAGCCCTTCCGGAGTCATCCCGCTCACAGAGGCATCATAGAAGGTTACATTTTGCATGCCGACATCAACCACTGCGAAGGAGGCTTTTGGAACACTCACCATGAACGGTATCTGGAACAAAGTGAATACAATAACTATTATGAAGGAGTGGAAGATGAGTGTTAGGAGGGCTATGATTCTCCACTCAAATCCGCGTAAAAATGCCATTAGAGAAGCTATCATCAATACTATGAATAGCATTATACATGTCCGAATGGCCATGGAAGATAGGACTGTGTCAAATGTAGGTGCTTCAAGTGGGATGTCCTCAAATCCCCTGAGCATGAAATGCATCTCTATCTTATTTTCAACGATGTACAAAGCGGTGTAGGTTAGGAGAAGTACCGCAATTATGAATATAATTATCCCCCTAATGAGCCTGAACCATTTAACATCTACTCCCGATAAGATCCTGATAAGTTCGCGAACCCGAATTTTCTCCCTTAGACTCACGGCCAAGTCAAGTCGTTCTCCAAACTACTTATTCTTATCTCTTTACATCCTCCTTAACCTAAAAATTAGGAAAACGGCGGCCGCCATAATCATTGAGAGGAAGATGTTTGCGGTCGTTGATAAGATCCCGCCCAGATCTTCACCTCGCTCCACCTCCGTTGTTTCAGGTGGTTTAAAAACGCGTTCGGGCATCGGGGCGGTTATATTCGCCTTCAATGCGGTCATGTTTCCTTCAGGGACTTCCTCTAATTGATTTTCTATCACCGCCCTCAAAACACCTACTTTTTGAGAGGTAAAGGTGTTTATTGTTATATTTAGAGCGAGGGCTAGGATTATGGCCGCAGCGATCCAGGGAATTAGCCCCCATTTCACGACTCCGTCCCCTCCCCGTACTAAATAAAACTAAAGTTTAGAACGCTCACCAAAGTTCGTGCCTCCAGAGCCTAATTGCCTCATACCAAAGGAATATGGAAGCTAAGCACCCGATGGCTAATACGTTGGGGTCGAGCATTGGGAAGCTCTGCCAGATATAGAGTAGGAGGAAGCTCGTGAAGAACACGGCGTAGAACAAAAATCGGGGAACCAGCTTGCCCCCAATTATCACGAACATCTTTAAAACTCCGACATCCACTTTCTCCGAGACCCTATATCGCCCCACTTCGTCCCTCGAAATCAGCCCCATTTCCCGGAGTTTTTCCAGGTGGTGATGGGCGACGCTTGGGCTCGAGAATCCGAGGGCTCTTTGAAGTTCCCTGACACCGATCGCGTCGCGTTTCCTGATCATATACAGGTATGCCTGCAGGGTCTTCCCACGTAGGTTGTAAAGTTCCTCCCGGCCGCTCAACTCTCAACAACCAAGAGATAACAACTCAAATCTTAGCCTTAAAGGTAGCATTTATTTTACTCAAATACTAAGGGGGCTTTCGTGGACATGAGGCTGGCGGTAATAGTTGGGATATTAATAATACTGTCCTCCACGGTTTTCGCGGCCTTTTACACCCTCTGGTTCTTCGACCTCCTCCCACTGGATCCGGAGCTCGCGGTCAAGATACCCGTATTGGCAATAGTCCTGGCGCTATGTTTCATAGCTGCCTGGGTCGGATACGTCATGGCGACCGCCCCTCCCAGACCTAAGCTGGGGCGCCTATCGCCAAGAGAAAATCGATGAACCACGTGGGCTTAACTGGGAAATATAGGAAGAACCACGCTATCTGGGCTAACGTCAATCCATAAAGTATGAATTCGGCCGTCTTATCGCCTATGAGTATTCTCGGCAACCCCACGGCGACCATGGGAACAGTCATGTAGAAATAAAATGAATAAACCCATCTGTGAAATAGGTATGCCAATGGGAAATAGATGAAGTAGTTCATCAAGAACCACGACAAGATGAATAGCTCCATTCGGGGGAACTCGCCATTACGTAGTTTCATGTAAGCAAGGTACATGTAGAAGGCCACGACGATCCAGGTCATCCACCAGAGAGGTGTCTGCATGCCGTAGTAGGCTATCGGGTGATATTCCTTTCCATCCGCCGTCATTCTAGGAGGAACAACGTAGTATGGTACTTTCGGAAACTGGATGATCGGGTTGGCCCAACTCAGTGGCATATCGACAACATCCCCGGAAGAAAAGGTAAGAGATGAATGATAATTCAGTATATAGTCTATGTGCTCGAAAGGCGTACTAAATGCCCCATAACCATAATCATAAACCGCTAACCCCGCAACCATCGTGGCAACGGCGACGAATCCCGTCAACTCAAGTATCCGGACCCACCTCTTTAAAGCGAGCCTCAAGTCCTCTACGTCGTAGAGGCTTTCAAAGAGGGTGTAGAGTAGGAGTCCCGCCATCACGAAGGGGGCGGAAGTCTTTGAAAGCGAGGCGAGTCCAAGGCTGATTCCAGAGAGAATCCACTTTTTCCTGAGCAGGAGCAATGCGCCGAGGAGTGAGAACATCAGGGCGGGCGCGTCAAGTATGGCCATCGAGCTTATATTAAATGAGGTGATGTCGAATCCGAAAAGAAGTGAGGCAATTATGGAAATCTTCTTACTATTTGTCAACTCGTATGCGATTAATCCGACGAGATAGACGGATGCGGCGCCGCTGAGCGTTATAATCGTCCTCCACCCGTGCGGGTTGTCGCCGAAGATCAGCACCCCGAGCATCATCAGCGCCTTCGAGAGGGGCGGGTGCTCGTTATTTGCGGCCTCTCCCCTGAGCATCTTCCTCACGGCGGGGATATAATGTGCTTCATCGAAGATGAAGCCGCACCTGCCGCCATCAATCGGGGGATTCGTGCACGCTGCTGGCGGAAGCTCTGGCCATGGATAAGGTATTATCAACAACTTCAAGACTACTATGACTAGCGTTATTACGGCGAGCCAGAATCTCAGGCTCCTAAACATCTCCGATCTAAGAACTGAATCTAACTTCCGGAGCAACCTCCATCACCCTCTTAGATCCATAATAGACCTCCAGTAACATTATGAAGAGGAGGACGGCCCTCATTATGGCGAAGTTTTGGGGAATTGAGCCGAATTTAACGGGATCGGAGACCTGGAACCACGTCAATATGATCGCGGCATTCGAGAAATCGAATAAATAATATGAGTAGGGGATCCTGCCCATGATCGCTAGCAATGGGAGGAGCCAAATTGCCATCTGCGGTGTAAAGATATAGCTGGTCAGCAAGAAAACAGATAGCACCATAAAGCTTTCAACATAAATATCTCTGCTATCACACAAGTAAACTTTTAGGAGGCCATAACAGAGGAGGAATGCGCTGAAGATCTTTGCAGTATCCCATGAGGCCTCGTTTGGGAAAAGTGCTATAAACCACGCGTTTTCCAAGCCCCACCTTACAAGATAAAGATAAGTCTCGTCTATGAATTTCGGGTTAAGCGCCCATATAACCAAATTCACCGCGGTTAAGAATCCTAGGGAAATGACGGCATACATTATCCTAGATCTCCGATCTTTAATCCTCAGTAGGAAGAATGGTAAGAGGATTAGGTTCACGAGTTTTGCCAACGCTGTGAGGGAGAAGAAGATGGCCGAGAGGAAGTAGCGGTTCTTGGTGAAGAAGTATATCGATGATATTAGTAGTGCAGCGAATATTACGTCGAAGTTATAGACCATGAAGAGTATCATGGATGGGCTCAATGCGAGGAATATTACTAGGAATTCCAGCCCTACACCCCTTTCAGAAGCAATTCTCGAGGTCGCCTCGATTAGTATGAGATAGAAAATAAGGATTAAAATGGAAAAAATGGTGTAATAGTTTATGAGGTCTTCTGCAAAGGCCGAGATATACGTGACGAGCCCCGATAATGGGGGATACTCAAATCCAAAATCAAAATATGGGATCCTCGATCTTAATTCGAGGAGCCTATACCAAAAGGATACTATGTCAGAGTATAGAGCGCCCTGTAGCGATGGATTATGGATGAGGTAGGAAAAGAGGAAGGCGCCGAGTCCAGTTGAGTAAATCAGCTTCCTATCGATCTTCATTTAATCACCTACCTTAGCGACTTGCTCACGTAGGGGCCTTCCTTTACATATCCATGCCTATAATAATATCTTCTGGCACCTACACCGCTTATCACAACGATTTTCTTGGCATCTAGTTCCTCCACTGCTATCCGCTCCGCCTCCTTAAGCAATTTGGATCCAAAAGATTTATGCTGTAACGCGTATGTTCTTTGATCTCTCTCGCCCACGGGAATCATCCTGCCGTATACGTGGAGTTCTCTGACCAAGGCGGCTTCCTCGAGCTCACTCCTGAGCACCTTACCAGGGTCTCGGAGCCTTATGAACCCTATCAATATGTCGTTGGAGAGGTCCTCGTATGAGATGAAGTATTCTATGCCCCCGGAGGCCTCGTATCTCCTCACGACCAGCTTGACGTGATTTGGGTCGACGAGGGCTCGCTCCCGAAGCCATCTATGTCCAGCCTCCCTACATCTAATACACCTGCACCTCTGCCCCTTCTCCATCAGGCGTTTCTCAACGGCCTCCCGGAGGTTTGCGACCCTATTCCCCGCGGCGGTGATGCTCAACGGTATCTCCCGCTGGATCCTCTGGATCCGGACATAGGGCGGCGTATACTCGAGCCACTTCGATAACAGCTCGATCAATTCATCATCGGTGTAGGGTTTGTAGAGGCCCCTCTCCCACAGCTCGTGGAGCCCCGTCCCGGGCAGGACGAGGGTTGGGTAGATCTTGACCACATCCGGCCTGAAGTCGGGGTCATCCCAGATCCTCCTATACATCTCCAAGTCCTTCTCGAAGTCCGATCCCGGGAGATTTGGCATCAGATGGTATCCTACCTTGAAGGCGAGGTCCTTCAGGTCCCTCGTGGCCTCGATCACGTCGTCGACGCCGTGTCCCCTGCCGATGATCCTGTAAATTTCGTCGTCAACGGCCTGGACCCCGAGTTCGACTCTGGTGACTCCGAGTTCTAGGAGCCTATGGGCTTGAGGCGCCTTCGCCCAATCCGGCCTTGTCTCAACCGTTATCCCGGAAACCCTGTATCTCGGACCCCGCTCCGCGACTTCCAACGCCTCCTCAAGCGACGTGGAATCTTCGCCATTTAGGGCATCTAAGCATCTCTTGACGAACCATTTCTGGTACCCCCATGGAAGCGCGGTGAAGGTTCCCGCGATGAAGATGAGCTCGACCTTGTCTACCCTGTGCCCCATCTTCTCAAGCTTCCCCACCTGGTTCTTCACCTGCATGTATGGGTCGTAGTCGAAGACGCTGGCGGACTTAACCGCCTCCTCCTCCCCAGTATAACTCTTCGGCGCATCCACCCCGCCCGGGCAATATATGCATCCCGCGTGCGGGCAGGAGAACATCCCCGTGACGACCGTTACTACGCTTACGCCGGAGATCGTCTTCACCGGCTTCTTCGTCAAGAGCTTCCTCAATTCCCACATCAACTCGGCGGGAGCATTCGTCAAGATCTCTACATTTGATGGGACCTTGCTAAGCCCATATTCCCGGGAGACTATGAGCTTTATCCTGTCGGCGTCAATGCCTCCACATTCCAAGATGAGCCTGGCAGCCTTCTCGCAGGCCTCCTTGAATCGCTCCTCTTCGACCAACACCTACTTCGCCGGAATATCGCATTCCCTCCATTTTAAGCCTCACGCCCCGACATCCGCATGTTAAAATATGTGATAGCGGTGATTTGGGGAGGCGGGAATTGCCCGAGTACTGGTTCAAGTACGGGGTAACAGAGGTCTCGATGGAAGTTCCCGAGGAGTTTTCCCAGAGAAAAATAGGTGTTAAAGAAATGGAGGTGGCTGAGGGCGTTTGGGGGGATCTGCGCTCATTCGCGCATGAGGTTGGTAGGGATGCTGGATCCGGTTACGTCGCGATACTCTACGACCACGTCGACGATGATCTCTCCCTCCAAGTTCTCCGACACGTAGTAGATTCATTGTTGGATGATGGGAAGGAGGTAACCTTATTGGTTTCCCACTGGAGGCTTCCACCCAAGATCGGGACAGAACATGCGAGACACTGCTTGAAGAAACATGGCATATCCATTAAGACTATAGAGGCCTGGGAATCGGAAAAAATTTCATTTAATGGGTTAAGTGTTTCAAGGGAATTCCTCGACGCCTCCGCGAGGATCATGATCACCACATCCGAGCCACATGGGATTTTGGGTAGGGCATCTTTTGAGGAGGCGCTGGCCCTCGGGGGATTATTCGAAATCAGGCTCGATGGCGAACTCAGGGAGGCTATAGCGGAGACATGTGAAAAGGTCTTCACCGAGGTTCCACTCCAGGTCATAACGCAGTTGAATGGGAGAATATGCTTCGGGGATGTGGATAAGGTTAGGGGAGAGGTCTCAAGAACTCTGGAGGAATTCACGATCCCGGTTGACGACGCGGAGATGATAATCGCCGGCGGAGGGGGTTATCCGAGGGACTCAACCTTCCAGAGCATCATCCACCTATTCGGCCTCCTCCGGGAATCGGTGATCGAGGAGGGCCTCATAGGGTTAGTTGCGGAATGTGGAGAGGGGCTGGGATCCAGGGAGTTCTTCGGCGCCCTTCTAGGCGGTGGAAGAGGCTTGGATGCTGAGGCGATAAGGCTCGTCAAGGATGTTTCAGAGAGTAGGCGGATGGCGATTACGTCAACACTTCCAAAGGCGATTCTGAGGGAGACCTTAGACATAAGGGGATTCGATACGCCTCAAGAACTACTAAATTATGGCCTCAGAACATATGGCAAGGATGCAAGACTATTGGTCCTAGAAAAGCCCATGATAAGGCCGATTAGAAGGCGAACCACGGGGTAAAGCTGAGAATTAACACGGAGAAGACGGCCGCAAAGGCCATTTTCCTCCTACGTGATAGTGGAGAAACCTCATCCAACGGAGGTATATCACGGGCACCGGACATCATGAGGAGGAGCAGCAAGGCGAAGAGGAAGTATCCCGCGATGGCTAGAATCGCCAACGAGACGTAGCTCACAATCCTATATTGACGCGTGGTTAGAATGCTCCTGAAAATCTTCCCGCCATCTAGTTGCCAGATCGGGAAGAGGTTCAACGCTGTTACTAGGAAGCCCAGCCATGCCGCGAAGCCCACGCTCGTGAAGAGGGGGACTATGCCGGGTCTCTGGAAAAGTGAATACATCAAGCCGAGTAATAGCGGTGAAGGAAGAGTAACGACCTCCATTTTCGCGAGTTCTGCCTCGGGAATCCAGACCGCCCTATGGAAAGCCAGGATCGTGACCGCTATGCTTACGAGGAAGCTAACAAGGGGGCCACTGAAACCCATGTCGAACATGTCATCCCGGTTTATTATGGGCTCTTTCTGGAAGATGACCGCTCCAAATGTTGGGAGGTAAAGCGGAATTCCGGGGATGAAGTAGGGTGGACTCGCCTCCACCCCGCTCTTCTTGGCCGAGATTATATGGCCAAACTCATGTAATCCTATTATCAACATTATCGAGGCCGTGTAAAGTAGGGCCTCCAAAATTCTATCCACAAGCCCCATCCTCCAAGACCTGAGAAAACCATCGACGGCGACGATTCCAAGTGTTGCGGTAAATAAGTAGAGCGGCAGCCTCTTTGACTTCAAAAATGGAGTGATGGGCTCCTGGTACCTGAAGATCCTAATGGCCACCCTCCCTTCACGCCACCTAGCATTTGGGAGGAAACCGTGTTGCCTTAGATCCCTGTAAAGCCTTCTAAAATTCTCCTTTATCTCGCGTTCTGAGACTATGAACGTGAGGATCCCGGCATCATAAAATACATCCTCTACCGTGAAATATTTCTCAACAATCAGCTTTATCTCATCTAACTTATCGTAATACGTCTCCAAGCCATCCCTGAATTCCAGTAGCTTGATTTAACCTTTTCTAGGAAAGCGCAAAAATAATATGTGGAGAAAACGCTCTATAACTCATGGCGTTTGTAGAGAGGCCTTGTAGGCTCTTCCAGAAACCAGGGCCGAAAAATACGGAGGCCGTTTTAGAGGCAGTAGCCAAGAGGCTTGAAGAGGGAAATATCAAATGGGTAATTATCGCGAGCACCTCCGGGGAGACCGGGGCGAGGTTCGCCGATGCATTAAGGGGAAAAGCTAACGTAGTCGTCATCTCCCACGAGAAGATGAAGGTGAAGTATAAGAAGGAGATAGAGGATCTTGAAGGAATCGCCGTGGATGAAACGCATCTACCACTTCACAGGCGGGGAATGGACAAGATAAGGAACGCCTTTTATATGCTCGGCCAGGGATTCAAGGTCGCCGTCGAGGTCATATTAATCGCCGTCGATAAAGAGGTAATAAAGCCGGGTCAAGACGTGATAGGCGTCGGCGGGACTGGGAGGGGAGCTGACACCGCGATAGTTGCGAAGGCGACCGCGACAAAGGACATCCTCAGCGACAACATCGGGGATAGGCTAGAGATAAGGGAGATAATCGCCATGCCCGTGAAGAAGAAGTGGTGGGAGTAACCTCAAAGATTTTATTAACGCTCATATCGAGTGAACAGTGATGGTGAGATCCGCGGACGTGCAGACGTTCCAGATTCGGGAGGCATCCCCAGAAGACATACCTAGAATAATGATGATCAACCGCATATGTCTCCCCGAAAACTACACATTCTTCTTCTTTGAATCCATCCTCAGGAGTTACCCAAAATCGTTCCTGATAGCCGAGGTTAATGGAGAAATAGCTGGATATATAATGTGTAGGGTGGAGTGGACGCTCTCAAAATTCGAGAAACTGGGCTTCAAGAAGGTTGGACACATAATCTCGATCGCCATCCTCCCAGAATACAGGAGGAGGGGTCTTGCTAAATTACTACTTGAAAATGCTCTGAGAGTTCTAAAGGAAGAATATGGATGCGAGGAAGCATACCTAGAGGTGAGGGTATCAAATTCGGCGGCAATCTCCCTTTATGAAAAATGTAACTTCACGACTATGAAGGTGTCGAAGGGATACTACCTCGACGGCGAAGACGCATACATAATGGCGAGAAAGCTGTAAATGCCTATTCTCCGGATAAAAGGCCGCTAAACCTAGTCCTCACCAGCAAGATGCTGTCCTCATTTGGTTCTGTGGATAACTCATTGCCGAACCTAATTCTCCCCGTTATCTTGTTGATATGGACGAATTTGGCATCAGGCACTTTATCCAACTTGCAGAAGTAGATTATGGGCGTCAATGAGGGGACCATGATAAAGCTGAAAGCCACCCCTTCTTCTTCATCAATATTGAGGACTGGAAAACGCGTAAAGGACGTCATGAGAATTAATTCCTCAAAACTCGATACCTGAATTTTGAGCGGCGCGGTCTCGCGTTTACCCATACCATAGCTTAACGTCTAAGCCCCGATATATCTCTATCCCCCGAAAATCTCTAGCTTTGGTATCGTCTTCGAAGCCTCCTCCAAGTCCTTATGACTGTCCACACTCATCCAAGTATCGGAATCGAATAAATGCGCCTTTAACCTCCCCTCCCAAGCAAGTTTTGGGAAGGCCGTTCTCTCAATATCCCCCCTCTCCGGGAGATAATGGAAGATTTCCGGCCTGAACGCGTAAACACCGGCGTTAATCCAGTAACCAGGTATCTTCGGTTTTTCCACAAAAGATTTTATCACCCTGGTCTTTGGGTCAAAATCGACTATTCCGAAGGGCGACGGCAGGTGAACTAAGGCCAGCACCCCGATTACATCTTCATCAAGTTCCTCGAATAGCTCCTTTGGATTCAAATCCGTTAATATGTCGCCATTCAAAGTTACGAATACGTCTTCGAACTTAAGTAGGTGTTCCGCGTTCTTCAGGGCTCCAGCGGTTCCGAGAGGCTCCTCCTCCAGAGCATAACTAACCCTCACACCGTAGCGTGTTCCATCGCCAATTTTCTCAATTATCTTCTCCTTGAGGTGCCCAGCGCATATAATGACTTCAT
The DNA here is from genome assembly GCA_025059415.1 of Aigarchaeota archaeon. Taxonomy (GTDB): domain Archaea; phylum Thermoproteota; class Nitrososphaeria_A; order Caldarchaeales; family Wolframiiraptoraceae; genus Wolframiiraptor. The sequence goes on from JANXDQ010000009.1 coordinate 13,537, forward strand.
CAATTCCATAATGTTTCAACCATTTTATCTGCCACTCGATGATTGATCGATCTCCAACAGGGAGAAGGGACTTCGGTACATTATCAGTAAGCGGTTTAAGCCTTTTACCATACCCCCCAGCCAATATCACTGCTTTCATCAAAAAGAAATCACCAATGGAACTTAAAATCATTATGACTCTTTAATGTGGGGGCAGATTCTCTGAAACGGGACTCGTCTTCGAAAATGAATATATAAACCGACAAATTCCTAGAGATTAAGCGATGAAGGTTTTGAATAGTAGAACGGGTGAAATAGAGGATTTTTCTCCATTACATGGTAATAAGGTTTACATGTATGTCTGCGGCCCAACAACTTACGATTACTCACATATAGGCCACGCCAGGACTTATATCGCATATGACGTCATCGCGAGATATCTCAGGTACAAGGGCTATAACGTATTCTTCTTGATGAATATAACAGATGTGGATGACAAGATAATCGATCGGGCAAGGCGGGAAGGAGTGGATCCCCTCGAGCTCGCCAGGAAATTTGAGAAATATTTCTTCGAAGACCTTAACGCCCTTGGCATTAATTCGATAAATTATTTTGCGAGGGCATCGGAATACATACCCGAAATAATTGATCTAATAAGATGCTTGATGGGGAGGGGTTATGCCTACGAGACCGAGACTGGGATATTTTTCAGCGTCGAGAAGTTCCCACATTATGGGGAACTCTCCAAGAGGAAACCCGAAGAGCTTACGGTCCACAGGGTGACGCCCGACTCGACTAAGCGTAATCCCGCCGACTTCGCCATCTGGAAAAAGCGCGAGTCCTCCGATGAGATTGGATGGGATTCGCCTTGGGGTTATGGTAGACCTGGATGGCACATCGAGGATGCGGCTATAATCATGTCACACTTCGGGGCACAGCTCGATCTCCACGGAGGAGCCATCGAGCTGATCTTTCCTCATCACGAGGCGGAGGTAGCCCTAGCTGAGGCCGCGACGGGAGTTAGGCCCTTCTCCAAATATTGGGTTCACACGGGACTTCTCACGGTTTCGGGGGTTAAGATGTCGAAGTCTCTCGGAAACTTCATCACGATCCGCGAGGCGCTGAGCAGGGTTGATGCCGAGGCACTGCGCCTCTACTTCCTCATGTCCCATTATAGAAGTCCAATAGATTTTGATTGGTCAAAACTCAATCAAGCCAAGTCTTCTCTAGAATATCTTTACGGGGTCCTCGAACAGGTTGCCAATACGCTAACCACAAATCAAGTGACTGAAGATGAGAAGACGCTGCTTGAGAGAATTATTAATTTAAAGTCTCAGTTCATAGCGGCCATGGATGATGACTTTAACACGCCCGAGGCGGTGGCGAGGCTCTTCGACATAGCAGGAGAGGTAAACAAGTTTCTCAATATCCAAAATGCCCTAAGCGGGCAGGCGAAAAATCAGATATTATCAACTTTCCGGGAACTTGGCAAAATCCTCGGCATCTTACAGAAAGAATTGGAGAAGGCCGAGGAAATACCCCTAAGAGATCTAATCCAGCTAATAATTGACATTAGAAGTGAATTGAGAATGAACAAGCAATATGGTTTAGCGGATAAAATCCGCGAAAAACTAAAGAAGCTCGGAATAATCATCGAAGACACTGCGGCGGGAACTAGATGGAAATCGGTCTCCTCCCAGCAATCTGGGTGAACTAGTTAAATATCGGAATTATTTTAATGCTTTTTGGCCCATCTTCGTATATAAACTCTACTCCGGATTTTGCGAAAAACTTATAAATAAAAACTTTACACAGGGGGTGTAGGATGTATAAAAAAATTTTGGGGGGAATGGGGAATTGGCTTCCATAAGAAGGCCCAGGATTTGGAAAGAGGGGATGATATGTCCGGAGTGCGGCAATGATGTATTAGTATATGACTCGAAAAGTGGTGAAATTATTTGTCCCAGTTGCGGCTACGTCGTCCAGGAGAAAGACGTGGATAGGGGCCCTGAATGGAGGAATCTGGACGAAGAAGAGAATAGGAGCAGGGCCGGCGCCCCTCTATCAATAATGTATCGCGATCACGGTCTCTCAACGGTGATTGATAGAATAGATGAGGATGCGACTGGGAGGAGGCTTCCGAAGGAAGTTAGGGAGAAGCTACTTAGACTGAAGAAGCTTGATGCCACTTCGCAGGTAAGCGCCTCGGAGGCCAGAAACCTCCAGCAAGCAGTGAACATACTCCAGATATACGTGGATAAGCTGCGTCTAAGCCAGGCGATTGCCGAGCGCGCCATGTTGATTTACAGGAAGGCGCTAAAAGAGGGGCTTGTTAGAGGCCGCTCAATAAGGTCGATTATGGCCGCGGCCGTTTATGCGGCCTGCAGGCTGATGGGCGCTCCGAGAGACCTTAGAGAACTGGAGAAAGCATACCCGATAGTTAAGAGGAAGACTATTGCCCAAGGTTACAGGCTTCTTTTAAAGTACCTTAACCTGAAGGTCCCGGTGGCGGATCCATCCATATACCTTAACAAGATAGCGTCGAAGGTCAGCCTCGACCAAGAAACAGTTCAGGAAGCGTTGAAGATATTGCAGGAAGCCCACAAGAAGGGTGCGACAATAGGAAAGGATCCTGTTGGGATGGCTGCGGCGGCGCTTTACATGGCGTGTCAAGAAAGGAATCAGCCCATTACGCAGAAGGACATAGCTAGAGCGGCCGGCGTAACAGAGGTTACGGTACGGAATAGATTCAAGGGATTGAAGGAGATCCTTGAGGGATAGGCGGCGCGGTAATCCGTTTTTACAGAATTTCGATGTTCTCCTCAAGTAACCCTAGCGATAGTAATATCTCCTTCACCTTCTGTCTATGATCTCCTTGAAGAATTATGATGCTGTTCTTCACAGTTCCTCCTGAAGCGCAAGCGGATTTCAGTCTCTTCGCTATTTTGTGTAGATCATCTATGCCATTGCCCAATCCCTCGATGATAGTTACAGGTCTACCCCATTTTCTAGTTTCCAATTTTATTTTTATTTTCTGTTGCTCGCGGCTTATCGTGCCGCAGGCGCAGATCGATTTCGGCAAGCCGCAGACTGGACAGATCCCCTCCATTACCTACCTCCTTTCACTTTTTTTAGGACACGGAGGGTTATATAAATTTGCCCCCAGCTCCTTTATGAAAGACGCGTGAACCCGAGTCCTGTTGCTAATATCTCGAGGCCATAATATGTCTTCGCCTTATTGCTACTGAATCCGGAGCTAACTCCCTCCCTCATATGTCCTCTTTTTCTCATCATACTCCTTTCTATCCATCTTTATCCTCGCTGGGATTCCGGCGACCACCTTATTTGCCGGGACATCTTTTGTGACGACCGCACCAGCCGCGACGACGACGCCCTCCGAAATCCTGATGCCGGCCAATAAGATTGCGCCAGCACCTATCACTGCGCCTCTCCCTATTCTTACACCCGATAGCCTCTTACTGACCGGGTATCGGTCGTTGGTGATTATTGCGCATGGGCCTATGAAGGCGTCATCCTCGACCACTGTGAGGTGGGGTAAGTAGACCCTTGACTGTATGTTTACGTTCGATCCTATGATGACCGCGCCGTCAAGCTGTGTGAAGCTACCTATCCTGGTGTTTGAACCGATCTTGGATCCCTCCCTTATCATGACGCCGTGGCCCATCTCGACTCCGTCGCCTATCTCCACTTCCTCGTAGATTATGGCTTGACTCCTGATAACGCATCTTGAACCTATTTTCGATCCCGAACTAAGGGCGTCAAGTTCCTCGATTCCCCCCGGATTACTTAGGAGCTTACTCCTCCTCGGATATCCGATGTAAACCTGCTGGTCAATTATCGTTCCCTCCCCCACAAAGCTTTCACCAAGAATCGTTGAGGGGCCCAGGATTTTTCCCAAGACCCTCGCCTTCCTGGATATATAACCGCCCATCAAGACCGAGCTTAAAACATCATGTGAAATACTTATTTCTTATTCCAGAATGCCACTCCGTGGATGTCGTCTGAACCATTGATAAAAAACGTCGATGAATTAATTCGATGTAGACGTGGGAAAATGGCCTCTTTGAGGAGGGACGCATTAAAGGCCGCGGAACTTGGCATAAGAAGCGTCATGCCGGAGAACTTCATGAGAAAACTGAGGCTCCGCGGCAGAGTCCTCGCGGTCGATGGGATTAGAGTGGATTTAAAGAGGTTTGACGAGGTCGTAGTCCTTGGGGCTGGCAAGGCTGTTCTAAGCATGGCGCGATACGTTGAGGGACTGCTATCCAAACATATATCGCGCGGCCTAATAGTCGTCCCAAAGGAATTACATGAGGGCCATAGACTTGAGAAAGTGGAGGTCGCCCCTTCAACCCACCCGATCCCAAGTGAGCTGGGATTAAAAGCGGCGCGAAAATTGTTGGAATATGCTGAAACCGTGACCGAGAGAACCCTAGTTATATTCCTCCTATCGGGCGGGGCCTCAGCTCTTTTACCCCTCCCGGCACCGCCCCTAACCCTACGGGACGAGGCCGAGATCACCGGGCTCCTTTTAAGAAGCGGCGCGACGATACACGAAGTTAATGCCGTGAGAAAGCATTTATCGGCTGTTGGTGGTGGATGGCTTGGAAAGAAGCTGGCACGTGGCAGAGTGCTCTCCCTCATACTATCGGATGTCGTAGGAGACGACGTCGAGACGATAGGGTCAGGCCCAACCGCCCCAGATCCGACAACTTTCAAAGACGTATACGAGATCCTGAGAAGATATGGAATTTGGGAAAGGGCTCCGGAAGCGGTCAGGGAGAGGGTTTTGATGGGGTTGGAGGGAAAGGTGGAAGAGACACCGAAGCCCGGGGACCCCGCCTTCAAGAATATAACGAACATCATTATCGCGGGATTGAGCGACGCCTGCACCGCGACTGCGAGATACCTCAGGTCTAGAGGCTTTAGATGCGGTATTTTGACGAGGTTCATGGAAGGCGAGGCCTCCCAGGTGGGGACCTTCCTTGCCGGAGTTTTAAGAGAACTTTCCTGGAAGAGGGGTAAATACGCCGTGATCTGCGGCGGGGAGACCACCGTGACCGTCCACGGATCCGGGATAGGTGGAAGAAATCAGGAACTCGCGTTATCGGCCTCGATAAGGATGAGGGAGATAGGGGACTGCTGCCTCCTCAGCATCGGCACAGATGGGGTTGACGGCGTGTCGGAGGCTGCGGGAGCGATAGTTGACTCAGAGACGTGGGGGGACGCCGTCAGGATGGGGTTGAACCCGGTGGATTTTCTGAGAAACAACGATTCCAACACGTTCTTCAATAAAATTGGAGGGGCAATTTACACGGGTCCGACCGGTACAAACGTGGGCGACTTGGTGATCCTCTTGAAGTGCTAGCTCGCGGAATAGCTTAAATTCCGGGATCGAGGCCAATTGTCCTGAGGTAGGAAAATCGGATGACGCTTGAATCCCTCATAGATTGGATGTATGGAAACCTCTTCTGGCTCGCCTTAGCTATATTAATAATACTCATCCTCTACATAGTGTATATCTCGCTGGAGAAGGGCTAGCTGGAGATGAGCTTCTTAAGAGAGTCCGACGCGATCTTCGTTAGAAACCTCTTCAAAAAATTCTACCACGAGAGATCCGGAGAACTCTTCATACCGAATAGACTATCCGAGCGTGAATTCGGATATTTCCCATTCGGAGATAAAATGATGGTCAGGCATCTGAGCTTCTCCTCTTCCAAGGAGCTGAGGGATTTGGTATCCCAGAAAACCCCACTCCACATCTATCACTCGGCGGCCCTCTACAAATATCCAAGAGCCCCTATGGAGGAAAAAGGGTGGATCGGCGCAGAACTCATCTTCGACATAGATGCAGATCACCTAAAAACTCCATGTAAAAAAGGCCATGACTTCAAGATCTGCAAAAAATGTCTCACGGAATATCCGGTGGAGTTTGATTATTGCACGGAATGTGGTGGACAATTAGAGAAGGTGGAATGGGTCTGCGAGAAATGCTTGGAGAGCGCGAGGAATGAAGCTAGGAAATTATTAGACATTCTCGAAGGAGACTTCGGATTCGGAGAGATACACCTGGCGTTCTCCGGAAACAGGGGGTACCACGTAGTGGTTAAGGATCGGGAAATACTGGATTTGGGCCAGTCCCAGAGAAAGGAAATTGTAGATTACATCGTTGGAACCGGTCTCGACGCAAGAGTTCTCGGGCTCGATGGTCGGAAAATGGACTTAAGTTATGCTCCAGAACTCGGTGATCCAGGTTGGAGGGGGAGGATAGCCCGCTCAGCTCTAGAGATACTAATGACTCTCGACGCTGAAGCGCTCCACGAATTAACGGGAGATAAAAGGGCATATCAAGTCGTTGAGGAGCTCAAGTCCATCGATAAGGGCTGGTCTGAAAAACCACCATGGAATCTGTTAAGGCGCTCGACGAGGATGTTTTTGATAGAGGCGGCGAAAGAATACGCGGCATCCCACATAGACGTAGTCGTCACTCAGGATGTCCACAGACTCATAAGGCTTGGAAACTCGTTGAACGGGAAGACGGGGCTCATGGCCAAGGTCTTCGACCCCGATGACCTAGACAACTTCGATCCAACGAGGAATCCAGTAGCTCTACCAATGGATGAAGAAATCCACGTGAGGGTAATTCGGTCGAATGAGCTTCGATTAGCGGGTTTCGAGCTCCCGTCAAAAAGGAAAGAGATTCTTGAGCTACCGCTCGCGGTGGCCGCCCTTCTTCTCTGCAGAGGGGTTGCAACCCTCCCCTAGTCGACAATAAAGCTGAGCCATAAGGCTTTATAGCCCTCAATGAATCAAAGAAGATGGAGATGTCCAATAACCACGAAAAAGATGTGTACGAGTTGTTGATTGAGCTTTGGAGAAATGAGCTTGAAAGCGAGGGCCTCACTAAGCTCCCCGACGGCCTCGTCCAGAAGCTTAAGGAATACATCGGCGGCATCAAGCATTATCTCAAGGTTTCGGATAAAGAGGCCTTATCGACCGAGATTAGGGAGGCGGCTGTGAAGGCCACTTCAAGGCTTGTAAGGGAATTGTTTGAATTCAGGCTTAGGAAGATACTTCGATGCGCTCTAAACAACATGCAGCCCGAAAACCTCATCCAATTCGAGAGGAGACTGTATCCAGGCTTCCTTAAGTTGATTAATGAATACCGCGAGAGTGTTGAGGAAATTGCTGAGGCCATGGCTTATCAAGATTGGGAGCAGATAAGGGCGCGGCATGAGGTCGTTTCATTCCTTAAGGATGTTGATCAAATAGTTGGGCCGGATTTAGAGGTTTACGGCCCCTTCAAGGCCGGGGACGTGGCCGCCCTTCCGGAGGAAACTGCGAGAAACCTGGAATTAGCGGCTGTTGTCAGGATAATTAAGATCCTTGAGCCAAAAGTCTAGCATTCGCGTATACCTCCTCACCCTCGATAGACAACAATATGGATCCGATGATCATGCGCTTGATCTGCTGGGCGAAGGGGGTCAAGATCCTTAAGGAATTATTATGCAGGTCGAATCCCACCAATAAGCCTATCCCGGCGAATGCACCATTCGAATCGTAAATATAGCTAAGGATCCCAACTCCCTTCTTCGCCACCTCGTTTATTCCCCCGGCGCCAGTCGAGTCCAAAATCAAATCATTCTCCTCCGAGAAAGCCTCAATAAGTCTTCTAATATGGGAGGAGATTTTCTTCGGGTCTTCTTCTCCGTTTAATGTTTCCAGCTTGATCCAGGTTATCGGTATTTTCCTGAGTATGGACTTTCTCAAGAATCGATTATACGCTATCTCCCTGAGCTTTTTTCTCGATGACTGTTCTCGTTTCCTAACCTTGGATGGAGGAGGCAGCTCCTCATACGCTATGCCATGCTCTTCGCAAATAGACTTTACCTCCTCTGGAAGCGTGCCTATAGAGGCCATGAAGTCCGGTCTCACGATACTCAAAAGATGCGCCTTGTGAGTTATAGCGCCTTCCCCGGAAACCCAGCCATCAAAATCCCCTGAAATACTCACTCCTCGATAATTTTCTCCTATCTTCTTCACCAAGATTTCAGCCGCCCTTAAATGCCTCTCGGCGAGGGGCGTGGGCGAGGTGTAGCCGACAACTTCTCCAAACTCCATTCTTAGGTAGGACACGTCGGGTATGGGTGACCTAACCGAGGTGTATCCTATCGTTGATGGTGGGCAGATATTCGATTGCCCCGCATCTAAATCCAAGTAAATCGCGGAGCCGAATTTCTTGGCGAGGGCATTGAGGAGCAATGTGGCCAGGCTCGTTTTCCCCGAATCCACCGCCCCATACACGCAGACGCGTGACGGCCTCTCAGAGACTTTCTCGGCAAACTTCCGCCATCCTTCGGGGACGGTGTCACCCTCAATTACCTCGAGGCCGCCTCCCTCGCCATATGTGCAATCTATCACCGAGTGATCTTCTGCGTGAATTGGCCTAGACCTCCAACTCTTAATGACCAGTTTTCTCTTGGATGAGAGAGGGCAGCCGAGGACAGATGCCTTCCCCTCCACAAGTAGAGCAGAGGCGGGCCCATAAAGAATTAGAGTATCGCCCTTCTTTAACTCGATCCGCGGCATAAACTAGCCCCCCTCATCTAAGTTTTAGGAGGTTTTTAAGCGTGAGTATGAGAGCCGCGTATTCATCTTTACTCATCCCCTTCACCTTGGGTATTAATCCCTTCCCCGTAAATGATTCATCACACACTATTATTGTTACGCCCTCATCCCTTAAATGCTTCTCAAATTCATTGAGCGCCCTTTTAACCACTTGTAGATCCGATGCGGCCCCTAATAGGAGGTATTTCTTCTCGGCATCGCCATGCATCTTAATGAATCGCTTCACATCATCTACCAGATCCTCGATTAGCCCATATCTCCTACTTTTGATGATCTTGCCATCTAGCATGTAGACGGCGCCCATATTTTTCCCGGGATCTACCGCGGCGATGGCAAGCTTATACTTTGGGCCGATGACCGTCAGCTCGACTGCTTTCTCGACGAGTTCCTCCACCGAGGCGAAATCCTCACTATATAATACCTTACCTCGATCCAGTTTTGGAAATTCATTCCTATGGGTGACTATGACCTCGATGTCCAGTGGGAGATCCATTGGTTCCGCGGCGTGAACTACCTCTACGTTATAGGTCGAGGCAACTCTCTTGACGGCGCTCGCTAATCGCAGATCCAAAGTCACCAATCCTATTTTAGGCCTGCCGTGAGTCAAATCCGATACAAATTCAAGGATACGCGCTCTAATATTTATTAGAGGCATTGAGGTATCAAAGCATGGAATTCCTGGCTTTGAGAGGAGTGGAGTCTCATGGGGCGTAAGCGCAGGAAAGTAATCAAGAAGGTGGTGAAGCCTCTTCCCCAGGTATTCGCCTGCCCCCTTTGCCACGAAGAGGCCGTAGCGGTCTACCATGAGGAGGGAACAGAATACGCGAAAGTAGTCTGTGCGAATTGTAAGGTGAGCGCCGAGGTCAAGTGGCTCCCATCCTACATGCCGGTCGACGCATACGCAGAATTTTATGATATAGTTACTGGGGCCAAGAAGCCCGTGCAGACCGCGGTGGAGGTCTTAGGTGACGTCCCTGGAACGGATGAGGCGGAATCTGTTAGTGGGCCTGAACCCGACCTGATACAGGGTGAAGATCATGAAGCATCTGAAAGTCGGGAAGACTGAGAGCTATCTCTTGGAAAAGCTTCAACGCGGCGAAAAGCTCCACCTACTCTTGTTGGATCCCGAGGAACTTTCTCCGGAAGAGGCCGCGAAATTGGCGAAAATAGGCGAGGGATCCGGATCAGACGGCATAATGGTCGGAGGCTCCACCTTTTTCTCTCAATCATTTCTAGACGAATTTGTCAAGGAGGTTAAGCGCGGGATATCCATCCCGGTCATAATCTTTCCAAACAACATCACTAGCATAACGAGATATGCCGACGCCATATGGTTCATGTCCATGCTGAATTCCGTGGACCACTACTTCATCATAGGGGCACAATCCCAGGGAGCGGTCCTGGTTAAGCAATATAGGTTGGAGGCTATACCGATGGGCTACATAGTCTTTGGAGGAGACACCGCGGTCGCCGCGATGGGTAGAGCTCTTCCACTACCACCGGAACGGGGAGAAGTCGCTGCATGCTATGCCCTAGCCGCGCAATATCTCGGGATGAGATTCGTTTACCTTGAAGCTGGATCAGGGGCGAAGAACCCCCTGCCATCGTCAACCATAAAGACCGTGAGGAAAGCGATCGAGATACCCTTAATCGTCGGAGGGGGGATTAGGAGCCCTGAGAATGCGATCGAGGCCGTGGAAGCTGGAGCAGACATAATAGTAACGGGAACCGTTGCTGAGGAGGACTTCGATTTGTGCCGTGAGATAATCGCCGTCATCAAGTCCAAAAAAAACCATAAACAGCGGTAGGGGTCAGATCGACATGGCCGATGTTAGAATCACCCGCCTCGCACAGCTCATAACGGAGTACAGCGTATCCATTCGGGAAGGGGATGAGGTAGTCATCAGGGCGGGGATCGAGGCGCTACCCCTAATCAGGGAACTCGTCAGGGAAATCGTGAGTAGGGGTGCCTACCCACACATGCTCATCCAAGATAGCGCAGCTGAGGAGATATTCTATCGATACGCAAGGGAAAATGTGCTGAAAAACCTTTCCCCACTAGATAAATTCATCATGGAGAACGTGGACGCGATGATCTCGATAATCTCAGATAGCCACAGCAAGCCTCTGATAAACGTCAATCCCGAAAGATTGAAGATCAGGCAGGCCGCAAGAGCCGAGTTAAATGAGATCTTCATGAGAAGGCAGGCTTCAGGAGAATTGAGGTGGAACGTCACCCTCTATCCCACGAACGCCCTCGCCCAAGAAGCTGGGATGGGGCCCATAGAATACGAGGAATACGTCTTTAAGGCCTGCATGGTTGATAGAGATAATTCTATAGATTCGTGGAAGGAGCAGGCGAGGAAACAGGAAGAGATAGTCAAGTTGCTCTCGAAGATCGATGAACTCAAAATCACCTCGGATGAAATCGACCTCGTTTTAAAAGTCGGTGGGAGAAAGTGGATAAACGATGATGGACACCACAATATGCCGGCCGGCGAAGTATTCTCCGCGCCAATAGAGGATAGTGCGGAAGGATATGTCAAATTCGATTACCCGTCCGTTTGGAGGGGATTTGAGGTAGAAGGAGTCAAACTGAAGTTCAGACGTGGGGAGGTAGTGGAGACGTATGCGGAGAAGGGGGAGGAAAAGTTGAGGAAAATGCTGGAGACCGATGATGGTGCCAGGAGGATAGGCGAGATAGCATTTGGGCTGAACTATAACATCACGCGTGCGACGAAGGAGATTCTCCTCGATGAGAAAATGGGGGGAACGATGCACCTGGCACTCGGCGCGGCGTATCCGGAAACCGGGGGAAAGAACAAGTCGGCAATACACTGGGATTTCATAATGGATCTTAGACGTGGGAAAGTATATGGGGACGGGGAGTTGATATATGAAAATGGCGAATTCCTCTTGTAAGGATTCATTAACAACCTCTAAACACTACTTCAATTAGGAAGGGTGGCCATGGAATCATTTGAGAGAGTATCCACGGGCATACCGAAACTCGACCAAATGCTCGGGGGAGGATTGCTGAAGGGGAGAACATATCTCGTGACCGGAGAAACTGGCGTGGGGAAAACAATTCTAAGCCTACAATTCCTCCTTGATGGCCTAAAGAAAGGCGAGCGATGTATCTACGTATCCTTAGATGAGCGCATCGAGGGAGTGTTGCGCGGCGCCCTATCGCTGGGATGGGACTTTTGGGAACATATTGAAAGTGGCCTCTTCTATCCATTCGAGTTCAGATTATTCGCGGAAGACCTGAGGAGGTTTGGAAAAGAGAGCAAGGCCTTCGTAAATGCATTAGAGAAAATAGCTCATGGAAAGGCCATAAATAGGATAGTTTTGGACCCGATCTCGGCTTTGGCCGCCGGCGCAAGGGAAGAACTCGTGATAAGAGAATATCTGAGGGAGATAGTGAACGCGGTGGAAGAACGCTTTGGAGCGACTACCATGTTGACCTGCGATATACCAACGGGGTCAAATAAGCTGAGCCGATTCGGGTTTGAGGAATTTCTATCATCTGGGGTTATAGTCCTCGGGATCATGAGGTTTTATGGAAAACTCCTCAAGACGATGTATGTGCGGAAGATGAGGTGGAGCAAGGCTGATCCATCAATATACATCTTCGAGATAAGGCCGCTTGAGGGAATAGTTGTCCTCGAACCTCTATCGGAAAAGGTAGACGAATCCATGCTGAGCAAGATTTGAAAGCTCACTAAGTTTTAATTTGAGCCAGGAAAATGAACTCAGAGCTGAGCAATGGGTGAAAGTTCATGGGTAAAGTGTCCAAGGGCGCCAAGTGTTCAGTTATAGGATGCGGGGAGCGGGCTACGTGCTCAATTGCCTCCCAGAAAGTGCTGTCAACCATGAAAGTCGAGCCGGAGGGAAGGAGAGCATATCTCTGCGAGAAACATTATAAGGAATTCAAGAAATTAACGAGGATGGATCGGAAGGTGGAGCGTTGGCGTTATTCCCTCATCTAATCTCCTGGATGGTGGTGTGCCGAGTTGAAGATAATGCAGTTACACGTGGATTATGTCGAGTATGAGCCTATACAGCCCGAAGCTGGGATCTATGAAGAGGCCGAGAGGAAGATACATAGGATTGAGGAGGCACTTCTCCTTTTAACATCCATAGAGAAGGACGATGACAGGTTACTTGCTGTGAAAGCAATGGATGACGCGGCGGCATTCATGGAAAAGCTCAAGATACCGAGGCTGGTGATCTATCCCTACGCTCATCTTAGCACAGACCTTGCTCCCCCAACTCATGCAATGGAAATCTTTAACGCCATGAAGGAACGTGCAAGAACACTTGGCCTAAACTTCCACGCGGCTCCCTTTGGATGGAATAAACGCTTGGTCATATCGGTTAAGGGCCATCCACTCGCGGAGCAGCTTAAGAGCTACACGGCGGAAGCTGCGGCCAGGTCCTCTGAAGAGGTTCCACAAGCACTTCTCCTAGAGGAGAAGCTCGAGTCATATTGGCATGTGCTGACCCCGGGGGGCGAGATGATTCCGGTAGAAAAATTCGATTTCAGCGGCCATGAGAATTTGGAAGCATTCGCAAAATATGAAATGCAGAAGTCTAGGGCCGTCTTGGAACAGCCGCCACATGTCTCCCTCATGAAGAGGCTTGAGATAGCTGATCATGAGCCCGCGAGCGATCCAGGAAACGTGAGGTGGTACGCGAAGGGGAGGCTCATCAAGAGCTTACTCGAGGAATACGTAACCAAGAAGGTGATAGAATACGGAGGAATAGAACTCGAGACACCGATAATGTATGATATGGAGCATCCCGCCTTAAGGAAATACTTGCACAAATTTCCAGCCAGGCAGTATGTAATCCCAACTGAGGATAAGAAGTACTTCCTGAGGTTTGCGGCATGTTTTGGTCAATTCCTAATAGCAAGGGATATGCAGCTCTCTTACAGGCATCTCCCACTCTGGCTATACGAGTTGACGAGATATAGTTTCAGGAGGGAGAAGAGCGGGGAACTAGCTGGTTTAAAGAGGCTGAGAGCCTTCACGATGCCGGATGTCCACGCACTCTGCAAGGACCTTGAGCAGGCTAAGGAGGAGATGAAGAGGCGGTTAAAACTATCCCTCGAAGTCATGGAAGGAATCGGGTTCGACAGGGATTATCTGGAAATGGCCATAAGATTTACGAAGGACTTCTATGAGGAAAATAAGGACTTCATCTTCGAACTCGTAAGGATTTTTGGGAAGCCGGTGCTCGCCGAGATGTGGAGCGAGAGATACTTCTACTTCGTCCTTAAATGGGAATTCAACTTCGTTGACTGTCAACGTAAAGCCGCCGCCCTTTCAACCGATCAAATCGATGTGGAAAATGCGAGATCCTACGGAATAACATACGTGAATGAGAGTGGAGAAGAGGCATACCCCATCATACTCCATTGTTCTCCAAGCGGTGCAATAGAGCGGGTGATCTATGCCTTACTGGAGAAAGCCGAGCTCGTGAGGATGAGAGGTGGGAAACCAATGCTCTCCACATGGCTTTCACCAACACAAGTCAGAATAATCCCCGTCAGATCAAAATATATCCCCGATTGCATAGAACTCATAGAAGAGTTTGAGAGGAACAGGATACGTGTTGACGTCGATGATCGCGATGAAACCGTCGACAAGAGGATTAGAGATGCGGAAACAGAGTGGATACCCTACATAGTAGTATATGGGGAGAGGGAAAAGAAGAGCGGTATCTTAAGTGTCCGGATTCGGGCTGAGGATAGGATAGAATTCATGAAACCAGAAGACCTCATCACGAGAATCCGGGAGGAGACGAAGGACAAGCCGTTTAAGGAGCTCCCGCTTCCGAAACTACTATCAAGGAGACCCTCTTTCAGATGAGCTCGGCCTCGGCATAATAATTACGCCCTCCTCCTCATCGCCCACCTCGACAAACTCTCCCCTCAAATACAGCATCCCGACGAAAGCACAGATAAC